>JAYEIH010000001.1:0-6239 GCA_034659995.1 Methanobacteriota archaeon
GGATGCGGATGTCCTGTTTTTGGATCGATTCCCTTTGAGAGTTCTGCTATTATACTCTTTTTCTTTTCTTCGAGCATTTCCTTTCTCTGCTCTGTTGTGTAGAGTAGTTCACCCTTTTTTACGATTTTTCTAGCTATTTCATCGATATCTGTGGTGTTAAAAATTTTCTTTAAAAGATCTTGCGATACTTTTTTTGCCTTATGCGCATCTTCATATACATAGTTGGTAACCAAAAAGTTCCCTGTACTTTCCCCTTTCTCGAATTTTAAGGCTTTATCGGGGTCTACAAGAATTTCAAATCTTTCCCCATGTGTTTTCAACCGTGCAATAGTCGCATCATCTATACTAACCATCCTTGCTCCACTCCTTCACATATCATTTTACGCCTCATATCTCAGACACAGTGGACTTACGGTCCATACGATGATTTCAATGCCTTCATCGTGCCTGAAACACCAAGGACCAGTATCCCTTTATTGTTATGTCTTATCAGTGAAAGGATACATATAACCCTATCAACACTTTTGATGTTACAACGTACAATACCTATTCTCTTTTCTTCATCAATATCTACTACCCATAAACCCAGGTTTGCAGTTCCAAGCTCTCCCCAGAACCGTAAGGCTGAGTTCCATATCAATTTAATAACATCCTTCCTTTTAAAGTTATCTCCCCATAGTGGCTTGAAGAGGATATACCTTTTCTTCTTTTTTGAACTTTTTTTGTTTTTCACTTTCATTTTCTTCCCTTTCGAAGGATCATCTTAGGTACATTGTATATTGCCGATTTTACTTCATGATACTCCAGCCCAAGAATTTTTCCAAAGGCCACAAGCGTTCGTGGAGATTTTATACTGTACTCGTCTTTGGATCCCGAGGTTATTACTATAGGAGCATGACAGAGTTTTGCAATTCTCACCGTGTTTTTGAGCTTTTTCACAAGCATTGCTCTTTTGTATCCTCGTGTTTTCACTATGTCCTCTGTGTTGATCTCAAAGGCTATTCTGTTGTCTGCAGCCTCTCTGGCGGTTATGTCGTCTATAGGGTACGGTCTGCTCAGAACACCCACTCGTTTCTCCCGTACAACCCCTCTGTTGAGATTGATATCCCCCCCTCTTGCAAAGATCAGTTTCTGTTTTTTTAGTTTTCGTAAGAGTTTTCTGAGTTCGGATCTCTTCGTTACACAGATCTCGACTGTTTCTTCGTCCGTTGGCGATCGTATCTTTTTTGGGGTGTAAACTTTTTCATACATCTCATTAGGATAGCCCCTCAAATCAATTGCCGAGTATCTTCTGGACATTTTTAATCACTTTATTTCGTTTCAAAGGATAGGTAATAAATTTTATTGTGATATGGACATCCCCTTTGGCGTCTAAAGCGTAATCACCGGCATACAGTTTCTGTTTATCCAATCTCAGGTGAAATCTCCCCTTTCTGTCTATTTTTTCTCCGATAGAGTCTACCGGTTTCATGTCGGTCTCATTTAAAAAGGTTAAAGAATCCTTTATTTTCTTTTTATCTTTTATTTTAGCTTTAAATACACCAATAGGGTTTCCATAATGGCCAACTGTTGTCTCTTCCTTGAACTGTACATCGCATAAGTTTTTCAAAGCTTTTAATACCTTTTCCTCACTTTCTGTACTCTGGCAGAAGCTTTCTATTTTGATCCATCCGATCATTTACCTGCCTCTATTTAGTATTTGCAGAGACACTCGGCCTCAGCTTTTCCGCACCCTTACCTTTGTTTAAGAGACCTCTTGACCGTTTTCCTGCAGAGGTGAGTCCCCTCTGAGCCCTATTCTTGTGCTGTTTTTTGCATATCCAGTTGATCCTCGGATCGTTTTTTATCTGCGGGTGGTGAGGATCCACCAAAATGACCTCGAAATATTTATGTTTTCCCGTTTCACCGACCCAGTAGGAGTTTAAAACCTCGAGATTGGGATATTTTCTTGCTATTCGTTCCTCTACAATCCACTGCAGGCTTTTTTTCGGTGTAATTTTTTTGAGACCCATCCTTTTCGCCCTTCTTCCGGACTTGGGGCGCGTTTTAAATCTTCCGCCTCTTTTGATCCTTGCCCTTACTATAACATATCCCTTTTTTGCTTTATATCCCAGCTGCCGTGCTCTATCAATTCTCGTGGGTCTTTCCACCCGTACAGCAGTACCCTCTTTGTTCCATTGTATTATTCTCTGCTTATATATCTCTTTTATGTTCTTTTCCGGATCTTTCCATGCTTCACGTACATACTTATAAAAACTCATTCTATCTCCTCCTTATAACGATCACAACACCCGTGTTGTGATCTTACTACACAAGCTTACTTGTGTAGTTATTCGGCCTTTGCCACATTTTGCGGAGTTTCTGATTACTGTATCGGAAAGACCTTTTAAAGGTTTTGGTTTCACAGATCAAAAAACACATTGAGTATTTTCCCCAGAACACCCTCCTTGTCTTCAAGGATCCTCAATCTGTCCGTTATCCATCTGCAGAGGTTTTTTCGTACAAAAGATTGGCCCACCCTGTAATCCAGGAAGATTATGCTGGCTTTGTCGTTGAGCAGCCTGTGCGCTCTTCCCGCGGCTTGATTTAGCTTTCTGTGGGCTGGAAGATAATACCCGTAGTACTTTCCCTTTCCGGGAAAAACCTCCTTATAATACCGTATCTGTGCCTTAACCTGCGCCGTTGGCCGTGCGTAGGGAACACCCACGAGGACAACGGCATTCATTTCGTCTCCCGGGTAATCCTCACCCTCTGCGTTTCTTCCCCCCATGACACCGAGAAGCACCGCGCCGTTTTTCTTCGCATGCGATTTAAACTCTCTGATGAGGACATCATTTTCACCTGAACTCGAACCTCTGCTCTCAACAAAAAGCGGCTTTTCAATAGTCTGCTGGAGTCCTGCAGATAGAATTCCTTCCAGAACATTGTAAGAGACCGTGAAAATACCGACATTTTTTGGCACGGCATCCACGATCTCAAGTATCTTTCGGACGTACTTTTTGTACATCTCCTGATCTCTGTACGGTCCCTTCGTTGTAACGCCCTTCGAGATTAAGGTGAGCATATTTGCTCTTTTAAACGGAGTGTCAAAAATTCTGGATTCGCAGTTTTTCAGCCCCATAATATCACAAAAAGCCTTTAAGGGTGTCAGTGTTCCTGACATAGAGACGATGGCATAGGCAGATGAGAAAACCTGCCTCGTAATATTACGCGGGTCAAGATCGAGGACACTCAAACGAAATGATGCCACCCCCCCTCTGGTGGTATATTGCTCGATAAGGTAACAGTAATCATTTCTTTCTCGTACATTTATCCAGTTGGAAACAAATACGCCGCAGCTGTGAATAAACGATCGCGGAGGTTTTCCATGATTTAATTTATCCTTTTGTATTTCTTCTCCCCGCTTGATCATATACTCCGAAAAACTTTTTATTGCCTTCTCCGTTTTCACATGAACAAACTGCGATCTTTTTCCCGTGAGCCGTGAGATGAGGTCCTGATAGGTGAGGAGCGCTTCCTCTTCCAGCTGTATTTCATCGGGCACTGAGACTATTACCTCGTACATAATCTCCAGGAATGCAAGTATTTCATCCTCTTCGTACTCTGCGGCCTCATTTATTCCCCCCTGCAGTGAGGCCAGTGATACTCTGCATGTTCCGAGATTGGCTGCCAGCTCAGGTAGATTATGCGCCTCATCAAGTATAATTATGAGATCCTCAAGCTTGCATCCTATTGTCTCTAGAAAATTATCTCTGATTCCGGAATGGAATAGGTAGTAATAAGAGCATGATATGAGGTCCGTTTCTCTCAATACTTCTTTTACCACCTCATAAGGGCAGAGAGCGTTATCTCTGCAGACTCTCTTGATCTCAATGGAGTTTACCGCCCCCTTTGAAAATTGCAGTGTCAACTTAAAGACGAGATCCTCATTTTCCTTTACATTGTTATAAAACTTGCACTTGTTTTCCTTTCTCAGCAGTTTGCACACCCGCATGGCCGACGCCGTATCCCCTGAAAAATCCGTTACCAGAGGATTCAAACACATCTCCCTCCTTCCTCGCAGAGAGACTCCTGAGACATTTTTTTCTTTTCCTATTTCTTTTAGTTCTTCAATGACTCTGTCCATCTGTTTGTGCGTTCTGCAGCAGTATACGATCTTTTTCGCCTTTTCATCGGCTATCGGCAGAGCGGAGGATAAAACGGCAGGGGTCTTTCCAAATCCTGTAGCAGCCTCTATTGCAACATTTTTCCCGATCTTTACATTTCTATGGATCAACCCCATGAACTCCTCCTGGCCCTTCCTGAGAGATGAGTAGGGGAAGTACCTATGAAAGGTTTCTTGACTGTCTCCATGAGGATTATCCGTCATATATCTATCAACACCCCTCTTTCTTTTATTCATTTTGGTGCAGAGTAAGGCTGGTATTCCCTGTGCACGCATTTCGAACTGCTGCTTTCATGCACTTTTTTTATTCTATCCTGCCCGAGGCAACCTTAGCTGCGGTCTGGATAGGGTCCCATGCAGGAGAGAACGGAGGTGCATATGCAAGATCAAGGTTTTGAATTTCTTGAACAGTTGTTTTGTTATAGATAAGGGAAGCAAATACATTAATTCGTTGCGATACGCCTTCCTTGCCAATTATCTGAGCCCCCAGCAATCTTCCTGTTTGTTTTTCTACAATAAGCTTTATGGTGATTGGGCATCCTCCGGGATAGTAAAAAGCGCGAGAACTGGCTGTGATTGTAGACGTAATGAACTCGAACCCCGCTTCTCCGGCCTCTTTTTCACTTACTCCGGTACGAGCAACTCCCAAGCTGAAGACCTTACTGATGGCAGTCCCCAAAATACCGGGAAAGGAAGCATTTCCATTGGCAATATTTATGCCTGCAACCCTTCCTTGGCGATTGGCTATGTCGCCCAGAGGCATATTAACTCTTTTTCCAGAGACTATATGGGTAGTTTCAACACAGTCCCCTGCAGCGTAAATATCCTTGATACTTGTTTCCATCCTCTCGTTGACCTGTATCCCTCCTGAGTCTCCAAGCTCTATACCGGCCTCTTTAGCTAGATCTGTTGCAGGTTCAACGCCCGTCCCTAACAGAACAAAGTCCACCTCCACCTCACCGTTTTTAGTGATAATTTTCTGAACCTCTCCTCTTTCATTTCCTTCAAACCCGAGTATTTCGGAGTTCTTTCGTATTTCTACAGCATGATTTCTAAGTTCCTTTTCCAGCGGTTCAGCTATTTCTTGGTCAATCATGGGGAGAACATGGTTGTACTTAGCCAAGATGACTACCTCCAGCCCCATCTCTTTAAAGGCTTCAGCCATCTCTAACCCTATATATCCAGCGGCTACAGCCACTTTTTTTGGATTCTTTTCTTTGACAAATGTTCTAATTTTCTTTCCATCTTCCAGCCAGTGGAGCGTAAATATGTTCCTTAGATCAACGCCGCCCAAGGGAGGAATCCTTGCTTGGGCACCTGTTGCGATAAGTAGTTTGTCATATTTCTTTTTATGCTCTTTTCCCTTTTCATTTACTGCCGTTACACTCTTTTTGTCGGGATTAATTTTGATGACTTCATCATTCAACCTGACGTCTATATTTCGCTTCTCTCGAAACTCTTCTGGGGAGATTGTAAGCAAATCCTCTAATTTTTTCACTGTCCCAGAGACATAGTAAGGAAGTCCACAAAGTCCAAAAGAAACAAACCGCTGTTTTTCAAATACAACTATATCTAATCCGGGATTTTCTCTTTTGGCCTTACTTGCCGCACTCATCCCGGCAGCGTCTCCACCTATCACAACTAATCTCCCGTTTTTCATGTTATCCTCTTTTTTGAGCTTTTTTCTGCTCTCTATACAAAAAAAGTATATAAGTCTTACGGATTAAAAAAATTCAAATATACCATGATCCCTCTTTTTTCTAAAAGTAGAACGCTAACTAATAATAGGTGCCCCCTCCGTGGAACTGTGTGGTACTGGCGTCCCTTTGGGAAGTAAGAAGCCAACCGTATACATTAATAAACTATCCTTTCATATAACTATCATGAAAAAACTTGTACTGATACTCGTGATCCTGTTATTCAGTACGGTCAGGGCGGATACATACGATGCCGTTGTAGTAAGGAACGGCAGTGATGTGGTAATAGATCATGTTATAGCTGAGGCATACTCGCATAAGGCTGATGTTCCTGTGATACTTACGGATACGAACTCACTCAATGCCAATGCACAACG
>JAYEIH010000002.1:0-6160 GCA_034659995.1 Methanobacteriota archaeon
TCCTTTGCCATTCTAATTACCTCCTATTTCAATAACTTAAAATCTATCTTCTATACTATTTAAAAGCTTTTGGTTTTTATAGATTTTGGTCTTAACGGGTTTTCTATAAAAACTTAACGATCAAACGGGTGGAACAAGGGGCTCTTTACGGCTTCCTCATTAAGAACATAGATTTTTCTTCTTGTGTCACCAAGAACAATTCTCATCTTCACAAAATCATTAGACCTTAGGATACTCAAAGCATACCGAACTGTCCTGCCCGGCATGCCTATTCTTTCAGCTATGCTCCTAGAGGATACCCCATCCTCCTCTGCCAATGCTTCCAGCACATCTTTAGCTGAGTCCGGGACGGCAAAATAAATCCCTCCTCATGCTCAAAACTCTCCTTGTACATTTATAAAGGTTTGGATAACGGCAATGACAAACCTTTTTAACTCTCCTCGACTAAACATCATAGGTGATCTCATGAAAACGAACATAATCATATCCGGAGTTGGAGGGCAGGGAAACCTGTTGGCATCTCAGATACTGGCAAAGGCTGCATTGGATAAGGATCACAGGGTACGGATAGGCGAGACCCATGGAATGGCACAGAGAGGGGGTGCTGTTACGTCACACGTTAGAATAGGAGACATATACGGGGCACTGGTACCCGAAGGCAGATGCGATTATCTCCTGGGATTTGAGCCTGTGGAGGCACTGCGGCAGATAAAGTACATGAAAGAAGATGGAGTGGCTGTGGTAAATGAAAAACCCGTTGTTCCTGTCACGGTATCCATAGGAGAGGCAGAGTACCCCAATCCTGAGGAAGTTCTCCGCGAAATTGAGTCATACTGCACACTCCATAGATTCGATGCATACAAGATAGCAAAAAAACTGGGAAATCCCATAGTGATGAACATTATCATGATCGGTGCACTCTGTAAAAAGGGAGAAAAACTCCCGTTTGATAAGGAGGATATTAAAGAGGTACTCAAGGAAAAGATCCCGCAAAATTTTCTAGAACTCGATCTCGGGGCACTGGATGAAGGGTATAACGTTCTATGAGTCATCGATATGCCATAGTCCAACCTTATTATCGTATATTTTATCTTCTTTGAGGGAGTTCAGGAATGCTCTTTTGTACACGAGTACATTGGCATCCGGAGAGACATAATCAAAGCCTTTATAATCTTTATATGCCTCCTTGGAAAAGAATATCTCTCTCCTCACGGTAAATATCTGGGGATATCTGTCCCATCCTAATACTGTGGCTTCTTCAAGGGAGCTCTCATTTAAAAACTCCCAGGACTCAACCTCTCTTGTGGAGGGCCCTATTGCCCCAAATATCCAGTAATTCTGAGCAAACGAGATAACAATCAAAGAAAATATTAGTGCATACTTTATTTTGAGATGGTTTATCTCAACAACTCGTTTTGCCACAATAATTGCTAAAAATATTGAAAGATAGGCAAAAAATCGTTCTGTCGGCACTCTCGTGACCCTCACCACCGAGAGAACGATGAGGAACGAGAGGATAATGAGGGAGAGATAATCTTTTTTCTTCCACGAGAGGTAGAAAAAGAGCGGGGAGACGATCAGAATGCCAAAGAATTTCACGTACTCCTTGAGAGTGTAGATCTCAAGAGAGAGGTGAACTCCCAGCTGATAACCGACATTGATCTTTTCCCCCATTATGAGAGCAATATACGGAAGTGCGATGAGAACGCTGAGACCAAGAGCAATTCCAAGGTTCTTGAACTCTTTTTTGAATCCGCCCATAATTATCAGTCCGAAACACCCTATCACGGCGCTGAAGGGATGGATATAGAGCAAGAGACCGAGAAGGATGCCCGAGAGATAGTACTTCCTTTCAAAAAGATAGAGAATAAAGGGGATAGAGATCAGACCTATGGTCTCGGGAAGGAGAAGTATGGAGTGCGCGGTAAAGTTAGGCGTATGTACGAGTATTCCTCCGAGTATCCCCGCCTCCTTGGAGTACTTTGATAGAAAAAGATAAATAGAAATACTTATGAGCCCGGAAAAGAAAATAGAGAAGAATCGCAGTATCTTATGGAATGGATAAAGAATAAAGTAAAAGCCCTGAGGATATGTCTTCAGTTTAAACGTCAAATATGCTGCGTATGGTTTTTCTCCGGACCATTCCTCAAGATTATTCTGCGGAAGAGATTGATGATCCACCAGAAACTCTGTAACATCTCTGTGAAAGTACGGATCCTCTCCTAAAAGCTGATCAAATGGAAGAATAAAGAAAGAAGCAAGCAGAACCGAGGATATAAAAACGGTGACGAGCGCGATCTTTTCCTCCATAATCCCTCTCTGAGAAGAAAAATAAAAAGGTTTCTACCTCAGCTTCCCCGCTAAGTTCTCTCCGAGAATCCTTTTTAATGTCCCAACATCTGCACTTCGTATATCTCTCATGTTATGAATGCCGTTGTTAAATAACTTCCTCGATCTGACCCTTCCTATATTCTTTATTCTCACCAGCGGAAGAAGCTCCTCTTTAACACCGTACTTCATTCTTTTTCTAACATTTTCTATGTCTCTGTAAGAGTAACTAAAGAGTTTTGCTATTTCCATAAAAGAGTAAAGAATCCAGTCCGCTGTCTGTCTTAATCTGTAAAAATCCCCAGGATATGTATTGTATTTCTTTATTATCTCCTCTTCATCCAGTTCGGCCATCCAATCGTCAAATAAGGATGCCGTTTTAACCCTTGATAAGAAGATCTCATACTCCTCGGGCTCATACCAGTAATCCGGTACCTCAATAAGAAACTCCTCTTTTCTTTCAAGGACAAGAGAGTCATACTCCTCAAAATCATTCTTCCGCAGATACAGCGAGTAGAGATCCGGGCTGGAGGCAGCAGCATGGGCTATGCCAAATGGCGTCATCTCTTCCTGTAAGGCTTCTCTAAGGATTATTGCAGTTTTTGGATCGATATAGAGATAGGAAACACGCCTTCCAAACAGTGTCGCCCTGTAATCCTTTATCATATCGTTTTCTTCTAGAAAGTCAATGATGCCCTCTATATTATCATAAACATCTGCAAGGTTGGACTGATAGTTGTAAAAGGTTTTTTTGAGAAATTCCTTCAGAGATTCCTCACTGGTTACATAGTTAGACGCTATTAACGCAAGAATATGGGTTCTCATAACCGTAGGATTGGCGAGTTTGGAGGTGATCGGTTCTGTTTCTTCATTGATGTAGGTATCAAAGAGCATCTCTTTTTTCTCCTCATTTTTGGCTATCATGAGAGCTTCCCCCTCCCTATCATATTTTGGTCTTCCGGCTCTGCCCATCATCTGTTTTATCTCCAGCACGGGAATTTTTCTATATCCCAAATCGGTATATCTACTGTAATCTCTTATAATAACCCTTCTTGCCGGAAGGTTAACTCCGGCTGCCAACGTCGGTGTCGCAGTGATGACCTTCAGCTTATTCTCCTTAAAATATTCCTCGATCTTTTTTCTATCTTTCCTTGCCAGTCCCGCATGGTGAAAGGCCACACCTCCCCGTGCATACTTTTCCAGAAGCTTTCCGGTCTCTGTATTTGAAAAACTTGCGTCAACTCCGGCAAAGTTGTTCCGAGCAAGCTTTCGCGCCGCAGCCTGAGCAGATCTTCGCGTACTGACAAAAATAAGAACCTGGCCATTCTCACTGACGGTCTCGCGGCAGAGCGAGGTTATGGGATCTCTTTTAAAGGGTATCTCTCTCATTTCATCGTCATAGTATATCTTATTCTTCACACAGACCCCTGTTTTCAATGGCACGGGCCTCCATTCCGAGTAAACAAGGCGAGCATCCAACCAGTCGGCAATTTCTCGCGCATTGGAGATGGTTGCGGATAAAGCCAGTATATGTTTGTCCTTCAGCTTTGAGAGCGTCATCTCCAGCGTCGGTCCTCTGTTCATTGAGTCTATCAGATGTACCTCATCCGCAACGACGAGGCTTACATCATCGAAAAATCGTCTCGAATGACGGAGAAGAGAATCGCATTTTTCGCTGGTGGTGACAATGCAGTCATGCTCCATAAGATGCCTATCATCCGAGTCATAATCTCCGGAAGACAATACACAGCTACAGAACTCCGATAATTCTCTATATTTCTCCTCTGCCAATGCTCTCAAGGGGACAATATACACAACCTTCCCCCCTTTTTTTATATGATCGAGAATAGCGATCAGCGCAATTAACGTTTTGCCCGAGGCCGTGGGAACGGCAAGGACAAGGTTATTTCCCTCCAATATGCCCTTCTCCACTGCCTTTTTCTGCGGAGGAAATAACTCTGTAATCCCCTGTTTTTCAAGCTTTTTTACGGCGTACGATGGTAAAATATCATCCATGAAAGACATTGTAACATTTTTACAGCTTATCTATTATCGCATCGGTAATCTCCGAGGTGGAAGAAGCGCCCTTCTTAAGGACATCTGGCCCTCCTCTGAGCTTCAACATGTCGTAAGAAAGAATTTTTCCCTCTGCAATCACGTGGGAAACGGCATTTCGTATCCTCTCTGCCTTCGCATACTCTTCGAGATGATCCAGCATCATCGCCGCCGAAAGGATCATGGCAAACGGGGATACAATAGAGGGATCGAGATCGGCATACTTTGGCGCAGAGCCGTGGGTGGGCTCAAATAGAGCACAATCCTTCCCCACATTGGCACTTCGTGCAAAACCAAGTCCTCCCGTAAGTCCTGCAAATCCATCGGAAACGATATCTCCGAACATATTCCCCGCAACGATGATACCATAATCCCCAGGGTTCTTTGTCATCCACATCATCTGGGCATCGATATTGGTAAAGTGCAGCTCTATATCGGGATAGTCCTCAGCAATCTTCATCGCCTCCTCCCTCATCATGCCCGAGGTCTCACGAATAACATTTGGCTTCTCCGCTACAGTCACGGATTCATACCCAAACGTATCACCGTATTTAAAGGCCTCGGTAAGGATTCGCTGACATGCCTGCCGGCTAAATATCCTCGCCGATATCGCGAGATCCTTCCCGGGAACGTCCTTAAAACTCTTCATCTTGGGGTGGGTCTCCAGTGCTTTTCTCACTTCTTGTGGAGGATCGGTCCATTCCACTCCCGAGTACAGTCCCTCCGTATTCTGTCTAAAAACAACTACATCTATCTCAGGTTCCTCAATCCCATCTCCTGCACGTCTTATGAAGTTCAACGGATTTCCCTTAAAGGACTTGCACGGTCTTATGCAGAGATCCAAGTTAAAATGCTGCCTAAGCCGAACAATAGGGCTGTAGTAGACATATCCTTTTCCCTGCAGCTCTTGTGAGAGCTCTTTTGCTGCCACGTCCTTAGGCTTTGATGTTATGGCGCCAAAAAGTCCAATACGGTACTTTTCCAGCAGGTCTATTGTTCGCCGGGGAAGTGCATCCCCTTCAGTCACCCAGAACTTCCAACCGATATCGCCATCTATATATTCCGCATTAAAATCCACTGCATCCAGAACCCTGATGGCCTCTGGCAAAACTATCTTTCCTATTCCGTCTCCTGGAAGTCTTACAATCTTATGCATTATACCACCTTTTTCGTATACTCTAAAAGTCCTCCACTATCCACAATCTCCATTATGAACTCGCTGAAGGGAACAAAATTAAACTCTCTGTCTTTCGTAAAAATCTCACCTTTTAAAATATCGATACGCACAGTCCCTCCTTCTTCTATCTGCTCAGAGGCTTCTTCACAAATGATTGGGAGAACTCCATTGTTCAAGCAGTTTCTATAGTATATTCTGGCAAATGATTTTGCTATAATAGCAGAGATCCCTGCGTGTTTCAAACATCTCACCGCCTGGTCCCGCGAGGAACCGCAACCAAAGTTCTTTCCTGCTACAATAATATCGCCGTCGCTCACCTTCTCCAAAAACTCCGGATCCAAGTCCTCCATCGCATGTTCTGCCATCTCCTCGGGATCCATTATTGTATAGACATATTTCCCAGGATAGATCACATCCGTATTTATATCGTCCCCGTATTTGAAAACCTTACCCTCTATCATGAATACTCTTAGATCTCTTTCTTTTTATGGTTTTCTCTTTGGAAAATAAAAATATAAAATAAAAAAAAGAACGTATCAAAGCTCCTTCCATCGGATTATCTTTGTTCCTACGGGTATGAATATCACTGCCAGCGCACCC
>JAYEIH010000003.1:0-6122 GCA_034659995.1 Methanobacteriota archaeon
GCGTTACACCAATTTTGGATTGATATTTCTCTACTCTTTCCAAAATTTTCTTTTTGGCGTGCGATCTGTACCAGTTAATTAGTGCTTGTCGTATTTTCGTTCTTCTTTCACTCTCGCCTATCTGTGGACGGACTTTAATATAAAATTCTCCGTGGTAGAGTTTTACACCCACAGCTCCGGATCCATTATTTGCTTTATTAACCTTCAATCTGTATCTTCTTCCCAGATAGGGCAGTTTTTCGCCGCTCATGAACTCCTTTGGAGCAGGTTTTGGCTCAATTTCGTTTATTTTCTCCAGTTTTCTCAGAATCCAGTCTCCTTTTTTTCGCACCTTTTCCCGTATAATTTTCGAAGATAGATGAGCTGGCGCTCTGACAACGATCCCTTCAATGCCCAGTTTGATTCCCAGGGTTTTCCGGTTACTCCGGATTATACTGTAACGGATTGTGGTAGTCCCAATTTCTATTTCATCGTTCATAGGGTCCTCCTCTATCTCACGAGCTATCGTAAAAACTATTCCTGCGCAAAGCTGAGAGAGTCACCGACCGACCATCCTTTTTTCTGCGCCAGTCCATCTTCAATCTCGAGAATGTACCTACATTTTTCTGGCGTATAGAGTTTCCATGTTTTTGGGTTGAAGGAGAGCGGCACCGCCTTCATAATATCAACGACTCTTCTTTCTTTGCCTATACCGATGATGTCAATGGAAAATCGCATAAGCGCCATCCATATCTGATACTTACCCTCTCTGTGGAATTTCAACAGGACTCTCCCTTTTTCTTTGAGCATGAGCCCCTTCATTTTGGCAAAAAATGAGTCTGCCATCTCAATATTCTCTATGGATGTATCCTTTGTTATGTTTTCCACGATCATATAACAAGCTCATACAATCCCTATTAGTACCTTTTGTTTGTTACAGATGATCTCCTTTTATTGCCATCTCCATGAGCATGAGTAAAGAAGGGATAGAAAAAGGATAACCATACAATAAAAAATAAAAAATTTATTTATTTCTCACTTTTCGTCTCCACTCTTGCACTACCATATATTCTATCTCAGGTCCGAACATATTTATCACCTCAGTTTAGAGTAATATTTTGCCTTGTTTTTTATCTCGCACAGCTCATTAAATCCTATTATTTCTATTTCCATCACGATTATCACTAATATTACTGTTAAAGCTCTATTTATGAGCTTTTTTGCACAGAAAAGTTTATTTTTTCTCTTCTTTTCTAAAAACTTCTCGGTTTCGCAAAAATGAGAAAGCTATCTCATGCCCTCTCAATGGGGGCGTAGAGATCCGGGATCCAGCTACTGCTTGAGTATCCTTGACCCCTTTCACGTTTCAGAACTTCCGACGAACTCGATATCTTAGCTATACTCATACTGCCATTTTACACATGATCTTATTTTTGCTATAACTATAATCGATTTTAGCAAAAGAATGCGAAAAAAATGAACACATTACTTCTTTTTTCGATTAAATCCCTTCAAATGTCCATTTAGGGTCTTTCGTAAGGTTTTTATACTTTTTTTCATAATAGATGTTATGTTCAAAGATATGGAGGGAATCATAAGAGATAATGAAATTAAAATTATCCGATTAAAATTTGTAGATATATCCGGAACAATGTACGCTGTTTCCATAACAGAAAGTAAGATCGAAAAGGCAGTGGAACAGGGCATCGGATTCGACAGCTCCTCGATACCACAGTTTGGCAAAATCGCTAACAGCGATATGAAACTCAGGCCTGATCCATCCACATTTAAGATTATAAACGGTGAACGAAAGGTAGGCTCGCTTATCTGCGATATTACTTATCCCAACGGAAAACCCTATGAGAAATGCACACGCTCGCTTCTGAAAAATGAGCTGGAACGCTATGAGGAAGAGTATATCCTTAAACCGGAGATGGAGTTCTTTCTAACGAAAGACGGGGAGATTATAGATGAGTACACATACCTCAATTCTACCTTTGACTCTCTCGGCCACAAACTGCTGGATGAGTTTGCCGTTTTTCTGGAAGGAGCGGGAATAAAGGTAGAAAAGTTCCATCACGAGAACGGAAAGGCCCAGTACGAGATAGAGATCGCACCCACAAACGCACTGGAGGCGGCGGACAGTGTAATCTATTTCAAAGAGATAGCACAACGAATCGCACATGAGCACGATGTGGAGGTCTCATTCCTTCCAAAACCATTCAAAGAGGAGGCGGGATCCGGGATGCACGTGCACCAGGAGCTGCGAAAAAACGGAAAAAATCTTTTTGGCAGCGAAAAGTTAACCGAACTCGGAGAGAGATTTATAGCCGGACAGCTGCATCATATTAATGGACTGACGCGTGTCTTAAACTCTGTGGAAAACTCGTATGAACGGTTTGGCAAGGAGGAAGCGCCCAGATACGTATGCTGGGGATACTCCAACCGCTCAACACTGATACGGATTCCGCCCTCGGGAAGGATAGAGATACGGTCCCCGGACCCGGCATGCAATCCCTACCTTGCATTTTTTTTCCTTCTGAAGACCGGCCTCTCCGGCGATGGGGAACTTCCGGATCCCGTGGAGGGCAATGCCTACGAGTACGATACGGCGCGTCTGAAAAAAGAAGGCATCAAAGAGCTTCCCAATTCTTTAAAAGAGGCGGAAAAGGCGTTTATAAGAGACCCACTGTTCAACGAGTATGCGTATCTTTTTGAGTAGTGCCTGTCTATTACCTCATCTCCGCCAAAGGAGTTGTCATCGTAAAATCACACCCAATCCGGCAATGTCCCTTAAATGTCCCATATATTACCTTACTTTGAGACCCTCTCTGATCTTTTTCAAGTTAATGGTTTAAAAAAAACACGGCAGAAAAATGTCATAACAAAGTTGTGTGTTCATGATGAACTCTACCATTGTCGGTGCGAGGCCAAGAAGCATATCTGAGGCGATGAGACGGTTCTCCACCATTTTTTCATGTCCTTTCTGTGAGGTTAATGGGGGGAGATAGAGAACTCAGTAAGAGCATTCTTTTATTTTAACTCCTTCAATCCAGTCTCTCTTAGTCTTTTAATTACAAAAATTTTTACCTCTTTTGCCATCTGATAGGACTCTCTCACATCCTCACCAGTACTTTCAATAAATTCCTCGGGATATCTTACTTCAGTTGCATAGATAGTAAGCTCAGAGATTCTCTTCTTCTTCAATTTTTCAAACTTTTTATCTTTTTTTATACAGAGATTGAGAATAGTTTCGAGATCGTGGGTTTTTCTTACCCTGAGATCGACCCACGTTAGATATGCTTTTAAGTATTTCTCGACTGCTTGCTGACAGTGAAAACAGAGCATATCTGCTGGTGCATCTTCGGACTCGATTAGTTGCTCAACAATTTTCAGATCATTTTCTGCCTTTTGCATCCAGCGTAGCACTATCTCTCTTTTCATACCTGAACACCCTCCAGATATACTTCATTGGAGGTGGTATTGGCCACTGTTTTTTCCTTCTCAAAGGAGTCTGCATCTTTTAGGATAATGTCAACAGATGTAAAAGGGAAACATTCATGGAATTTTTTATATATTTTTACCCACAACTTTTTCTTGGCTTCTGAACTCGCAGATCTCTTTAGGATTACCAAAAAATCCCAGTCGCTGTCTTTTTCAGATTCCTCCTGTGCCCTACTTCCAAATAAGATGACCTCTGAGTACTCAACTTCCATCTCATCCAGGAGACCCTTAAATCTCTCCGGAACTTCCTTTTCTTCCTTCATTTTCTTTCTCTCACTATAATCCTTCATGCCCTGCCTTTATACTATGTGGGTTATATTTAAGAAGTTGTTGGTGAGAGCTCTGTAAGTTTTTAATGGGTTCACAAACTCAGAAAACATAGAAAATATCGCAACATTGTGCGTTTATAATGAACTCCACCATTTTGTCACGATGCAGATCTGGGGGGATACCTATTACTTTCTCTCCCACTGCGTTCACTAAAAACTGTAGACCTTTGGTATCTCCTCGAAATCGTCCCAGCCGTTGTACCTCAACAATCTAAGTACGGCGTCCTGATCTACCCTAACAAGCGTATTGTAAACCCCTTCTTTTTTTACCCAGGCACCGGTGTTGGCTATTTTGTTGTCCTCCGAAACAAACTCGTCGTGCGTATGTCCAATTACTCTTTTATCCGTTTTGTATAGGGTTTCTTTAGCCTTTCTGTCTATTAGCCCGGCCTCCCCAGGTTCTATCACTGTCGTGGCCTTATCCATTCCCTGGGAAACTTCTTTTCTCCAAGATCTCTCCTTTGTGAATAGGTCCTTGAACTTATCGATACATCTCTCAAAAAAACCTTCGCCCTCTCTAATTATTTTCCAAGCCTCATCGGCATATTTTCCTGAATAATCACTGGAATGGGTTAAAATCTCTGAAAACACCTCGTTTTGTAAGGGATCAAACTGATGTCCGTGGATAAATTGTATCTTTGTACCGTCAATCTCTAAAATCACTTCCTTTTCATGCCTTATCCCGCCTTTTTGAGGTTCGATCCCCACGCCGTAATGTTGATCATGGTTTCCCAGTACGTAATGAACCTCCATCTTCTCATTGAGAGCTTTTATCTTCTCAATCGTCTCAGAGTTTCTACTTGGACAGCCTACACAGTCCCTTCTCCACAGGTCGAGAATATCGCCGTTCAGAACGAAAGCATCCCTTTTACCTACTTCCAACTCATAATCTTCACCGCTCTCTAAGAGATACTCCAGAAACTCGTTAAACCTATCCTTCTCGGACTCTTCAATATCCAGATGTACATCTGAAACGGCTATGACTACCATATACTAACAAATAATAGGGAAATATTTAAATGCTTCCAGGGGGCCGGGGATAAAATACAAAAGATATGTCAGGAGGAATGGAATAAAGGGGTAGTGTGAGGGGGTTGGGGGTAATTGTTAAGGTTATTTTTTTCTGGCTGGGATAGTCTTCATTCCCATAATCCGGCGGTATTTACCCCTCCTCTAAGATTTACGAAGGAATCACCAGCAATGATAACATGATCAACTACTTTTATACCCAAAATATTTCCGGCCTTGATGAGTCTTTTAGTGAGTTCAATATCATCATCACTTGGAGTTGGATCGCCTGAGGGGTGGTTGTGGACAAGTATGACAGAATGTGCTGAGTTCTGAATGGCTGAACGGAATATCTCTCTGGGATGTGCTATACTACTATTCAAAGACCCAACGGATATATTGTCAATGCTAATTATGCTCTTTTTCGTATTCAAAGAAATTATTTTTAAATGTTCTCTCTTTTTATTCCCCAGATCACTCTTTAGAAGATTAAAAACATCTCTTGGCGATTCTATTTTCTGTCCCCAACGTTTGTGAGATATCAACGCTTTTTCGCCAAGTTTTAGCGATGCTTTTAGTTTGCACGCGGTGGCAAATCCAATTCCATCTACTCGTTGGAGCTCCCTTAGCGATGCTTCCTTTATTTTGGCAAGATTTCCAAAATGGGATAGGAGATCCTGAGAAATATTCAACACGTTCTTCCCTTTAGTTCCCCTTTCAATTACTAAAGCCAAAAGTTCCTGTATCGAGAGATAGTTCACCCCAATTTTCCTAAGTCGTTCTCTTGGTCTTTCCTCTTCTGGCAACTCGTGGAGAGTAAATGAGTTTTTCGTAATTCATCACCTTTTCCCTATGTTCACAAAAGACTTTATAAATCTTCATGTTCTTATTTGTTCTCCCATATCGAATCTTTGTCTAAAACTCCAATCTGTTTCCCTTAATTCTCAACCTCTCGCGTCTTTCGTCATAATCCGGAAGGACTGACGCCACCATACCCCAGAACTCCCTTGAATGGTTGGGGTGTGTGAGATGGACCAACTCATGAACGACAACATAGTCAACGAGCGACATCGGGGCCATGATAATTCTCCAGTTGAAATTTAGGTTACCTCTGGTGGAGCAGCTTCCCCAGCGTTTCCTTTGTTTTTTCACCCTTACTTTTGCAGGCGTTACACCAATTTTGGATTGATATTTCTCTACTCTTTCCAAAATTTTCTTTTTGGCGTGCGATCTGTACCAGTTAATTAGTGCTTGTCGTATTTTCGTTCTTTTTTCACTCTCGCCTATCTGTGAACTGATCAC
>JAYEIH010000004.1:0-6050 GCA_034659995.1 Methanobacteriota archaeon
GGTAAAAACTGACATGTACATGGATGAGGTGAAAACGAACACAGGTCATGCTGTGTCGTAACAAACACATAAAAAATAAACCATAATGAGGTGAAAAAAGTGGATAAAAAAGGAAAAATATTAGGCATGATGGCGGCAGTTGCCATCATCATAAGTGTGGTGATGGTGAGCGTGCCTGCGGAGAAAGAAGAAAGCACGGAGAAGTACTCTCCAAAAATACCAAAAGAGAAGCGAGAATGGATGGCTCGTGAGGAAAAGAAAATACAGGAAGAACTGAAGGATCCCGAGTTTGTAAAGAAGCTTGAACGGAGCAAGAACAGAAAATGGTACAGCTATGAGGAGCTCTATAGGGAAGAGCTGGACGAAGAAGATAAGGAATACATGAGAATCCTCAAACGGATGGAAAGGGAAGGGATTGATACGACTGAGCTTTTTGATGAGATCGAAGAATACTTAGAATCTCAGTATCAAGACTATCTAGAGTCTCAAAGCACAGGATCCAATTATAATTACGAAAAATTAGACATAGTACAGTTTGCCAAAGATTTTGAAAAGAGAGAATTTGGAAAAAAAGGTGCAAAAAATGATCAAGAAAGGCCTGTTGTATACAATAACAGTGAATATGTTCATGCAAATGGTAAAAGGTGCTATGGAACAGACAGGATTTATTATACTCCATTCAATCAAGAAGTATACGTTCGATGTCTGTCAGGCATTAATGATAATCTAATGCTTTATTTACGCGATACTTCTTATGTTGGATTGGGCATCTGGGTACATTTGTATAATGGCACTGTATATGATTTCACATGGAAAAGCTACTACACCGCCCAAAATAGGGTAAATTATGTACTGTGGTATCTGAACGCCAATTACGGAATAGCGAGCGATGATATAAGGCTGATCCATATGAAATACTTTATTCAGGGGAGCTATGTAGAGGATTTGTACCATTATTCGGAGCAAGAGTGGGTATACCTTGTCAACAAGGAGATAGAGCTATGGAGCGAAGCGAATTACTACCCAAATTCAGGGACATGGAACAACTACGGATATCCTGATGTGTATCAAGGAGGAGCTCGAATCATAGAAGACAATGGACATGTATACACAAGCACGGGATGTGCTTACCATACGCCCTACCCTTACTCTGCATGGAGAACCTTTGGAGGAGGATCAGAGACACATGTAGTGCTGAGACTTTTTTCACATCCACTGCATCAACAGGCTGTACTAAGCTAAAATTTTTATTTTTTCTTTTTATTTGAGGTGATATAATGAAAAAGGGTATAGCCATAATATTTTTAATATCCCTCGTAATGGGATGTATTCAGGAACAGACAAAAATCTTGCCACAGGGTCTTGAACTGCCTAAAGGAGTAGAGTTCATAGAATCGTACGAAATGGAGCGAAAAAGCCGAGGTTCTTCACTTGTTGCCGTTTCGGAAGATGATTTTATCACAATTCTTGAAAAAAATCGTATCCATGTGTTTGACAGGACAGAAGGAAAGAAAATTTTAGAGTATACGTGTCGAGGGAGAATCACACATTTTGTATTTTCTTCAGATAAAGAATATCTGGCGATAAGCACTGCAAATCCAAATAATATCCTTTTATTAAATAAAAAAGGTAAAAAATTCTGGGAATATAGATTAGATGATGATGAGGAATATCAGGTTAAAGAAATAAATATATCGGGAGATGGCAGCCTTGTTGTCGTAGGACTCGGAGCGATTGAATCTTATAGGACAAGAATATATTTTATAAAAAATGGAAAGTTGATAAAAAGTTACACATATCCAGAGCTTGAAACATATCTGGGTGTCATCTCAACAAATTATGATGGAAGTTACACTGTTGTGGGAACAGGATATCTGTACTCTAAGATAACCCTTTTCGATAAAAATGGAGAGATCTTATGGGAACATAAATGGAAAAGAAGATCAAAAGCGCTGTTCTCCAATGTAACAAAGGCGTTTATTTCAGACGATGGGACATTTGGTACTGCAATTTATGATGACAATTGTGGAGCATGTTTTTTTAATGAAAAAGGAGTTTTTTATGACCATGAAGCAGATCCCTGCTCATTTATCGTTTCTTCATGTTTAAACGAAAAAGAAGTAGTACTGCTTAATGGAGATGGAAGATTATCGTATATAGATAAAGGAGGGATAAAGAAAGAGTATATTATATGGGGCGACAGAGTGGGACATGGACTCTATGATGCCGAAATATTAAAGAATGGGGAGTATATACTCGCCCAAAGATACGATAATAAAAATTTAATAGTACTCTTCACTAGAGAAGGGGTTTTGCTGTGGAAAAAGGAAATCAAAGAGGTTATTGGATTCTGTGCTCTTAATAACAAGGTAGTATTGTATGAGGATGCTTTTGAGGGAAATGTGTCCATACTCAATCAAAAAGGGCAAGTAATATGGTCATGGAGTTTAAAAGATTCTACTGATATTATCGGAGTTTCGTTATTTGATTCCAGGACCCCCCAGTCTTACAAAGTATGCTACTCAGAAGAGGATAGTGTATTCCTTACAACAAAACTGATAGAAGAAAATAAAGTCAAGCTGTTTTTCTTTAAAATCGATTTAGAGGCATTACAATGAGGGAAAAATTAAAGCAGAACAATCTATTGGAGATAAAAATATAATAGGGCATATAACGATAGTGTAATGAAGAGAGATTGCCGATGCCCGAGGGGTTCACGATTGAGGTAGAGCTCAATGGTTTTTTAGCACGATCCCATGAGAATTACACCTCAAAAGTCACAATAAAAACGAGTTCAGAACTTCCTCAAGGAAAATATGTGTTATTTTTCAATGTGTATTTTGAAAATGGAATAGAAAGAGGAGAATGGATTACAATTAATGTGGGATCATGAATCTATCTTTGCCAACATCTACTTACTGAAAAAATTTATACCCTCATGCAAGAGAACACTACCTACGGATGTGACATTGAGGTGCCGATGACATGAGCACAGTTATGATGTTTTTATAGTCTATGGCAACTGGGGAGATTCATATGTGGCCGAACTCAACTAAAAACAATAATTTTTTATTTTTATTTCCTTTCAGCCAATCTCTTACCAAACCTCAACACTCTTTTTGCGATTCTCGCAACCTTATGCAATGCGAAATTGCCCGTCAGTCCTGCAATGCAGTACTATATCCGAAAAGTTTTTATAGGATGAGATATTACGATGGTATAGCCTCCTCCTGATGACCAAAAGGAGGGGGGGCGTATGAAACCCGATACAGGTCAAGCTGTGTCGTATAGGTTAAAAAAATAAAATAAATGAGGTGAAACAGAATGAATAAGAAAAGGAAAATGTGGAGTATAACACTCCTTGGAATATTAATAGTTGGGACACTGGAGTGTTAAATACGGGAGCAGCCGAAACTACTTTGAGAAATCCATCGATCCAACGATCTGAATACTACAAATATGTCTTTACTGTTGACTATACAGGTAGCACACCACTCTATCTGATCTTTGATGGAGAAAAGAAAGAGATGCATCCAATCGAAGAAGGAAGTAATACCTATATTTCCTCAATGCCTTTCTCTTCTGGCGAACATCAGTATGCTTTTATTTGTGACTCAGCGCAATTACCAACTGAGGGCGTATATAAAATTGATGAGATTGACAACTACTGGATACTTTTAAACACATTAACAAGACACTTTTCGTGGCATGAGAAAGAAGAGAAAGAACTGAAAAAAGAATTTGAAGAAGATAAAGCTAATGTTGCTGTTCTGGAGGAACTGTACAATTTGCAGATGGATCGGATTCGAGTCTCGGCGATGATCCAGGGGACTTTAACCCGTATTCAAAACTTGTCGCCACCACAGAACTTTGACAGAGAGAAATTACTAAGGCAACTGACCGATACGGTATCAGAATATTCGTTGTTTCCTAATCTTTCAACGAGATATTCTAATTTGAGAGAATACTTCAAACAAATTGGGGAAGCATATATAGAAGATGCAATAAAGACTTATTCAGAACTTAGCTCTAACAAAAAAGTATCCAGAGACCCCGGACAAGAATTTCAAAGGCTCAAAAAAGCTGTCAATGAATTAAAATTGGAGAAAGAGACAATGGAATGGTCAGCTATGGCGGATGCTTCTGAGAGGGTTGTAAGATCTGCGGAAGAGCTTGCTTGCCTCGATAGGAGATTTCTCCAGAGTTTAAACAGTGGAATAGAACATCTCTATACTGGAATAGCTGCGTTCTATGGCGATGAGGAGTTCGGAAAACAACAAATCAAGGAGGGCCTGAAGGATAACTTCGATGTAGATATCTCTGAGGAAAAGTTAGATGTTGATATACCTCAGAAAAAGGCAACTCAAGAATGCCAAAGGTGCAAACCGTCTTCTAAAGATTTAAAAACAGAAGAGAACAAAAATAACACAATGGAACGCCAAGGAAAAACAAGCAGAACTAGTTACTCCTATACAGGATACACAACAAGAACCGAGGAAAAAGAAAGATATGGCAACACCTATAGGGTGACTATAGATGTGAACTGGGGCAAACTTAAAAATCAGCCCCGCATGGATTATGCAGTGGCAGTGGCAGGAGATGCATCTGAAGAGTGCACGATGAATATAGGCTGGGAGTCCTCGGGATGTGCAGGGCCTGGAACCTGGACTCCAAAAGAATATACAAGTTATATGTGGCATCAATGGACACAAAGACGTACTCCCAGCGGGGCTCCATGTGACCCTCCACTAATTATCCCACCGTTTTGTTGCAAACAAAGTGATTGTTGGTTGTATCATTCCTGCATGCGCGGAAAGGCTAGCTTTAGGAACTGGGGCATTCTGACATACACAGGATATTTCTTAGCAGGATATGAAGATTGGTGGGAATATGGATCCTGTGATGTTGCTCACCCACAGTAGTGATATCTAATGAAAATGGAGCATCTAAAAAGCTTGAAGAAAAACGCAACAACTAAAAAAAGCATTTTTTCTTTTTTAGTTTTTTTCCTTATTTCTTCTTATCTTGCCGGAGTAACGGAGAACTATGTAACAGATGAACATTTTCAGAGATGGATTGATCCCCGTAAAATGGAAGTTCCAAAAAATTATCCTATGTTTACGCCGGAGGGAGAAGAGATTGCACAGAGGTACCTTCCCTATTCGGCAGACATATATAACAGTAGAGCGGATATTGATATATTCTCGTGGGTCCCTTATCATTCGGACTACCTCTATCCCAGACGCTCAAACTATATGGGCGTATTAAATGCAGTTGTGAACGATGCGCTTTTTGAAAAGACAAAACTCATGAAGGTGGAGCCGCTGGACGAGGTGAAGGATGTAGAGAAATTTGAGGAAGAATTAAAAAAGAAATATCTCGCGAACACTGCCAAATATTACGAGAAGCCCTCCCTTGAGTATATCGATTCTATGGTCCCGGAAATTATAGATGAAAATCTCATCTATGAGTTGTATACCGATACACAGTCCAATCTCAAAACACATATGGGTGAAGAAGAGTATATAAAAGCTTTTGCCGATTATAACATACTGGAAAGCCTGAATAGTTATCTGAGGCTACAGGGAGAAGAAAGGGAGTTCTCTGTTGAATATATGGCTGCTTTTATTCACGACCTGAGGATATCAATACCATTAACTATTGCCGCATGGATGCTCTATTTGGCGTGTATAATACAAATGAAGATAAAGAATAGTGATGGTGTAGATCGCCGCTTCTCTACTGATAACGAGTAGATATTATGGTTGGGTCTAACTCCAAAAAACTCTCTTTTTTTCTTTTATTATTCTTGTTTTTCTTCTATACCACTTCTCTTTTTGAGAACTGGAGTATAAACAACACTTTTCAGAGAAATGCCGAAATCACATTACAACAATGCAAAACATATGAGAAAACACATGCCCCAAAAAAACCATGGGAACTCCCACCCGAGAAGCTCCTCAATACGCTCAGAATGGATGAAGAATATATATGGGAGCATTTTCTCGATCACTATACCCATTATCCGAGTATATTTTCCTGGATTCCTT
>JAYEIH010000005.1:0-5911 GCA_034659995.1 Methanobacteriota archaeon
GATGCTCTTCTATATCATTTAGGTCCGACTCTGAAACATTCATCTCTTCGTAACCCTTCTTTTTTGTCTTCCTTAGAAGGTACTCATAATCCTTGAAGGCGTTTTCCTGTGGATCTTTCAAGAATGTCAGTGGTACTCTTATCTCGGCAGGGTCAGTTAAAAGGAAGACTTCGTAGGTAGTGTAGATATAACAGCCCACATACGCACTAGAACTAATGCGGACCCCATGAGAACCGTTAGAGCGTTTTGGAACTGGTGGTGGGAGGATAGTAAGAGCTGAGTATGATTCTGGAACACCAAGGAGATCAACTAGTGCTTTTTTCTCTGGAGTGGTGGGTCCAAATGCCCACTCATCATTTATCCATTGAAAAACAGGAACTGCCATCACAAAGTTTAATACGATAAAAAAAGCTATAAATTTTCTTCTATACTTTTTCAATGCGAAATAATCAACAACGGATATTACAACTATAAGCACTATACCGCCAAACAGTAAGAGGTGGGGAGATAAAAATCTGTCAAGATTGGTCATATCCATCATGCCCATAAGAAGGAAGCCTATGAATGGAATGAGTACTGAGAGTATAAGTATCCCTATAAATCTCAGTATGAATCTTGTCTTTTCATCTATTTCTTCATACATGATACCACCAAAGAAAAAAAAATAAAAAAATTGTTCTTTTTAGTTGACCCAGTTCTGAAGTGGCATCTTCTATCCAATCATCTATCAGCCAGAATTGATTTCCACAAAGTACCGGGGCGAGTACAGAATCTGCGATTTGTATAAAGCTCTTCCCGTTACTGGCGTGCCTATGTCCAAGTCATTCTTTCTAATGACCATCAGTTGAATCCTATGTTCTCCTTCTTTCAGTTCCATCTCTATTTTGAACGTAGTTACTCCCTCGCCTTCAAGAAAGACAGAGTGCAGAACTCCTTTTTTCCCATTCAGTTGAAAAGGAATCTGTATGTCATCTACATAGCATGTCATTAAAACTTCCTTCTCTTTTTTGTACTCATTGAGAACAAAGGCATAACATTCAAACGTTTTCTCTCCCCTCTTGTTCCAGTCTTCTATTAGAGTTGCTTCCTTGGATAGGGCTACGCCCATTCCCCTTTCACTGGAGATCTCAGGATAGAGCATTTCAAAGCTCTTTTCTCGTATTATTTCCCTTGTCTGTTTTTCCCTGTACTGTATTAGTGCATAGGAAGAACCTATTACCACTATTACCGCCAACAGAGCAACAGGGTAGTACTTTCTCATTCTTCCACCTCTACTTTTAAGGAATGAGAAACATTTGTTGAATCCCCTCTCTTCACGAATACTCTGAGATCCCCTGATTCCTCTGGATATACTGTGACCTCAAATGTCCCGGGTGTCACCTTATGGTACGGGGCTTTGATTTTCTCTATGGTGCTGGGGACCTGGATATGATTCAGTGTTACAAAAAACGTACATTTTTCTTTTGGCTCTGAAGAATCGTAGTAAAAATAAAATTTTACGGGCTCGCTTCTTTTTATCATCGGTGTTTTCCAGAGCTCATTTGTTCTTACGCTAACCGAGCCGGGATCTTCGTACACATTCGAAAATGCCCAGCTATATGATCTCCCCTTGCTTTCGGAGCTTATAGAGCTTAAAGACTGCGTTTCTTTTGGTTCCATTGAAAAGAACCAAATGGCTGTTAATAGAGCTAAAGAAAATAAAAAAACGAGAGGTAATAAATATTTTCGCTGTATATTCATTAAGATCCCCCTAATCCGGATCGCACCACCATTCTGTAGGTCCTACCGTTTCGTCTATGGACCCGCCCATAGCTGTATCGCATTCGCCTGTAGCTTCGCATGTGACGTATTCCCCTGTCCAGTTGTAGTGGTAGTTTGTATCTGTTGTAGAGTCAGAAACTGTGTTCGAGGAGCCCCTTTTCCAGACTGATAGATCGACTGAGTCTCCGTCAGCCTCTCCTGTAATCTTATGTGACCTCTACCAGGGAGTGCCATTATGTAGCTCCGAATACGCTTCATATTCCCATACAACTTTGGCAATATGGCCAAAGCAGTCTTCATAGGGTGTCCAACTCAACTGATACCCCACCACGAGATAAGCATCTCCTCGTCCCATTGTTCTTACCATCTTCGGCTGTGTTATAGTTTTTGTTTTGCCAGGGACAAACGTATTTTCTATAATTTCTATAGCTTTGTCTACCCTTAGTTCTGCGCTCTTTAAGTAGTTTTCCTCAAGACAAAGTTTAGAAGTTTTTAACAATTTTTTTGCCTCTGCGTATGCCGGTATACTCTCTGATGGATTTCTCTCTATCCATAAATCTACTATTGCAATATTTTTCAGTATCTGCTCCTCAGTGGTAACTCTTTTTTGTTCTTCTGCACTAACAGTCCCCAATGTCGCCACCAGAAACACGGCGGCAACAAACAAACTTAATAGTTTTTTGTTCATTTCATTTTCGCCTCTTTTGTGGTTTTTTTTCATACTCTTCACCCCCCCCTTCCTCTTCAGTCATCAGGGAAAAGCTATACCATCGTAATATCTCATACTATAAAAACTTTTCGGATACAGTACTGCATTGCAGGTCTGATGGGCAATTTCGCATTGCATAATGTTGCGAGAATCCTCGTCAATACCGGGATTCTATTCCTGTTTCCACCGGAGGTCAACAAACCTCCGTTCGAGCTCGGGAATGTAGGTATTGATGGATGTAGAGCTTAATGGATTGTTGCGTATATCGACGACATCAGCAATGTCAATACCGGAATTCTCGACTACCGGTGAGATATCGGTGATCTTGTTCCCCCCAAGGTCCAGCATTTCGAGCTTTGTGAGATTTTTAAGCGGCGAGAGATCGCTGGCGTGATTGTGGCTAAGACTCAGCTCCATGAGGTGTGTACAGTGCTGCAATCCTTCCAGATTTTCTATACGTTTCCCAGGAACGAACTCCTCAAGGTCTAGCTCTAAGACTTTTTTCAGATCGCTTTTGTATATCGGCCCTATCGACCTTCCGATCTCGCTCCGGATCGCGTCCTCAAGCTCTTCATCTGGGATTGTTACCCCCTCCCCGCGTGGGATATAGAAATACAACAACGGTACTATGACTATGAGTCCGCATATCGCCAAAGCCGCTGTGACTTCCCTTTTCATGCCATCACCCTAAAAAAATAAAAAAGGAAATGTTGTGTTATGAGTGTATTTTTAGTGGGACTATAAATAATTTTCGAACGTGAAGTTACTCTCTCACTACGTAGTACTGCTGGTACTCCGGATAGTTCAGAAGATTCATGTTGACGACAGTGTACGTTCCCGCTTCGGGATCGCTCTCGTACTCAGCGAAGGTATACCACTCCTTCTCCTTATTTTTATTTCCTTCCCAGACGATTCTCTGTCCTTTTGCGGTGTAGATCCATTTTATTCGTATCGATTTTGTCTCCGGATTGTTTTTCAATGTTTCTTCCCAGTAATAATTCATATCTGATGTGAAGGTGTTTGTGATGTAGTACCCGAGGAAGTTCGTTACGCCAGGCGCTGAACTGTCGTACATTCCGACCCAGACATGATCCTTTTCTGGCGAGAGGTAGTGTTCTCCCTCTTCCCAGGAGGGAGTGATTTCGAGGGATTCATTGTGTTTGAGCTTGAACAGTAGTACCGTATGCAGGAAAAAATATCGTTTAGTTGTGTACTCATGGCCCTGGAGTTCGTACGAAAGTTCTTTCATAGATGAGATAAGAGTAGGATCTCTTCTCATATAAAGTTCTTCCAGTCCATGTTGCTTCCCAATACGATCTTCTCGAAGTAGTTCCAGTTCATTTTTTCTGTCAGCGATTTCGGACTCATCATCGACAAAAATACCTTTTGATACTCCTTGAGATGTCCCTACAGGCAAAACTACATGCCCAAAAAGATGCTTTCCACGCTGCTGGAGGCTGTAGAGAATAGAAAGTTGTAGATGGACATCACTTCTATACCAGAGCTCTTCCTCCAGTTTCTCTATTGCAGATTGCAGATTTTCAATTTTCTCCCAGTTTTCATCCTCAGGGGAATCTATGTTATTGAGGAACTCAGTTACTGAAGAATCCTTTCTCATCTTTTCTTCTCCAATCATCTCAAACGCATTCAATGCGTTGGCAACTTCAAAGTAATCTATCTCCTGTAATGACTCCTCAGGCACTATCACCATACCGCCGTTTACCACATGGTAAGAGAGCTGAGAGATAAGCAGGAGGAGAACAATACAATCCATTATCATGAGCGATTTTTTGTTCATACTATCACCTTAAAAAGAAAAATAAAAAATTTATGTTTGGGTGGTTGTCTTTGAAAAGTTCTGAGACCCGGATGGATCACAGGCAAAGCATCCTCCACAATGTGTGTTACACCAATCACAGTTATACCACGTATAGACACAACATGCATGGTGATCTTCGTAACAATCGATTTGGTATGTGCCAAATTGTGGGTTTGTCGTTGTGTATCTTCCGTATGAGTACCATTCTCTCGATGAATTTTTTCTTCCTTGCCAAATTACATTATACGTTGTATTTCCGTGATCGGCCAGATAAAACCATTTGATCTCTATCGATTTAGTTCCCGAGTTTTTATTCTTAGCTCTGTTCCAGTAGTAACTCATATTTGTTGTAAAAGTGGCAGTGCAGTATTCGTCGATCATATAATTGCCATTTGGTACAGTTGTACTATACATACCAACCCACACACGTACTTTCTGAAAGTTTCCAAAGGAGTACCACCAGTAATCCTTTAGATGTGGTATTTTTGACGGACAATCATCTTCAGAGCAATATATGGTAAGAATACTACTTCCTCTACTAAGATCTCTTCTCATTTTTTGAATTGTACGAATTTCAATGTATTCTTTTTTGTATTGCCGCCTTTTCTCCTCAAGATTTTCTATTTCTCTATATAGTTTTTCAAGTTCATTTGTGTCCAGTTCGGGAGCCTTTATGTATTCTTGTCCCATCTCATTCCAGTACCTACTTTCATAGCTCCTTCCAAATACCAACTCATGGAGCTCTGATTCTTTTTTCATCTTTTCTTCTCCGATCATCTCAAACGCATTTAATGCTTTAGCTACATCTAAATCCTCTATCTCAGGTAGCGATTCTCTCACTATTTTCAGCGCTCCATCCCGTTGCAACTCTGTGTACTTCCTTAGTACGCCCATCTCAAAGAGAACCTCTTTCTTGTACCAGTATTCCTTTTCAAGTTCCTCTATTTTGAATTGCAAATCCTCAATTTCTTTCCACCGAACACCGTCTTTCGCCTTTTTGTACAGTTCAAGCAGCTTCTCTCTTTTTTCTTGTATCTCCTTCTCTAAGACAACCACGTCTTCCTCCCAGCCTTTGGTTTTTTCCAAGAGCTCGTTGAAGTTCAGTGGTTTTCCTTCTGCAGGTGCGCTGTTGCAGCCGCATCCGCAGTCATTTTCCTTCTCTTCTTCTTTGTCCGCAGGCACGCTCACCATCACCATGCTTATGACAACAGCGAGTGCCGCCAGAGTTCCAACTATTTTCCTTTTCTTATCCATCTTTTTCACCGTTATGTTATACTTTGCAACGACATAAGTAGTTTTTCCCTGCATTTCTGCAACAGTTTATAAACTGTTGCAGGATACGTGAAACGATCTGATGAACAACAATGATAAGCATTGATTGAACATAACGTTTATAAATGTAACGTTTCGTGTCAACGTAATGGTCGAGAAAAAGGAAAAAACAGAGGAGCGCCGGAATCCTATCGTTATCGATCTTGAGAAGAAGATCCTCATTGGAGAGATCGATACGATCATCGACAAGGAGAAGGTTCTTAAAGAAGATGGAATTTCCATTGGGGATATGACCGGGAATGAAAAGGTCATTTTCGGTATCATAAAGAAGAGAGAGGAGATATATCAAT
>JAYEIH010000006.1:0-5900 GCA_034659995.1 Methanobacteriota archaeon
CGTTCTGGATGGCAATCCCCGCCTGTGATGCCAGAGTTTCAAGCAACATTTGGTCCTCTTCCGAGAAAGCATTGAGTTCTTTGCTCTCGGCATCCAGGACACCAATAACCTTGTTTTTCACCTTTATGGGTACACTCAATTCTGATCTTGAGTCTTTCAATCCGAAAATATATCTTTTATCTTTTCTTACATCTGGAACATTCAGCGGTTCTCCCGTTCTTACGGCATAAGGAGCAATGCCTTTCTCACCGTATATAGGTAATATCATATCCATCTCGGGCTCTTTCAAGCCTCTGGTTTCCTTCAGATAAAGCTCTTTTTTTTCTTCGTCTACTAAAAAAAGATCAACGTTGTCAAATTTTAGAACTTTTTCTGTTGCATCTAAGACAATTTTTGAGGTTCGATCCATATCCAAACTCAAACTCATCTCTTTAGAGAGATCGTATATTGCAGAGAGTTTTTCCTGAGAAATCTTTTGATCGGTAATGTCCTCGATAATCCCATTAATATACTTAATTGTTCCATTTTCATCAAGAACAACACGTCCAGTATCTCGAACCCAAATCGCTCTGCCTTTTTTTGTCCGGAACTCAAGTTCACTACAGAGCGTTTTTCCACTGGACTTCCATTGTTTTATCTGTTTACTGCGTTCCTCGGGACGTTTATATGCACCTATTGCTTGGGTTTTCATAAGGTCATCGACATCATCGAACTCTAAAATGGTAGCCAATGCAGGGTTCGCGTGTAAAAAAGTTCCATCTTTGTCTGTTCTATAAATACCGACAGGGAGCCGGTTAGTTAAGGATCTATATTTTTCTTCACTTTGTTGCAGTTCCTTTTCGGACTGGATTCTCTTAAGTGCTTCCGCAGTATGAGATACCAGTAGTTCCCCGAGTTCGAGATCCTCTTCGACAAAGGCAGCCACGCGGGTAGAGGCAGCTTGGAAGACCCCAAACTCTCCAATGGGAATACTTATACCTGATCGGTACTTCTTCGTAGAGGGCTTTGCATCTTTTTCTTTTCTAATGCCTTTTGTCAGATACGACTTCTTAGTTTTATATGTTTTGCCGGCGATCCCTTTATTTAAGCGCATATCTGATCCGCCCTCGGGGGGCATACCAGACGAAGTTGCTTTGATCACAAGCGCATTACCCTCTGCTATCTCCAACTCGCAAATATCAAACTCAAGTATTTTCTCTGCCGCATCTACAGTGAACTGATAAACTTTCTCTTCTGATTTGGCAGACTCCATCTCTACTGCTACTTTATGGAGCTGTTCAATTTTGTTCTTACTTCTTTTCGGATCCTTTTCTGCTTTCTTTTCCTCTGTAACATCTCGCCCCATAATCAGTACCTTGCGCACCTTGTCTTTCTCTTCTAGAGGTATTCCTATCAGTTCAAGGAGTATCTCCCTTCCATTCATCAAATTGACCTTATAGGTTGTTCTTCCTGTTACATTTCCCCTTATGTTTTTTATGAACTCTATAAATGCATTTATCGTATCTTTTTTAGACAGCAGCCCGAACTTAGAGAATGACTTACCTTTAAAATCCTCTGATCGCAGGCCTGTTATCCTTTCGGCCTCTCTGTTCGCCTCCAACAATCTCCCCCTTCTGTCGAGCGTAAACGCCATAACTGGTAAGTTATCAAAGATCACCTGATAATCTCCCTTGTCCTCTTTAAAGTCATCTTCTGCTTCTTTTGACTCGCTCAGCTTTTTTAGTTTCTCACGCAGATTCTTTATACTCTGATCCTTTTTCATCTAACTCGCCTATAGTTGCTTCATTTTATAATCTTTATCTGACCTTATTAACATTTTGGATAATGGCAGAGTTTGTTGAGTACGATTATTTATTATTTTCAATTTTTTTTATCTCCTTCAGCAAAAGCTCATTCACCTTCTGCCCGTCGACCTTTCCCCGCAGCTCCTTCATGCACTCACCCATTAACGCGGAGACAGCCTTCTTTCCTTTTTCCTCTATGGTACCTATATTCTCCCGCACTATTTTTTTGATCGTTTCCTCTGCATACTCATTCGAAAGAGGGGTAAGATCATGTGTCTCTATGATTCCCTCTATATCCTTATTTCCCTTGTAAAATTCCTCTAAGACGGTCTCTATCCCTTCTTTGACCAACTTATGCCGGGATAGATACTCAAAAATAATCTCCAATTCATTCAGATCGTCGGAACCAAGACTTCTCTGGGTTTCCGCAGTCTTTAAAAATAGCGTCGGTTTTACCGCATATTCCCTTATTATCCTCTCAAAGAAATCAGGATTATAATCCATTATCTTTTTGGCATTCTCTTCGTTGATACCGTACTCCTCCATGAGCCGCTCCTTCTTTTTCTTGGGCAGTTCCGGTAAAGTCTTTTTCAGTTCTTTAATCGTTTTTTTCTGAACTATATATGGCGGCACATCCGTTTCGGGATACATTCTTGCTTCTCCCGGAAGAGGACGGGCATAGGCAGAGGTACCATTTTCCAACGGTTTCCGCGTTTCCTCGGGAACACCATTAAAGGCTATTTCTATCCTCTTTTCTGCCTCTTTCAACGCATTCCGCGCTTTTTTTTCTGTCGATGCCACAAGGACAAAGCTGTCCGTTCCCAGCCTGTTGAGAACAGCAACTTTTTCTTTTTCCGTTATCCCGTACCCGGGCAGCTCATCCGAATGGAATAAACCGGAAACATATTTTCTGGCGTAATCCGCAAGCTCGGATCCGAACCTCCGCTCTTTTTGTATCTCTTTTCCCAGCAAGCCAGAAAAATTTTTCAGCTTCAGTACAAAAACACTCTCGGCCCTTTTTATTATCTTGCAGTGGGTATCCCGAAACAGATCGGTAACATCATAATCTCCATCAGTTCCGGCATTTCTTTTTTGAAGCTCTTTTTTTAATTTTAAAAGATTTTTTTGCCTTTTTACTTCTTCTTTTATGTATTCGGGAATCATATTGAGCTCCTGAACTCCCTTGATCTCTATCCTTGAACCCCCTTCTATCGATATGTTGACATCCTGTCGTATAGTTCCTATGCCGCCTTTAAGCTTTTTTGTTGCTTTCAATATATTCCCAATCTGCAAAGCTACCTCCCTACCCTGCTCAGGGGATGTTATTGTGGGGGCTGTAGCTATTTCTACGAGAGGCGTTCCAAGTCTATCTATTTTCCAGAAAATTTTATTTTTTTCTGCTCCATCCCTTCTTGCAGCATCTTCCTCAAGGCATATGGTGGGAACTTCAACAGTACCCTCCTCTGTTTCAATAACACCATCCAAAGCGATCAGTGCCGTCCTCTGAAACCCCGAAACATTGCTGCCGTCAATCACGATCTTTCTCATGAAATAGATCTGATCTGCGATAAGAGCCTTCAACAAAAGAGCTGTTTTTAAGGCTATCTCCAAGGCCTTCTCATTTACTTTATGTGGCGGTTCTTCGTCAAGATAAACCAGGCAAGAATCATCAAAAGCTTCATATATATGTTCTTTATTCTTTAAACTTTCCTCAAATGCAGCTCTATCCACTTCATCCAGCTCACTGACAGTTGCATGAAGTTTCCTCCGTACCTTTCTTACAGGATCATCTTTGAGCTCTGTGTCACAGTTGCAGAAGAGTTTTTTCGTGTCCAGCTGTGCATGGATCTCCAGACCCACTTTCATGATATCACCGTATCCTCTGTTATTTCCCCTGCCATATTTGTTCTCATCATACTCCGTATCTCCGCAGGAGCCTCTACATGTCCAAGAACATGCATCATTTTCGTGTAGCACACCTCTGAAAGCATATCCTCACAGGGGATAACACCAAGATCCTGGAGCTTTCGCCCCGTCTGATATACATTCATATTTACTCGCCCATAAATGCACTGGGAGGTCATGCAGAATGTAACACCCTCATCAACACCTCGTTTTATGGACTCATAAAGCGAAGAAGGTACATGGCCGAGGCCTGTACCTTCAAGCACAACACCGCGATACCCATTATCGATAAGAGAATCGAGTATCTCAGAGGAGATACCGGGAAAGATCTTCAAAAGAAAGACCTTTTCTTCTATATTGTCATCAAAGTAGGTTTTTCCCTCATTAAGCGGGGGCAAATCTTCAAAAAACTCTATTTCGCCATCCGGAGAAACTCTGGCAGTTGGCCTGCTGTTAATACTCTCAAAGGCATCCCGACGGGAGGTGTGATTTTTTCGCACCTTTGTACCCTTATAAATATTACAGAAGGTATCTTCCATTGTGCCGTGCATACATATAACCACCCCTTCGTAATCTGTGATGGCAAATCTCACAGAACAGACGAGATTCATCCTGGAATCACTGGAGGGTCTATCAGAAGACCGCTGCGACCCCGTCAAAATCACCGGCACATGAAGATTTTTCAGGGCAAAGGACAGAAAAGAAGCAGTGTAATGCATTGTATCGGTACCATGGCCAATAACTATTCGCCTCCCCTTCTCAATCTCTTCCATCACAGCTTGTCCAATCTTTTTCCACTTGGCAACATCCATATTTTCGCTAAGAATTTGAAGGGTTTCACGAGGGTAGATATTAGCAACCTCAAATATCTCGGGAACCATCTTTTCTAACTCTTTAGGCGAGAACGCGGGGTAGACTGCCCCTGTAGTATAGTCCACCTTTGAAGCAATGGTGCCACCTGTTCCGATAATAGAAACATCCTCTAATTTTTTATCATGCTCTATCTTCGAACCTTCCGGAGGTACAGTTTCTCTTTTAAACTCCTCTATAATCTCTATTTCGATTTCATCCCTTTTGAATCCCATATTATATCCATTATTGAGCTTCAGCACAAAAAAAGCCTTATTGACAGAGGGTATCTCAATTCCCTCATATCCTTTCCCGTCCTTTCTAACCCTCACTCTTTTCATCTAATCGCCTCTATTACTATTTCGCCCTCATGGTTTTTATAACCATAAGTTCCTCAAAAAACAATTTTTTACGTTTCAGTATTAAACTCGTATAACCAAGTTCTCTAAGATTGTTCAGTGTCTTTTTCGGGTCGCAAAAGGAGGACTGAAGGAGATACATTTTTCCGTCTGTATTCAGGAACTCATCAAACTCCCTAAGAAATCTATCCACTACAGATCTTCCATCCTCCCCTCCGTGCCATGATCTGTCAATGATATGAGCAATCTCTCTTTTTTCCGGAAGGTAGGGTGGGTTAAAAACGATAATATCGTACCTTTTCCTTACATGAGAAAAAAGGTCACTATAAAAGATTCTACACTTTCTACACCTTTTTCGAGTAATTTCGATCGCAGTTGGGTTTATATCAACACCATCAAAATTGTTAGTCTCAGCGAGAAAGTTTGCAATAACGCCGGATCCTACGCCAATCTCCAAACAATTTTTATCTCTTATCTTTTCCTCCTTCAACACATCCAGAAGAAGAAACGTATCCTCCGATGGTGGGTAAACCATATCCATTAACCATTATAAGCGAACCTTTTTATAAAGTATTTGTCCAGTACCATAAACGACCTCGTACGGGTGAGTAGATGATAACTGAAGAAATAATGGATATATGCATGAGACGAGGATTTCTCTTCCCTTCTGCTGAAATATATGGTGGAACGGCAGGACTCTGGGACTATGGTCCTCTTGGAACAAAAATGAAAAACACGTGGGAAAACTTATGGAGAAAGCATTTTTTGAGTCTGCATCCTAACTTTCATGAGATATCCACAACAAATATCTTGCCAAGAGAAGTTTTTGAAGGATCAGGGCATCTGAAAAGCTTTAACGATGCTATTGCAGAGTGTAATTCCTGTCATTCGCGATTCAAAGCTGATGATCTTATCGAGGAGAACTTGAATATTGCAGCAGAAGGGATGGACGCAGAAGAGATGAATAACATTATAGCAAACAATGATCTAAGATGTTCTCAGT
>JAYEIH010000007.1:0-5831 GCA_034659995.1 Methanobacteriota archaeon
AGTTCGAGTATCGACGGAGGAGGATAAACGGAAGGAGTTATCCGAGAGAGTGACTGCCTCTGGTGGTATCATTATCGGCATGCATGAAGAGGGTGTGAGTCTTGAAGATGCGTTTCTACGGGTGACAAAAGATGAATAAAAGGGTTCTCAGAGCACTCACAAAGAGGGAGCTTTTTTCCGGGGTCTACAACCTCGGCATCTACTTTCTGATCTTTCTCTCCTGCACTATGGCATCTATTTTTTTCTACAGCTTTCTGGACACACTGGAAAAGGGCATAGTAACGGGAACGCCCATGCTCACGGCATTTATCTTTTCCGTGATACCGGTTGCCGGGTTGTATTTCGGGATCTCAGCGGTGACATCCATCGCCAAGGAACGAAGCGAGAATACCATCGAGGTGCTTTTTTACGGCCCCATATCTGAGGAATCTTACATTCTCAGCAAATATATTAATAAGACGATCCTCTACTGCTACTACCTTCTGTTCACGATTGTTTTTTTCGTGATCTCTGATAAATTCATACAGTTTGGATTAGGCATTGATTTTTTCAGGCTCTGTTTCCTTTCAGTTCTTATAATCTCCTGTACTGTGGCCTTTGGCATTTTTCTCTCGACTTTTTTCCCTTCTGAAAATATGGCCATAGTAGGGCTAATAGGTTTTTATCTTTTCATGGGGATGCTGGTTATTCTTGAGTCCATGTTTCAGTTTCCGACCCAGGGCAATATAACCATTATTCAGAATCTCTTCCTGAAACTTATCCAGTACTCTCGCTGGATAGATCCGATACATTACCTTTCCCTGGGTATCTCCTCTATCCGAAGCGGGGGTACCGAACTGCTCGACTTTAAGATCTTTGAGCTTACTGTGGATAGGTACCTCCTCAGCGTGCTGGAATCTGTGGTATACAGTACCGCGATGACAGTAGCGGCTATCATCTCGTTAAAGATTAAAGGGGTGAAATGATGAAAAAGAGTGTTGTACTCTGTCTTGTTCTCCTGCTTCTCCCGTTGATTGCTGCGGAGGAACGGGTAGTGTACACTGTGTATCCCAAGGAAGAGAAGCAGCCTGCGATCACAAGACAATCCGGCGATCTGATACTCTCCTCACACAAAGAAATAACTCTACGCTTCAGATTCGAAAAAAAGGTTAAAAGACTCGACGCTGAACAGTGGGTCTCATCGCCACGAGATATAGCTGCGTATACCGTCGTTGTGGATGGTGTTCCGCGAGACTCCGATCCAGCCAGCCTCTGGACGGATATCAAGCTGGAAAAAGGGGAACACCCCCTCCACCTTGAAGATAAAGATGGAAAAACGGTTAAATCAAGCAGAAGAACGATAAAAATTGTTGAAAAAGGAACATCTATTCCTTCGTTTGCAATAACAATGATTTACTTTGTTCTGGGTCTTTTTATCGTTTATACAAGAAAAATAAAAAAATAGAGGATTATTCTTTATCCTTCAGATATCTGTCAAACCACCGCTTCATATGCCGCAGTCGTTCAATGCGTCTGTCCGTTCTCCCACCGCGTGAGAGGCCGTGGGGCTCATCGGGAAATCGTATCATCTCCGTATCCACACCGAGGTACTTAAGTGCGATAAATACCTGTTCACTCTGCTCTATCGCGCACCGCAGGTCGTTTTCGCTGTGAATTATAAGGGTGGGCGTTTTTGTGTTTCCAATATACTTCATCGGCGACTGTTGCCAGTAATTCTCAAGGTTTTCCCAGGGCGGCATTTTTCCGAACTCATGCTGGAATGCCCAGTTGAAATCACTGGATCCCCACATACTAATGAGGTTGCTCACGCTTCGCTGGGTGACGGCTGCCTTGAACCGATCGGTGTGGCCAATAATCCAGTTGGTCATGTATCCTCCGTAGCTCCCTCCGGTAACGCCCATACGTTTGGGATCGATATACTGCTTCTCTTTCATGCACTCTGTCCATGCCATGAGATCCTCGTAGTCCACTGATCCCCAGTTGTTCCAGATAGATCTGGAATGTTCCTCACCGTAGCCTTGGCCGCCGCGGGGATTGCAGAAGTAGACGACATACCCCTGCGCAGCGAGGTAGTAGAACTCATGCATGAAGAAGTTGCCGTACTGAACCCGCGGTCCTCCGTGGATCTCGAGGAGTGAAGGGTATTTTTTGGACTTCTCAAATCCCGGAGGTTTCAAAATCCAGCCCTGAAGATCGTTTTCATCAGCGCCTTTGAACCATATCTCCTCAATGTTTCCGAGATTAAGGGACTCAAGCAATTCTTTGTTTATTTCTGTCAGTTTCTTAGAGCTGCCTGTACTCATATCCTTAATCCATATCTGTCCCGGATCTTTTATGTTGCCATGGAAATATACGAGTTTGGATTGTTCTTTATCGAGTGTAAAGGATCCCACAACGCCGGTACCATCGATCACCGACTCAACGGATCCCTTTAGTGTAACGCTTTTGAGCACGGTGTTTCCATGATGGGTCACTTGAAAGTAGATCTTACTTGAGTCGCCGGACCACGTAGACGGCATCATCTCGGGCGATCCGGGAAGGTCGTTGATCGTCCAGCTGGCGACATTGAAATCGTACTCCTTCGTGAGGTTCCGTGCCTCGCCACCTTCTGCAGGCACAGCCCACACACGTGTTAGTTTCCACGGCTCGTTCTTCTCCTTATGGCCGAAGTACGCTATCCATTTTCCGTCCGGAGAGAACCGCGGACTGCTCTTTGGTCCCACGGGTGTTTCGATCTTCTCGAGTTCACCACCCTCTGCAGGAACTGTAAAGATATCTATCGCATCGGGATCGAGATCAGGGCTTTCACTTCTGTTTGTCCAGAATACAATTCGTTTGCCGTCCGGCGCCCAGCTCGGTTCCACCTCATCGTACTCACCGTCTGTCAACTGTGTTGTCTCTCCAGTAATGGTATCAACGGTCTGGAGATGCCAGCGTTCCTTTGGCAGATACCCCTTTCCATCCTCTTTGTAAAAAACACGAGTAATACGACGAGAAACAACACCGAGTTTCTTCTTTTGCTTATCCTTTTCACGTTCGATGGCTTCCTTATCCTTTTTGCGGAACTGGCAGACCAATTTTTTTCCACTCGGCGACCACTCGAATGTTTCAAAGGCCCCTTTGAGGTCTGTGAGCTTTCTGGCCTCACCACCGGAGAAGGGAATAAAGTAGATCTGCGGTTGATCCTCGTCATCCCGATTAGAAATGAACGCAATCTTACTCCCGTCGGGCGACCATCGAGGATGGGTATCCATTTGGCTGCCGTGGGTGAACTGTTTGGCCTCACCGCCGTCTGTTGGAACAATCCATAGATTGGAGTACTTTTTCTCGTTCTTCTTATCCACTCGCTGCACAACGAAGACGATATGCTTTCCATCGGGTGCAATTCGAGATTCAGAGAGCAATTTAAGATCGTAGAGATCTTCTGCAGTAATAGAACGTTTTTTATCTGACATAATAGTGTTTCCGTTCTTTGAGTTATAAATCTTTTTACGCTTTTAATCAGAATTATAAAATAGGAAAGTAAAAAATGAGAAAAGACTATTTGTAACACTTTTTCTTCTTTTCTATTCCCAGGGCCTTATCTGTCTCATAAATAGCCTTCCATTTGTCCTTTTCGCCGAACATTGCCTTTATGCAGTCCATGTTCTCTGGAATCACGATGGATTCCTGGTGAACCATGTGGATCCAGTATGCTACTCCATTGCTCACGTTTATCGACTCCTCGAAGATCATCGTTTCATACATATCGTACCGTTTCCTTCCAAGGTCTCTGAAATGTTCCATGACATCTGCCGTGGAGCTGTAGCCTTTCATGAGCGCTATCCTCGGTGTATTCCAGAATATTTCCTTTATTTCCTCTATTGTAAGGCCTTCCTTTAGCTCTACCCTCACTGTGTGGAGATGCGCCAGAGTTGTCGGCACCTTTACGGCCATGGTCCGGATATCGATATCCGGGAGAACGGTATTTAGGTCAGGTCCATGGTGCGATGGCACCTTAAGAACGGGTGTAATAGCATTTATTGGTCCTTTCTTTGCGTCCCACGGGTCTGTAGCTCTCCGCACGAGAGTCACAAAGACGTTGTCTGAATACTCCTTTAAAGGACTAAGTGTTCTCACCAGTGAGGTGGTATTGCACGAGACCACCCGGGCTCTGTCTTTATTCACCCCCTCTTTATAGTTCCCCAGCGATGAGAATGAAAAGTCGGTGAGAGCGTGTCTCTCTCCCCCCTGCACAATCACGTTGGTATCATCGTACTGCGGAAAGTTTTTTTCGGGGATACCCTTTGGGGTACAGTCTGCAATAAGATCACATTCCTGCACAAAATCATAAAAATCGCCGTGAATCTTAAGTCCGATATCTCCTGCCATAGAGTACAGAGGATATCCCATTTCAATGGGGATATCAAGCTTTGGCGTGTATCTTCTCACAGCTATTGCCGTATCAAATCCCAGAGCAATGGAGGCATCTATGATCCTCTTGCCTATTGTTCCGTAACCTACTACTCCTATCTTCATGACAAAACCTCTTATGTAACAATTTCCTTTAGTCTACTTGTTTCCACTGCTTTTTCTATCTCCATTGATATTCTTTCGCCATAGCTTATGGACTCGCCATATAAGTAGCCCGTATGCGGTGTGAACCGCGTCCCCGGACTTCCTGGAATCCTCATGGAGACATCGAAAATAACAGACTCTTCACGTCCTTTATAGGCAGCAACGGCACCCTGAAGTGCAAAGGGTCCAATAATACCCGGTGGATGCTCTTTTTTCGTTGTCTTCACAAACTTCTCTCCAAGATCGAATATCTTCTCTATTATAGATTCCTTTGTTGTTACGGCATAATGTCCAGTTTCCACGAGTTTGACATTGAGATGCTTGAGAATTTCTAACTGCTCATTTGCCGGAAGCCGCAGGATGCCATCAAGATTTGTCTGCCTTCGTGTATCCGTACCCATTATCTCCAGCTCGTCATTGATGGCGGAGTAGAAATAGTTGAAGTTTACATGGGCACCGACTATGTATTCCTCTATAACAGCATCTTTTAGACTTTCCTCAGTAATCATGCCCTTCTCCAGCAGTTCCTCTGATTTTTCCTCGTACTCTTTAGAAGAAGAAGCATAGAAGAATGCTCGTTCGTACCCGCGTATGGCCTCATTGACCTTGACTATCACGAGTCTGTCTATATCCTCAGAACTCTCGAATATCTTGGGAATCCTTATTCCTGCTTTTTTCAGAAGGTAGTACTGGTTCTTTGGCACGTCCCGTTCCTCAAGTTTTAGCATTGTGCGTGTACCGAAGATTGGCACCCTAAACTCATTCTCTATCTCGGTAAAATCGCAGTAAACCCAGAAGTATCTATTATGGATAAATATCGTATTTCGCTTCCGCAGTTCTTCCTGAACCGTGACTACGTCTTCGAACTTGTCCAGAACTATTGTATTATCGATACACCCTTTATTTCCGCGGCTTTTATAATATTTCGTATATGTTTTTTCTCTTCCCTTCTGGCAGACAGCCAGTGTATTGAAGCCGTGTTTCTTCGCCCCGCGGCAGACATCCAGAGCGGAATGCCCACCGAGCACACCAATTGTTATCTCATCGGGATCATACTCCTCTACAGTTTCCTGTGCCTCTTGTTGTGTTATCATAGTTCCTATATCCTCTCAGACATTAAAAATGTAATGGAGGTTAAAGGGGTATCTTTGTCCACCTGAAAATATTACATAATCTCAGCCTGAAAATGAAAAGATTCTATCATATTCACCGAAACCTTTTTATGGAATAACAATTATTAACACTTAGGGTGATAATATCTCAGGAAATAAGAA
>JAYEIH010000008.1:0-11502 GCA_034659995.1 Methanobacteriota archaeon
CCTGCAGAGTGCTCGTATAGTTCTACAGATTGAAGATGAGTTTCTGGGAGCAGGGCCGACAATGCGAGAGGCAATGCGAGATAAGTACATGGCAGAAAATGTAGAGTGGATCCTGGAACAGGCCGGACCGGACGCCAAAATCGTACTCTGGGCACACAATGGGCACATACAAGAAGGATGGGTTCAGTATCCCAATACAATGTGTACATATCTGCGGGAGAAGTACGGCAATGAGATGGTAACATTTGGGTTCACCTTCTATAAGGGATCATTTAATGCTTGTGACTGGGATAGACGGGAACAAATAATAGAAGATCTGAAAAGCGGATATCTGCCCATAAAAGTGTACCATTTTGAAAAACCTCTGGAGTATAACTATGGGTATTACTTCCACAGTGCGGGATTTCCGTATTTTTTCCTAGATTTACGAGACGTCCGGTACACGAAAACCACATATTGGTTATTTTGCTGTACTCATCGCGGTGCAGGAGCGGTGTTTAGCGAGTCATGGCCCCGGGGTTCTGGAAACATAATGTCTTTGGCCGAGTGTTTCGATGTTACTATCTACATCCAGGAGATGACTCCATCGCAGTTATTGGAGCGATGAGGATCTAAAAGATTGGCTCTTTTTTATTCTTTTTCCTCATATATTCTCTCTGCTTCTTCCATCTTCTCAATATAGTCCTCTATTCTCTCACATTCAACTGCTTCTCTCTGCAGAGCAAGTGCCTCCTGAGGAACTTCTTCATCTTCCACTCTTAGGCTGAGATATACATTCCAGACGCTTTGTGTTATGGAGAATGCCTCCTCTATCTTTTCTTGCGGTTCATCAAAAACCTTCACTGGACCAGCGTAATGATCAGAGTTATTATCTGGGTTCACCATTCCTAAGAACTCTATCTGCGCATTACTCAGATTCTCTGTAAGACTCAACCACGGGACTCCTGATCCCCCTGTCCACCGTTCTCCCTTTGCGGATCTATTCTCATCTTCAGAGGAAACAGCAGCGACGACTATATCACCATACGAGTCCCAGGGTATTTTATTGAGAGTTGATTCATACCATACCCATCCGTAACCCGGAACATAGAACTCCACAATATAATGTGTCTGGAGGTCAGAGGACCATGTGGGATATACAGCAAGAATGCGTGTTGGAATACCGTTGGCTCGCAGTAACGCAGCAGCAAGATTGGCAAAGCTTGTACAGCTGCCACCGTGGTGCAATGCCTCCACTGCATCAAAGCTGTGAAACTCACCTTGTACAATCCCTGTTTGGAGAAAATCCGCTGTCTTTTGCACTATCTCCATAAGACTCGTACTCTCGCCCCGAATTTCCTTAGCTTTCTCCTGAATCTCAGCATTATCCACCTGGACACATTTTGTTGATGCAAGCCACGGAAGAAGTTCCGGTGGAAGTTCATCTTTTTCTGGAATTTCAAGGTTTTCAGACAGATGGCTGTAATCATGCTCCTTTGTAAATACATAGCCATTCCATGCTATATCTACAAATTCCCCCTCGTTCAGAGAGTTGAAGGTCAGCTCAGCTATCCAGTTGTGTTCGTCCCTCTTCTTTATTACCGTCTCTTTGAGCGCATCCTCTGGATCCGTTTGGATCTCAAAGTAAATGGGAACCTGATCCTCAAAGGCAAGAGGAAGCGGGAAGGCGATCTTCGGGTTTTCTGCATCTTCCTGTGCTGTAATCTGAAAGCGACCTTGGGCATACGCAATACCTGGTCCTGTCATTCTTTTGGATGAAGCTTCCGACTCTGCTTCTTCGCCCACAATCAATTGGATATCATCGAACCAGACTTTACCTGTGCCACTGAGAAAGGGCATGACTAGTATTACCTTGGCCTCCTCTGGGGCAACGAGACTCGTTTTTACCTCTGTCCAGTTATGGGTACCCGCAAATAGATCCGTTTGCGGGGTGGTAGCAAACTCTACCACCTCGAGCTCCTCGCCCTCGGCTCGTACACAGATAGCTACAACTCCATCTTTGCTAACATCTTCAGTCTTTATTTGTCCATGAATTATCAGTTTCTTATTAACTGGGAATGAATCAATGGACTGCCCCCATGAAAAAGGAAAATCACTGGTAGCATTAGTGTTGGTGATAGATATGCTCGTCTGACCTTCATAATATACGTTTTTATCAAGAGACAACATTGCCCCGTGAGAATTCCACTCCGTCGTGTATCCTGGTTGGTGAAGCCAAGGAAACGGTATTCCTCCTGTAATCTCCTCAAATCCTGAGTTCTGAAGTAAATTCGTTCCCTCTTGAAAGGTACTCGATTCTTCACTTGCTGCTAACTGAAGATCATCAAACCACGCCTGGCCGGTACCTCTGATATATGCATAAATATGAATTTTTTCTACTCCTAACGGGATGAAAGACTCTGTTTTTACCTCGGTCCAATCATGCGTACCTACAAATAAATCAGTTAATGGAGTAATACCACCAATCGCATCAGTTCCTTCCAGTGAAAATGCAAAGGCTGCGATACTTCCTTTGCTCATCTCTTCAGTTTTTATAAAACCAGAAAGTACCAGTTTCTCTTCCACTGGAAACTCAGTGATCGTCTGCTCCCAGAAAATATATTTCTCGTATGAAGCATTGGTATTCAAGATCGATATGCTCGCCTTGCCATTATGGCTCACAGAACTATCCCAGTAGAGACGTAATTTGGAAGGGGGTGGCTCTGGAATGGACCAGTATGAAGGTGTCGTACCATTCTCTTCCTCAAAGCCTCCATTGAGAATGAGATTTGTGATCTTTGTTGCTGGCACTTTTGTTTCTTTAGGTTCCTCTTTGTCGGTGATACAGCCTGTTCCTATGACCATGCCTACTACGATAAAAAATACCAAAAGGTTGGTAATGTTCTCTCTCATTTTCATTTTAATCCTCCTTTCCAATATTAACTTTTTAGTTAATATTGCCCCATTATTTAAATACTTTACGCTATCCGCAGCAACTTACCTGCTATTCCACTGCGTACTCCTCGCCGTCTTCCAGAATGACAACCTTGGTTGAGCTGTTGGCCTCTGTCTTTTTTTTAAAGGGTGTGGTATCCTTGTCCCAGGTATGCATAGGGATGGCAATCGTCGGGTTGATGGCCACCGCAGCATCGGCTGCCTCCTCATTATCCATGGTGTACGTATCACCTGTGGGGAGCAGTGCCACTTCAATACCCTCCAAATTCTTCATTTCGGGGATAAAGTCGGTATCGCCGGCGTGGTAAATAGTTTTACCTCCAACAGTTATGAGATAACCAACACCGAGCCCCTTGGGGTGATAGAGATTTCCTGGGGATCGAAACCGTTTGTAATTGTACGCTTCGGTAGCTTCCACCGTGATATTTTCAAGGGTCTTCTTTTCGCCGGGAGAAAGAGAGATAACTGCTCCTCCAATCTTTGACCTGCAGTCTTTGGGTGCAATCACCACCGTTTCATCTGCACGGACCTTGTTGATCTTCTCCGAGTCGCAGTGGTCAAAATGCGAGTGGGTCGAGAGTATAATATCTGCCTTCTCTGTTGGCTTACAGTGCTCTTCCAGATCCACGTAAAGAACTTTTCCATCTGCCTTAATCTTAAAACCTGCATGTGCCAGTTTTTTTATGGATAAACTCATTTACTCACCACATATTCCTTTGTACGCAGTGTATTTAAATCCTGTGTTCCCCCAAGAGGTAGATCTCTATAGGGCTGAAACTATGCACATAAATAAAAATAGAAAAATGAGAAAGTTTTGACACATTCTCTAAAAAATATATCTTATAACTTTTTAAGCTCTACTGCCTGCAATCCTCTTTCTGTTTCTTCTACTTCAAACTCAACTTCGTCTTCCTCGTTAAGGAACACTCCATCAGGTATAGCGCTTCGATGTACGAAGATATCCTCGCCTTCTTCAGGCTCGATGAAACCGTATCCTCTTCGGGGATTGTACCATTTTACTGTTCCTTTCATATTTTTCATCTCCTCAGGCTTGACGCCTGTACTTTTACAAGAGAACTCAAACACTTGAAATATTCCCTTGCTAAAAGCTATAAATGATTGCTCTTTAAATAGGTTTTCCCTCTGAACGGGCAAGATCGATCCTCATGGACAATAATTCCTTTAAAAGTTCAGAGAAAACAGATAACATTATGGGATTTTTGAAACTAAATGGCGCCGGGAGTGGGATTTGAACCCACGATCCCTTTCGAGAACGGGCTTAGCAGGCCCGCGCCGTACCAAACTGGGCCATCCCGGCTTAAAAAATAATGAAAGCAGATCCTATATAAACTTTATTATTGATGCGTATGGAAAAAGGAAAAAATTTACTTTTCCCCCATAATGGCATCTGTAATGGTATCAACACTGCCCAGAAGACTTCGCAAGATGCGAATGGCCAGAACTACACCTATTAGCACAAATATAAGTGAGTAGGCCCATATATAGTCTGATATGTATGCCTCCGCTACCACCCTAAAAACCTTGTATGTAATTACCGTGGCAATAAGAGAGACAATATCCTTAAAAAACTCCCCCACCTTTTGTGAACTCGTCATCTTTTTGATCGGTGTGGAGATATTCCTTCCATACTGAAGCAGTACAACTATGGCAACAAACGCCACAAGAACGCAGCACACATCCTCAGCACCGAGACGCCCGGGAAATGGTATATCATCCACGCCAGGTAGGTCCGGCAGTATCTCATACAGTATACCAAGTACTACAATGACTATAACAAATCTCACTGTCTTTTTCACCAGTTCTCTTGTTTTACTCATGAACTCACCTCCTTTTATATAAATGGTGGACTGGGGGGGATTTGAACCCCCGGCCGCTACCATGCCAAGGTAGCGCGCTTCCAGACTGCGCTACCAGCCCAGTATGAATACATTGCATAGGTCTGTTTAAAAAAGTTTCTATGATAAACATGATTTAAATGAAATTCGTATTACTGTTCTACTGAAGCCATTATAAAGGAAAGGACCATCTTTCAGATGACTCCTTAGGGGGGCCTCCATAAACTTTAAATAAATAAAGATTTTAAACGTTATCGGCTAAGTTTTGTTATCTCTAATTAGATGGAAAGGGCTGAAAGGCATATGAAGCTAATAATAAAGGTAGTTGAGATCAAGGGTCCCTGTCCCGTCTATAAAAAGGGAGATAAAATAGTTTTTGATGAGGGGTACAGACTCAATCTCAAAGAAACGGATGCGGTCTGTATTCATTCTCTTGCCTCTGTCCTTCCATATTACAATGCTCTCTATCGCGGAGTGCCGCCGGAGGATATGGGACTTGGAGAAGGATACGTGCAGTGTTTAGACCCAAAGAAGTACACGGGGGGCGGCACTGTGACCTTCAAGATAAAGGTGGAGTAATTGTATAAAGATATCATCAAAGGGGAGAAAGAGGCACAGTTCCTTCTGACAAAACGCATAAGGGCAGAGCTTCCCGGCAGTTTTGATCTTCATAACGCACTACTCGCAAAAGAACCGGGAGAAAAGGTGCACGACCCATCTCTCCTCGATCTGAAGATCGCACTATCGGAGAAGATATTTACCCACTGCACACTCTGTGAGCGGAAATGTAAGGTAAACAGAAAAAGGGAATCCGGATTCTGCCAGGTGCGGTCGCCATTAATATCCACTGCATTCCCCCATCACGGCGAAGAGAAACCTCTTGTACCCTCGGGCACAATATTCTTTTCCGGCTGCAATGCTAAGTGTATTTTCTGTCAGAACTGGGATATCAGCCAGCAGCTGAACGGTAAAGAATGGAGCGTTAAAAAAACAGCGGAGTGGATCACGCAAAATAGAAAGAACAATCGAATAATCAATGCCAACTTTGTCGGTGGCGAACCCACGCCCAATCTCGTGTATATTCTCAAACTGCTGCGAGAGCTAGATCTGAACATTCCCATCATCTGGAACTCAAACTTCTATATGTCAAAAAAGACAATGAAACTCCTCGATGGTGTTATCGATCTTTATCTCTCGGATTTTAAGTATGGTATTGATAAACGAGCAGTGAAATACTCGCACTTGCCCAATTATTGGGCGACGGTCACGCGAAATCACAGACTGGCTTACGAGCAGTGTGAGATGATCATACGAATTCTCGTTCTCCCTGGAAAATGGATTGAGGAAGATCTGCCCAAAATTCTCACATTTATCGAGAAGGAACTCCCCAATGCAAGGGTAAACCTTATGGGGCAGTATCGACCTGAGTGGAGGGCAGATGAATATCCCGAGCTCTCACGCAGGCTCACGAGAGATGAGTGGGAGAAGGCATGTAATATATACTCTGCATATGATCTGAGAAAAATGTAGTTTTAAAAAAATAAAAAAGAAAAAAAGGTTTATGGTTTCTCGGTCTGTTTTCTGATCTTTTCCAGTGTTTTTTTCTTGAGATCGCTTATTTTTTTAGGTTTCTCTTGAGTCTTTTCTTCCTCTGGTTCCTTTGTAGTTGTTTTTTCCGATTTTTCCTTAAAAAGCTCTGCAATTCCGCCGATGCTCCCCATAAGACCCGTTGCTTCATAGGGCAAGAAGACCTTGTTTGCCTTTCCTTTGGCAATCTCCGAAAGCGTTTCCAGATACTTTATCGCCACGAGGTCATTTGTCGGATCTCCTGTGTGGATGGAACTGAATACATCTTCAATGGCTTCGGCCTCTCCTTCTGCCACTATTACCTTCTCATACTTCGTTGCATCTGCTACCTTCTTTATCGCTTCGGCCTCTCCTTCTGCCTCCAGTATCATCGCTTTTCTTTTTCCTTCAGCTTGTCTTATTGCTGCCTGTTTTCTACCGTCTGCCTCAAGAATTCTCGCTCTTCGTTCTCTTTCCGCCTTCATCTGCCTGTGCATCGCCTCTGTCACATCATGCGGCGGATCAATCCTCTGCAGTTCGACTCGTGAGACCTTAACACCCCACTTATCAGTGGCATCGTCCAGTATCTCCCGCAGCTGCACATTTATCTTTTCTCTCGACGTAAGCGTCTCATCGAGCTCCAAGTCACCGACAACATTCCTCAGATTGGTCTGAGCAAGCTTTGTGGCAGCCAGCCTAAAGTTCTCAATGTTGTACTCAACCTTCACCGGATCCATTATCTGGTAGTAGACAACGGCATCCACCGTTACCACCACATTATCCTCGGTAATAACTTCCTGCGGCGGCACATCAACGACTATCTCCCTCATATCAATCTTCTTCATGTGCTCAATGACAGGGACAATAAGCGTAAGCCCACTGTCAGCAGCCCGTTGGTATCGCCCGAGTCGTTCTATCAGCCCTTTCTCATATGGGCGCACAATGCGTATCGAAGCTGCCGCTAATGCAATCAGCGCCAGCGCTACAAACGCAAACAATCCAAGTATAATTTCCATTATTTCTCACCTCTTTTTTTTACTGCTAAATGTACTCCTTCAACTCCAGTAACTGTGATCTCTTCTCCCTTCTCTATGGGTCCATCGCTCTCTGCCCTCCAGGTCTCCTTCTTCACCCTCACCATTCCTGTGTCTTCTGCAGGATCAATCTTCTCCAGAACAACACCGTTCTCCCCGAGATATGCATCGACGTTCATTTTTACGGGCTGCGGTTTTGAGATCCTTTCGGCAAACCGCCGAGAAAGCAGTAGCAGTGCAAAGGATGTGCCAAGAAATCCGATCCACTGTATCTGCAATGATCCCCCAAAAACGGAGATCAGTGCTGAGACCCCTGCTGCGGCTGAAAACCATATTAGAAAGAATGAAGGAAGCCAAAGCTCACCAACAAAAAGTATCACAGCCAGTACTATCCACAAAACCGTTATTAGCTCCATAGATCCACCTTCTATATTTACGGTACTTATATTCTTACTGTACTTATATTCACTCAGCTGTCTGATCTTTTGACAGCTAAGTTTAAGATGAACTTGTCATTTATATACGTTTGCATCAAGATTCGATTTTTTCGGAACACTTTTATATAGAGAAATCGTATAATTGTACAGATGCGTACATACAAAGAATGAAAAGAACCGTTAAAATTCCATTGATAACTGCATTCGCTTCTTACGGAGTTGCCGCAATTGCAAGTGAAGTTTCCTGGTATGACGTGATCAAAGATACCTTTGCAGGTCAAATACACTATGCCATCATAAGCATTCCATTCGTTCTTCTCGCAGCATTCTCATGCACCCTGCTGGCTGTCTTGATTGCAAAATTAGGAATGGAAGAGATAAAAGAGCTAATAAAAGAGAGGTATGCATCATAAACACCACTGCATGCAAATGCAAAACATTTATAAGGGTGCTATCCTCATGGATAGTATGGACAAGGAGAGGATAAAGATCATCAGGAACCCTAGAGCTATTGTTATTGGAATGGAAAAAAACAGGAGGGAGATTTTAAAATTACTGAGGTTCAGTGACCTTACCGTCTCACAGATAACGGAGATTCTGGATAAAGACGAGTCCACAATTTACCGACACATAAAAAAACTGGAAGAGGTTGGACTCGTTAGTGTGGTGGGAGAACGAAAGAGATACCACATTCCCGAAAAGGTTTACGGACGAAGCTCAAACCTCTATATATTCGCTATGGATGAAAAAGCTCCTGAGGGAGAGGTGAAAATAAAAGAAGATTACGAAAGAGAGATGATCGGCGAAGCAATAGATCATCTGCAAAAACTAAATTATGCGGTGAACGATAAAGAAAAAACAGTGAATTTATTGCTAAAACTTTTTAAAATGCTTCGTCATGAATGGAATGAAAAATTAGAGAATAAAAATCTCGATCTTGAAATGTACAGGAAATTATTCACCATCAATCTTATCCTGAAGGCAGAAAAAGACAGGGAAATCGGGGATACGATTAAGAAGATAGCAAAGAATATCGAGTAGGTATTTAAAGATTACAAACATAGAAGTTGCATAAATGTGTAAGAATTTCGTATTCGGCTACCAATTCTGGAAGGATTGGTAGGTTGTAAGTGAACGCAGAGAAATGACACAGGTGCTCTGCGGAGGGTGATCTGTACCTTCTTGTGTGTTAAATGAACGGAGTGAGTGGTAACATGTCAGGACCAAAAATAGTCAACATTGTTGTTTCAGCGGACATACATACAAATGTGGATTTAAATCATATTACAAGAGAATTAAAAAATACGGAATTCGAACCTGAACAGTTTCCCGGACTTGTTTATAAACTGGATTCGCCTGATACTTCCACACTTATATTCTCAACGGGAAAACTAATATGCACAGGAGCGAGGACCATAAAAGATGCTGAGATAGCCATTAAAAAGATAGTGGAGGATCTAAAAAGTATAGGATATGAGATGAAAAAGAAGCCTGAGTTGAGACTTCAAAACATCGTTGCAACCGATGATCTTAATATAACAATAGATCTTGAAGCACTGATTTTTGAACTTTCAAACTGCGAGTACGAACCAGAACAGTTTCCGGGACTTGTATACAGAGTGCAGAATCCCAAAGTAGCGATCCTAGTTTTTAACACAGGCAAGATAGTGTGTGCAGGTGCAAAAAGTGAAGAGGACGTTAAAAAGGGAATTAAACAGCTTGTTGCTGAGTTGAAGGATCTGGGCATGATGGATTAGAAACCTTTTTATACCTTTTTTTACTTTTAAAATTATGAAATGGGAGATCATAAGGAAATCCATTCACGCCTCCGGACTATCTGTACCTATCTTATACTATGCTACCAATCGAACCGTAACAGTAACATTTATCGGTGTTTTCCTACTACTCTTCCTTCTTTTTGATTACTTCAGGATGGCATACCTTCAAAAAATCCCGATTGTAGGATATTTCATGAAGAAAATAACAAGAAAGCATGAACAAGGTGGACTGGGAGCCCATGTGTATTTTACTGCCGGCGCCCTTGTCGTGGTCTTCTTTCTGGAGAGAAATGTTGCCATAGCCTCTACCCTAATGTTGACCTTTGGAGATGGACTTGCAGCAATAACGGGGAAAAGTTTCGGGAGAATAAAGATATACGGGGAAAAAACACTGGTCGGTTCGCTTTCATGCTTTATCTGTTGTCTTATCATTGGATACTTTTTTTTGGGGACACCAATAGCCTTTGTAGCTGCTGCAGTAGCAACGGTTTCAGAATTGCAGGATTTTATAAACGACAACTTTGCAATGCCAGTCTTCACAGGAGCGGTTGTACAGCTTCTCTACTTTTCAGATGGCATCATTTAAATGTGCAAAAGTGTTGAACATGTTTGAGAAACCTTTTTAAAGAGGCATGCACAAACAGAAAAAAGGCGATATATATGGATGAAGTGGAAAGGATAAAAAAAGAGAAACTCAGAAAAATGATGACAGAATCAAAAAAACCCGCAGAAGTTACAGGGCCTATGGAGGTCACAGACAGTAATTTTAATGAGGTTACCAGTAAAAAGAAGTATGCGATGGTAGACTGCTGGGCTGAGTGGTGTATGCCGTGTAAAATGCTCTCACCTGTCGTTGAGCAGTTAGCTAAAGAGTACAGCGATAACGTGATCGTAGGAAAGCTCGATGTGGACCATAATAAACAAACGGCAATAAAGTATGGAATAAGGAGTATCCCTGCTGTACTGTTCTTTAAAGATGGAAAGTTGGCTGGTAATAGTATAGGTGCTGTCCCAAAAAAGGTTCTGGAAGCAAGGCTGAAACAAGTGATGGAATGAAGTTTTTCCTGAACGAGAATCTGTGTTCAAAGATGCAGCTGGACTCTCTGGAAAAAAATGAGCTTATTTTTTGCCTCTTGGGTTTAAATGGACTGGAGGGAAAGGTCTTTCTCTTCCTCTTTAAAAACCCGAGTTCAAAGGTTACCGAGATAGCAGAGTCAGTCCATAGACATAGAAGCTCCATACAGAAAACAGTGAGCCAGCTCATTGATAAAGGACTGATCACAAGAAAATCAGTGAACCTTCGGAGAGGGTACCAGTATGTGTACCACCCCATACCAAAAAAAGAAATAAAAAAGAGTTTGATGAGAGATGTAGAAAGATGGTCCCAACTTATAAAGGAGAGAATAACGAAGTGGTAAAATGAAGAGATTGGCTTTGATTTTAGTCTTGGCGATTATGGTCGGATGCATTGGCGGAGAAAACAACGAACCGACAACTACAACAACAAACACTCCAGAAACGACAGCACCGGAAGAAACAGATCCACCTGAAACACCAAAAGAAAATACGTCAATAGAATGGTTAGAGTCCGTGGAAAGGGCCAAAGAAGAAACAAATGGAGAAAAACTCATTTTTGTAGATTTCAACGCTGACTCCTGTGTATGGTGCAAGAAACTTGAGGAAGAAACGTATGTAGATACAAAGGTTATTGCACTGATAAATGAGTACTTTGTACCGGTATTCTTCGATCTTGACATTGCATCCAATCAAGAAGTGTATAAAGAAAAATACTACAGGTACGTTCAGGGCTCAATTCCAACGATACTGATCCTTGATCCTAATGGAAAAGCGTTATATAAAATAGTAGGGTATAAAACAGGCAGCAATAAGACAAGCT
>JAYEIH010000008.1:11512-26843 GCA_034659995.1 Methanobacteriota archaeon
AAATGAGGTGAAAGAAGTGAATAAGAAAATTTCCATCCTGTTGGTATTACTCCTCTGTCTTTCCACAGTCCCTCTAAATGCTGAGTCCGACAATAGCGTAACTATACGTGCGCCTGCTGTCAGCAAAACACCGGAGGGGTACATAGGAGCAGTATTATCTATTAGTATCACAACAGAGCCAGGGAACGGCCATATTTACGTGGACACCTGGCCGCTAACAGAGTTGGATACACAGGCCTCAGTACGACTGGCTGTGGAGGTTGCCGGAAGAGTGACGGGAAGGGATATCTCAAAGTATAATTTTTATTACATAGTACGGTCAGACTCGCCCGTGATAGGCGGTCCCTCCGCAGGAGGGGTAATGACCGTGGCTACCATTGCCGCACTTAATAACTGGGAATTACGCGATGACGTTATGATGACGGGAATGATCAATCCTGATGGCTCCACAGGGCCTGTGGGAGGTATTAAGGAAAAACTCGATGCCTCTGCCAAGTTAGGTGTAACAAAGTTTCTTGTTCCGTGGGGGCAAACCATTGTAACTACGCAGACAACAACAAAGGAAGAACGTGGGGGTATAGTCCAAATTACCGAAGAGCCCAAAAAGATAGACCTCGTGAAATACGCTGAAGAGGAGTATGGAATAGAAGTTATCGAAGTAAAAGATATAAAAGAGGCTTTATACTATTTCACAGGAAGAAAATTCCAAGAAAAGAAAATAGAAGGTGAAATAAAGATAAACACAGATTTTTTTTCTGAAAAAGCCGAGAAGGCATTAGAGAGGAACAAAGAGTACCTCAAAGAAACCGAGGGAGGCCTGAAATCTCTGAACCTCAGCGAATCGGAGAATAACTACTTTGAGGAGTACCTCGATACTGCCGAGAAACTCATCGGCGAGGCAGAGAAAAAAATGGAGGAGGGGAAGTACTATACTGCACTCAGTATTCTTTTAAACGCCGAGATAAGCACCGGCGTTGTTGATGAGTATACTCATGCTGATAACATCGACGCGCGAATTAAAGAACTGGAAGAGAAAATCGATGATATTGATACAGATATGAAGGAAAAAAGAAAAAATATTAGAGGAATAACAAGTTTTGAATTTCTTTCAGCTGCTGAAAAGAGATTAAAAGAAGCGTATGATTATTTAAGTCTGGCAAAAAAGAATGACAGCATCCTGGATGGAGTGTACAATATAGCGTATGCAGATAAAAGAGCGGACACTGTTACCCTCTGGCTCGATCTGGCTGTGGAACACTCCGAGGGAGAAAAAATACCTCTCGAAGAGTTGAAGGGAGATGCGTGGAAACGAATTGAGGAGGCAAAGCTCGTTTATGTGTATGTGGAAAGTATGGTAGGAAGCACCGCCCTATTACAGGACGCTTCGCAGTCACTCAGCTCTGCGCAGAGTGAGTACGATGCCGGACGCTATACCTCCTCACTTTTTTATGCAATTGAGAGTTATATCACTTCAGGTATCGCCATAGAGCTTGGAATAGGTGGCGATGATCCCCAGATCATCGATGAAAAAATACAGCAGACAAAAGAAGGTGCAGAACTGGCGATCGAACGTTCAAGAGAGGAAGGGCACGAACCAATGCTCGCAGAGTGCTACTATGAGTACGGTACAAACTTTGAGGAGAACGAAGATGCGGTAAACGCATTTAGAATGTACAAATACTCACGGGAGGTCGCCCTCGCATACAAACATATCGGTACAGAGGGTATAGAAACGCCCGCAGTCACCACTGAAAAAACTTCAAAATCCGCCGAGGTGTCCATAGACCAAACACAGCTCATGATTATTTTCGGTTCGGGACTGATCGGTCTTTTTATTGGTATACTGATCGGTACCGTCTTTAGTAAGAAAAAGTAACCTATCCTTTTTTATTTTTTAAAAAAGATATATAATTATGTTTCAACTCCGCACCGATCTGACGCCGAAAGGAGATCAGCAGCAGGCCATAGAAAAGTTATCTTCGGGGCTGGGAAAGCACCGGTACCAGACACTCCTTGGCGTTACCGGTTCAGGAAAGACCTTTACCATCGCCAACGTCATTGCAAAAGTAAATCTTCCCACGCTTGTAATCTCACCGAACAAAATTCTTGCTGCTCAGCTATACCTGGAATTTAAGGAGCTTTTTCCGGAGAACAGCGTGGAATACTTCGTTTCTTTTTACGATTACTACAGACCTGAGGCATATATCCCCAAAAGGGATCTTTTTCTGGAGAAAAAATTTGAACTGAATGAGGATCTTGAGATGCTAAAAATGAAAGCAACCACATCGCTCCAGGAAAGGAAGGATGTAATAGTCGTCGCAAGCGTATCCTGCCTATACAACGTGGGGAAACCCACCAAATTTAGAAAAATGGCGCTTTATATGGAAAAAGGAGAGGAGTATAACAGAAAAGAAATTTTGGACAGACTAGTGGAAATGCAGTACAACAGGAACGATTACTCACTCAGTCCAGGAACTTTCAGGCTCAGAGGCGAAATTCTTGAGCTCTATCCTGTCTATTCCACTATAATTTACAGGGTGGAGTTCTTTGATAAAGAGGTGGAAAAGATCTCCTTTCTGAACCCAATAACGAGGAAGGGTAGTACAAAAAAATTTGTGAGGATATATCCTGCGAAACACTACATGGTGCAGAAAGAAAGGGTGAAAAAGGCGGTCAGGACCATAAAGGAGGATCTGGAGAAAAGGGTAGAATCCCTAAATAATGAAAATAAGTTGATAGAGGCCCAAAGGCTCAAGGAACGAGTAAACTACGACATAGAGATGTTAAAAGCAACGGGATACTGTAGAGGAATAGAGAATTACTCAGTATACTTTGAAGACCGTTCTCGCGGAGAAAGGCCGTACAGTCTTCTGGATCACTTCCCCGAGGATTTCCTAATGGTTATCGATGAGTCCCATATAACAATTCCACAGATAAGGAGTATGTACAAGGGGGGCAGAACGAGAAAAAGTACGTTGATCGGACATGGGTTTAGACTGCCAAGCGCCTTTGATAATAGGCCTCTGAGATGGGGTGAGTTCAAAAAATATATGAAAAGGGTCATCTTTATGTCAGCTACTCCGAGAGAGTACGAGCGCAAGATCTCTTATGTAGTAGAGCAGCTAGTGCGTCCCACCGGCGTTCTTGAGCCAAAAATTACGATAAAAAAGCAGGACATGAATGCATTGGTACAAAAGATAAAGAGGAAAAGGAGGGCACTAGTAATAACAGTAACAAAAAGAGAGGCAGAGAAAATCGCTGAGTATTTAAATGGTGGGGGTATTGCTACGGAGTATCTCCACTCTGATATCAATACAGAGGAAAGAGTGGAGATCATAAAAAATCTGCGCCTGGGAAGAACGGACTGCGTTGTTGGAATAAACCTCCTGAGAGAAGGGTTGGACCTCCCCGAGGTTCCGTTTGTGGCCATACTCCACGCCGATAAGAGAGGGTTCCTGCGAACAGATACTGCACTCATACAGATAATGGGCCGGGTCTCGAGAAATACGGAGGGCGAGGTTATACTCTATGCCGATGAAACCGCAGATGCTATGAAAAAGGCGATCAGGGAGATAGAGAGAAGGCGGAAGATACAGAAAAAATTCAATGAAGAACACGACATCACACCAAAAACGATAAAGAAAAAAGTCTATTCCGGCCTTCTGAAGAAAAAAATTAGTAAAAAGGAGAAGAAGATCGAAGAATTGAAAATAGAGATGGAAAAAGCCTTTGAAGGCTTGGATTTTGTTAAAGCTGTTGAGTTGCGGGAAAAGATCATTGACCTGGAGAGCTGATCTGCAAAAGAGCTATATTATTGATAAAATAGTATTTTTGATGGAGAAGGTTAAAGATAAACTATTTAAAGATCAAAGTATATAAAAGGCAAAAGATGTGATATCATGACAAAAATAAAAAGAAGAAATCCAGCATTGGTAATAATATTCTCTATTATTACTTTTGGAATATACGAGTTATATTGGTTTGTAAAAACAAAGAATGAAATAAATGGTTTGGGGGCAGAGATACCCACCGCATGGCTACTGATAATACCCATAGCCAATATATACTTGATATACAAATATTGTGAAGGATTCACTAACTATATTAAAAAAGGAGAGAGTACCATAGTATGGTTTTTACTATGGTTAGTCATATCTCCAGTTGCTATGATCCTAATCCAATTGGAGTTGAACAAATTGGCGGAGTAGGCCAACATGAGCAAGGATTTGGAATTCTGTGGTTACTTCGCACCTCTCCCTTTGGACTCACCCAATTACCTTCAGCGAGCTTCCTTTATCCACGAGGGATTATATGAAATGATGGATTCAAGGGGGTGGCAATTTTTTCAAGATGCTGTCCGTAAACTTTATAATGAAGCTATGATAATATTATAGCGATACTATGTCTTCAATAAATGTAAAAATTCCAGAACCGTTGAAGGATGAGATAGATGATTTCATCAAGGATCATCCGTACTACCTCAGTAAAAGTGAACTGGTCCGAGATGCTATTCGCCATCTGATCCACGAAGAGCATCGATTATCAGGAGAGACCTTGCGAGTCATAGCGGAGGGGAAGGAGCAGATGAAAAGAGGTGAAGGAAAGACCCTTACCGAAGTGAGGAAAGAGTTGGATGGTTGAGGTTTATTTTACTAATCCAGCGAAGGACCAGCTCGCCAGCTTGGAGAAAAAAGTGAGGGTGAGGATATACTCAAAGCTAGAGGAAATAAAAGACTGGCCCGAACATTTTCTGAAACCATTGACAGGTTATCCTTATTTCCGTCTTCGAGTGGGAGATTATAGGGTAATAATCGACTGGCATAAAGATAGGGATCAGCTTTGGGTAGTAGCTGTAGGGCATAGGAAGAACATCTATGAAAATAATTTTTAAGGAAAATACACCATTACAACCTTGTAGAAGCCTCTCTTCTCCCATTACTCTATGTTTTCGCCTCCAAGACAAGATAACAGCGTACATCTGGTTCGCCCTTTGGACTCACCCAATTACCTTCAGCGAGCTTCCTTTATCCACAAGACATCAGAAAAATAAAAAAATGGCTATTCCTTGACAGCCGAGACCTCATCGACAGACACGCCATCCTCAAATCTTCACGAGTTTTCACGGAACGATAATCGTTCCTGCCTCACCCTTCAGTGCCTCGTTAGCCTTTTCCAGTGAGGTGATAATAGCCTTTTCTCCCCCTGCTTCAATAAACCGAATGCAAGCTAAGATCTTTGGACCCATGCTTCCGGCAAGAAAATGACCCTTGTTGAGGTATTTTTTTGCCTCTGTAGTGGTCATTTTATGAAGGGGCTGTTGGTCATCTTCGCCAAAATTCAGGTAGACGAGATCAATATCCGTTAACACGAGAAAAATATCTGCATTAACGGCCTCGGCAACTCTCTCGCCTGCTTTATCCTTATCTATAACACCATTTATACCCTCCAATATCCCATTCTTCTCAATGACGGGAACACCTCCGCCTCCGGAGGCTATCACAATCGCCCCTTTATTAACAAGGCGCCTTATAGCTCCTGCCTCCACAATTCGCAGCGGATCCGGTGAAGGAACAACACGCCTGAACCTACTCGCCCCATTGGGCTTGACCCTTTTTATAACGTATCCTGTCATTTTTTTCTTCTTATATATATCACCAGAGGGGGGATTTAGTATATATCCTTTTTTTAGAAGCTTTCCTACTTCTTTCTCTGTAAAAAACTCCCCCACTGGTTTTGAAGGATCCTTAAAGTCCGGATCATCCTCTGAGACAGTTACCTGCGTGACAACAGTGGCAATGGGTCTCTCTATTTTTTCCCTGACAAGTAAGTTCTGCAGAGTCTGCTGGATCATATAACCGATCTGCCCCTGAGTCATCGCACCGATAATATCCATTGGCATGGCAGGTACTCTGTCCTTTGCCGTTTCCTGCTGTACCATGAGATTTCCGGACTGAGGACCATTACCATGAGTAATAACAACTCTATAGCCTTCCCTAATCAAATTCATTACTGCCTTAGATGCAGTCTCAACATTTCTGAACTGCTCCTTAGCTGTGCCCTTCTCATGAGCCTTTTTGATCGCGTTCCCTCCGAGAGCAACAACAACTGTCTTAACCATAAAATCACCTAAAAAATATATAAACGAATCATGAGTACGTAACATCTAAATTTTGTTCTCATAGGCCGTATGTGTGCTTTACCTATATAAATCTTTTGTAAACATCGGCCAAAGCATTTTTATAGACAGAACGGTGTTATCTCTTCATGACAGGACTCATAGTCTCTGATATCGATGGCACTTTAACAGACGGCAAGAGAAGGATAATCACAGAGGCTATCACTGTAATGCGGGAGGCAGAGAAAGCAGGTTTTAATATCTCCCTTTCTACAGGGAACACTCTTGGGTACGCTCTTGGAGCCTCGAGACTCATTGGCACCTCAGGAGGAGTAATCGCTGAAGATGGCGGAATTATATCATATAAATCAAAGATTGAGATGCTTGGAACACTCGATGAACCGATGAAATGCTATGAGCTGATAAAGGAAAAAGCCGCTCTCCTGCCAACTTTTTTACGGAAAACGGAGGTTGTAGTCGATAATATTACGGTAGATGAGATTCTGGAGGTGGTAATGAATCACAATCTCGCCATAGAAGTTTGTGACTCCACATATGGTATCCATATAAAAAACAGGGGGGTCAACAAGGGTACGGCCATGAAAAAACTCGCGGAGATGATGCAGATTCCCCTTGCGGATACTGTTTTCATAGGCGACAGCTACAACGATCTCCCAGCCTTTGAGGTGACTGGGTACAGTATTGCGGTGAAAAATGCAGTCCCAGAACTGAAGGAAATAGCAGATTATATCACAGAGGGATCATTTGGAGAAGGCGGTGCCGAGGCAGTACGGAAGATTATGGGAGAAGCGGTATAATCTACTTTTTCCGTCCTTTTAGTTTTCAATCAACTCCAGCACGTACTCCAGCATCTCATCACCTATACGCCACGTAGATATCCCCTTCTATCGTTGCACCGTCTTTGAAGAAATGATGAACGAAGTAGAGATTGCCGTCATTATCCAGTGTTGGCTCGCAGGCAAACTGAGAGATGATGAGTTCGGGCTCCTGTCTTCATATGCACACTATTACCGAACAAATAAATGTCCATTGATCGTTAATCTCCGCCTTTTTCTTTCTGTTTCTTTTTCCATTCCTTAGAGTAAGTGGGATCGTTTGGAACCTCGCACATCCATCTGTTTGCCCTCACCTTCCACGTGAACTCGGACTCGTCTTTCTCTATTTGGCTGATATGTTTTGATCCGCAGTTTGGACATTTTTCACCCCTTCACATTGAGTATGGGCTTTACCTTCGCTACTTTTTTTGCGATTCCCGCCTCATCAACACACTCGACAACGTTGACAATATCCTTGTACGCTCCGGGCGCTTCCTCTGCAATACCTGCCATTGAGTGGCCCTTTACATGGATGCCTTTACTTTTCAGGTCTTTTGCCACAGTCTCCCCCCAGTACTTTCTTTTGGCCTTATTCCTGCTCATCGCCCTTCCTGCCCCATGAATCGCCGATCCGAAGGTCTCATTCATTCCTCTCTCTGTACCGCGAAGAATATAAGAGCATGTGCCCATCGTGCCGCCGACTAAGACGGGCTGTCCGACCTTTCTGTACTCCTTTGGTATCTCTTTTCTTCCGGGACCAAAGGCTCTGGTGGCTCCTTTTCTATGGAGATAGAGGAGTTTTTTCTTTCCATTCAGTCTGTGATACTCCTTTTTGCATGTATTATGGCCTATGGAATAGAGTTTCGGCAGTTCCTCTTCCGGAAAGATCTCTTTAAAACTTTTTCTTATGAGATGAGTCAGAATCTCGTGGTTCGCAAAGGCACAGTTCATTCCACAGCATACGGCAGAAAAATACTGCTGCCCTTCCTTCGAATCAATGGGTGCACAGACAAGTTCTCTATCCCGAATTTCTATATTGTACTTCTTCGTAGCCTTGGCAAGTATTTTGAGGTAATCCGTGCCTATCTGATGCCCTAATGCTCTGGAACCACAGTGAAATGAAACAGGCACATCCTTCTCTTCAAGGCCGTAGACCTTTGCGGCCCGGGGATCGTAGATCTCATCCACATACTGCACCTCCACATAATGGTTTCCGGAACCCAGGGTGCCCATCTCCTTCAACTGCCGCTTTTTTGCCTTTGTGCTGACATTCTCCGGTTTTGCCTCTTCCATCCTACCATTTTCCTCAATGAATTCCAGGTCCTCTTCTCTGCCGTAGCCCTGTTTAATCGCCCACTCGGCACCGCCTCTGAGCACCTCATCTATTTCAGATACATTCAGGGCAATATCTCCTTTCGAACCGAGACCTGCGGGGACAGTGTTGTATAACGAGTTCAAAAGTTGTCTGGCATTTTTTCTGATATCTTCTTCTTTCAATGACGTCTTCAGATTGGTGACAGAGCAGTTGATATCGAACCCTATACCACCCATGGTGATAACGCCGTCCTCCGTATCAAAGGCCGCAACACCGCCTATGGGAAACCCATACCCGGGATGAACATCGCTCAACGCGATGCTCGCTTTCCGGATGCCGGGCAGACATGCTACATTACTTATCTGTTTTAACGCATTCCAGTCCTTCCCAAGCTCCACGTCTCTTTTTAAATGATCGATTATCTGTTTATTACCGTAAATAACACCAGGTACGCGCATACTCTCCTGTTGCGGCAGTTTCCACTTGTACTCCGTAACCTTTTCGAGGTTGAGCAGATCCATTCCCATCACCTATACATCTACAACGCATTCTATAAATAATTTTTCGTTTTTTCTCCCCTTTCGCAATCCGGAGTAGGTGGCAGCCTTCACCTCCAGTTTTGGCCGGTGCTTTCTTCGATTAAATCGCTCTCCTGAGGCTGTTCCTTCTAACTGATAGCACTCGTTCTCTCCGTAAATTTTCACCTCAAACTCCGAAAAACTCATCTCCTCCAGATCTTTCTGCGCAAGAAGCTCATTGAGCCACTCAATAAAAAGCGTCTCTGTATCCGGGGCTTCGCACAGTATCTTTACACTGCGTTCCGTTCTGACCCTTTCAATATCCATCATGATCGAAAAGAGTGCTTTTGCTCCGTTTCTAAACAGTTCCTCTATTGTGGTGCCATAGGCACGTATGCCCATATCCGCCTCATGGTCCAGTAGTTCATAGTCCATGGTACAACCTGTCTGCAAATGGTTAATAAACTGATCCTTGTTTAAATCATTTCCTTGGCTTCTTTCCTGATCTCCTCCTCAAAGAATTTATTTGGCATCTGCCTCATCTGCCCCTACTCTCTTGTTATTTTATCTAACAAAGCTTTTATTTCATTTTTTTAGAATTTCGGTATCTCAAGAAGCATGGACATAGAGAGTTGCCTCCAAGGTATGGCATATAGGTCCGGAGGAAGGAAATATGCGACAACGCCAATAATAAAGGTCCCGAGAATAAGTACGGGAAGGATGTACACAGAGTGACGGTACCACAAAGTCCTTTCGTAACCTTTTTATCCCTCTCCGTAAAAAAGAATTATGGAGTTCAAAGAGGCCTCACTCAGGGACAGGCATATGTACTACAAAAAAGAGTGGAGCGTAAAAGATCTGCCGAAGTTCCTCCGAGACTCGCTGCAGCACAGAGAGCTGGGATTTGATCACGATGGCAGCGGTCCGAATGACAGGTACAGAACATTCAGATCCATGGAGGAGTTCGAAAGGTTCATGATGGCGAAGGCACCCTACGCAGCGTACTCCTCAGTATCATACTACAAGCATCCCAAAGAAAGGAAAGACTGGTTAAAGGCGGAACTCGTCTTTGATATCGATGCAAAGGATTTACTGGTACGGAGCTGTGACTGTAATCAGGGTGAGGTCTGCGAGGTATGTCTTGAGGATGCAAAACAGGTGGCACTAAGCATCATCGAAACGCTGAAATCGGAGTTCGGTCTCGAGGATATTTTCCTGATCTACTCCGGAAGAGGGTACCATGTACGTGCTCTTGACGATGAGGCCCTTGCCATAGAGGATAGAAGTAAGATGCTCAGATACGTAACAGCCTCCAGAGTTCCCAGGGACCTTTTTATGGAACACGGTTATGCGGCGACATTCAGAAGAATGTTTATATTCACATTCTCACGAATGGATCACAAAAATAAAAAACTTGAAAAAAACAGGGACGAGATAATAAGAAGACTTGAGAGTAGAAGAGTGGATTTTATGGATTTTGTTGGGAAAAAAACAAAAAATAAGATCTTAAAAAAGGTGGCAGGAATAAATGCCGAGTTAGCCGACGGAAAGGTAACCATCGACACCAAACGCATCCTGCGGCTTCCATCTTCTCTTCATTCAAAGGTATCTATGATCTGTAAGGTCGTAAAGAACTGGGAAAGCTTTGACCCACTAAAGGAAGCCGTTCCGGAGTTCGGAAAGGAATAAGCCCTCAGCTTGCTTTTATCCCGAATTTGCTGAGAAATTTATCCACACTCGCATTATCCGTATTCATCCTCCTCAAAAGTTCTCCTCTGTTATTTCCATTTGCAAATTTGACAGCATTAAGTAAAAGACAGTCTTTATTCGATTTTTTTATTCTTTTTATCTGAGAGGATTCAAGATTTATTGTCTGTATTATACATTCCTCATAAAAGAGATCTATCTCGTCAAAGACATTGTCTCCCATAGTTCGGGTTTTTTCCTCCAGTTCAACTCTTTCGGCAGCAATAATATCTCCTTTTTCTACAATGAAGCGGTAATCATCATGCGTGCCCTTAAAATCTCTTCCGAAGACCCTAATGTATCCAGAAAACTCAGTGGTTATCTCTAAATCCCTTTTTTTCAACTCACCCAGACACAAATGGAAATTCTCTTCCTTTATTTTTCTTTTTGGAGTACCTTTCGGAAGCTGCATACTCTCTCATTGAGAGGTTCCTTTTTAAACCTTTCGGTGATAGTTCTCTTTTTAGTAGGCAAAACTATTACAAACGTTAATGTTAGAAAAGATTATTTATAAACCATGTAGGATCAAACGTTTTCAGATCATCATACCCCTGACCCGTACCCACATATAGTATGGGTTTTTTGGTGGCAAAGGTGATGGAAAGCGCCCCGCCTCCTTTTGCATCCGCATCCATCTTTGTAAGTATTGAGCAGTCAACGCCCACATCGTTGAATCTTTCGGCCTGCTCGACTAACGAGTTGCCTGCCAGAGCATCGCCAACGAAAACGGTGAGATCGGGATTCGCCACTCTCCTTATCTTTTTAACCTGTTCTATGAGATTCTTGTTTGTCTCTACCCTCCCGGCAGTATCTATCATGACCACATCTATATTTCGTGCTTTGGCATGTTTTACTGCGTCAAATGCTACAGCGGCCGGATCTCCCCCGTACTCATGCTTTATGGTTTTTATTCCAACATTTGAGGCATGCTTTTCCAGCTGCTCTATCGAGCCAGCTCTGAACGTATCCGAAGCTGAAAAAACAACGGAAAATCCCTTCTTTTTTAGAAGATTGCCGAGTTTTGCAAGAGTTGTTGTTTTTCCCGTACCGTTAAAACCTATAAAGAGTATGATAAATGGTTTTTTTGCCTTTATTTTATCGATAAGATCTACTTCTTCAGAGTTAAGAGTCTTCGCTACAGCTTTTTTAAGAGATTTCTTTACAAAAGCTTTTTTATTATCAAGAAGCCCTATTTTTCCCCCGGAAATATCCTCCTTAAGACTCTCCTTTATTTCATCAGTAACTCTGACAGATACATCGTTTTGGAGCAGAATAAGCTCCAACTCCGATAAAATTGAGTCTATATCCTTGTCAGAAAGAGTCTTCTGACTCACGTCCTCAAAAAATCCATCCAGTTTATGCTTAAGAGAGCTGAACATTTAGTCACGTCTGCCCCTAATCTCTTTCTGTATGTCCCCGAGCTCTTTTTCTACTTTTGAGAGGTTATTATTCATTTTGGCAGCCGTACTCTGTATGTTATCAGTAAGTTCATCTAATTTTGAAAGGGCTTCATCCACAGAGGCCTCTTTGGAAACGCCGTCACCGATGTTGATTGTTACGGTATCCAGCTTTTTCAGTTCTGCCTCAACAAAACAGCCGCCACCAATAGGCATCAGTATTTCCCCTTCGTTTACCTTGTCTATCTCTTTTAGTGTACTTTTTGCTGCTGCGGTCTCCTTAAGTTTTTCTTCCAGAAGCGCAATATTTTTTATGAGTACCTCTCTCTGCTCCCGAAGATATGCAAACTTTGTGGCCATATCATTGTTATTCATCCTTCATCTCCTCTATGCTGTGAATTTCTATGTTGTGTCTTTTAACTCTGTGTCGGCTTCCTATATCGCAGTATGTTCTTTCTCTAGCCCTTTTCTCACTCTGAGCTTCAAACACCTTTGTAAACCTCTGCATCGCATCGCCCATTTTAAACTCTCCTTGCACTTCAAACTTTTTCATCTTATTCCCTCCTAAACTACACAGGCAAAAAGCTGTGTAGTAAGTATACAAATCCTTTGGATATTGTGTACGTTAAAACAAAATATCCTCAATCTTATTTATTTCCGGGCCGGTACTCTGAGTCCCTACCAATGCTCCGTTCGTATTAGCAAGTACGGAGATACCAAGATAGTAGTTTCCTCTATTTGCGCTTCCTACATCCACCTCTACCTTTAAAGCATTTTCCAGTTCATCCAGCATATCCGAGAGATCGGGATGCACAACTGACCCACTATTGCTGCACAGTATCATACTGCCATAGTTAATGGAATCCAAGACAGAAACCTCAACATCCAGCGCATTTTCTATTGTTTCAGCCTCATCCTCCAATTTCTTGCTCACAACAGCCCCTCTATCGTTGCATGCAATCATATTGCCCAGGGCAGTAAACTTTGTAGATAATCTTTCTATTTTTATATCGGAGCTTTTTAATTTTTTAATTTCGTAACTTTCCATATTGTATGGTAGCACAAACCCATTTGAGTTTCCAGCACCAAGAATTCCTACTAAATTTGTCCTTGAGACCGTAGTAAGAAATACCTCCGTACCCAGTGTATCCTCCACCAGTTTTACCCTTTCATCTGCAAAATCGGCAGAAAGGAGCGTTATTTTTTCATTTGTTATACCAAAGGCTCCTATGTATGGGTTTTTTTTAAGCTCCAGCTTTTGTATCATCTTACTCAGTGAGATACGCAGTTGCCGTATCCCCCTCTTTTTTAACTCTGATCCTCAGCTTCGCAGGAGGTTTCTCTATACCTCTCTCCCATACTTTTTCATTCAGCGCGGCGTCCAATTGTATATTCTCCGTCTTTGTATGCCTCCTTAAAAAGTCCTTTAATACCTTCACGGCCTTTGCACTTCTCTTTTTTCTTGACGCTCTTTTTGCCTTTCTCAGAGGGATAGTGTATATTCTTTCTTCTCCGGATTCCATGATCCTCACCTTTTCAGTTTGTTTCTTCTCCAATGCCTTCTTTTAGGATGGTTCCTCACATTCATCCTTGTTTTCGCCCAAACCCAAACGGGTACTCTCCTATTTTGCTTCAAAGCTTTTCCTAATCTTAATTTCTTAGCGAGTGATTTATTTCTTGCCATTCATATCACCTTTCCAGTTTAGAACTCTTGTATGTTTATGAGTCGGAAATATACTTTCTGCCTTATTGCCTAAAAATACTCGTATCTCGGTTTCATAATCGGCTGTCATTCCTTTACTGCTGTCATATGTTTCTACTATAAATAATTTATCTGTTAGATACCGCAGTGTCTTGTAACCAATGCCACGCAGGGGCGTTATATACTCCACTCCATATTTATCTTCCAGACTCCTGATCTCAGCAAGTCCAAGCCATGGCGTTCTGTCGTCTCTTCTTGACCCGTCACAGAGCAGTTTATAATCCTTTGCAAGCGTATGCAGTATCTTCCTGTGAATATACTTAATCCCATTCAAAGGGTACCCATCATCCAGCATTATCTCACAGCCCCTTTTCAGGACTTTTTTATCTATTGTTACTGCCGTGTGGGAGTACCCCAGTGCTTCTGCAGTCTCGCCCGCTAATTTCCAGCTCTCGCTCAGACCAAAAGTTGCTGTGATCGTTTTTATGTGGTATCCAAGCTTTTCCAAAATATAAGCTGATAAAGAGCTGTCTTTTCCTCCTGTAAAGAGCAAATTCACTTCCATACTCACTTTCTCGTGATATTAAAGCTTGGTTTTCTCTGTTGCAGAGATTTCAGCAAACTTTTGAGCTTTTTATCTGTAAGTTTTTCCTGTAGCTTCCCTGACTGCGCCATCTGTATCAGCTGCATCTGCACCTGCTTTGCAAACTCCGGTTTTGCTATCTTTACTCTGTTGAGCCTGGCCCTGGCCTCACTCGTAAGTATCTGCCGCAGTGCAGACTGTATCTGCAACTCTTGCTGCTGCTCTTCCTGTGCTTTTTGTAACTCTATTTCCCTCCTTTTCTTCATCTCTTCCAGTTTTTTCTTTTTGATATCTTCGATGCTTTCCTCCATCGATTATCCCTCAATACTCTGTGAAACGTTATCAAGCAGTGATTGTCCCTTTGGTGTAATAACTCTTCCTGTATCATTCTCCACAAGCCCAGCTTTTTCCAATTGTTGGAGTATATTTCGAATCACTGCCCCGCTTGCCTTTCTGAATCTCCACGGTTTGTGTCCCCTGTTTTTCTTGCTTCCGTAGACCCTTCTGAGCCGTGAAACGCCGAGAGGACCGTTCATATAGACCTTTCGAAGGATAGAAGCCGCCCTAATATACCACCAATCTTCCTGATCGGGTCGTCTTTCCCTAGATGACGATGTCTTTACGAATTTTGACCATTCCGGTGGTGATACCTCTTCCACTGACTTTAACTCCTCTTTCAGTTTTCCTATGAGCTTATCGGCTTGAACATCATATACAGTTGTCATATAATCACCTTTTGTAATATAGGTATTCTCTCTTTTAAAAGGTTACTGGAAGGTTACGGTGATGGTAAAGTCTGCATTATTAGAATTCAAACTATAGCCATAGACATATATATAAAACGTTTCTGGATTGTTCGGATCGTCAACAGTTATCCACTCTGGAGGTGGGGGCGGATTTGTTTCATCGTGATAAGTTGAGGTTGCTGGTATATTCTCATCTATCACCCAATTGATATAATCCCAACCATCGTGATTTCCTCCTTGCCCTGGTTCATCATAAAGATGCAAATCTAGATCAGCATTATTCTTGGTCCATCTCAATTCTATTCTTATTTGAGAAACCGTATAAAAGTCTTCTAAACTGAAATTACCAACACTTACATAATCCCTTCGTACA
>JAYEIH010000009.1:0-26449 GCA_034659995.1 Methanobacteriota archaeon
TCTCTCTCTTAATAGGCGAGGATCCAAGCCTGGCTTCCCCCTATCTTCAGATTGATAGAGATATGGACGGCAGGATTGATGAAGGGGTGAGCTCTGAGAAACTGAAGACCTTTCTCAACGCGGTTTGCAAAAAGAAAGAAGCGAGATACTATATCCACAAGAATAAAAACGGCAACTTCGACGCTCTCCTGATACGGGTAATGACGGACACAACAATGGGATATCATGGAATAGAAGCACTCAATGATCTTAAAGAAGACTTTAAAGAGAATGGAAACGTAGAGTTTGCAGGAACGCCAATAGTATGGGCAAAGGGCATGAACGACATGCGGGACTCAATGACAAACTCGATACTTCTTTGTTTGGGCTTCGCCTTTGTAGTGCTTACCATTGTATTTACGCTCTCGCATCGCTCTCCGCTTCTGGGTTTTCTCACTGCACTGCCGCCTTTTATCGTCATTGGATGGCTTTTCATGACCCTGAATCTCCTGGACATACCGCTAAACTCCATGACAGCCATGGTTGGGGCAATAGTTGTGGGAATCGGTATTGATTACCCGATCCATATCGCGAATAGATGGGCAGTCGAGAGGAAGGAAGGCCGCACACCGGAGGAGTGCTATAGGATTTCCATCGGAAGCACGGGCAAGGAGGTCTTCTACTCCTCACTCACGACCTTAGTTGTCTTTGCGACATTCCTGCCATTGAATATGCCCGTTATAAAGCAGTTTGGAGAAGCGATAGTGTTTGGCCTCCTCTACAGTCTCCTCGCTGCCGTTATAATCCTGCCGCTCTTCCTGAGACTTCTCTGGCACAGAGGTGATTGAATTAAGGTCTGTATACTCTATGACACAAAGAGGGGTTCTACAGAAACTATTGTTGAATGGATGAAAAACAGTATCAAAGAAAGAGTAACTATAGATGCAATAAGGATTCCGGATGTAAAAACTCTGGAAAAATACGACCTGATAGTTATTGGAAGCCCTATCTACTATGAAAGGCCCTTAAGAACTGTCCTTAGTTTTTTGGAGGAGCAGAAAGAAGAGCTGAGGAACAAAAAACTTGCAGTCTTTGTGGTATGTATGGCCCAGTCCTTTGGATTCCTCGGAAAAAAATATGCTCAAAAAAGGTATATCAAGAGCCTAACAAAGAAAGTTTCTGGAAAAATTATTAAAAAAGGAGTAATAAAAGGATGGTTAAAAACACAGGATAGTTCTCAGGAGAGGAGAGCTCAAGAGTGGATTAAAGATACAGTACGGAAGGCACAGAGGTGAGTAAATGAAAGAGGACAGTACAAAGGAAACGATCCTGCAAATGGCATTTAAGCTTTTCAGTGAGGATGCGTACAATGATGTCACCATGGAAGAGGTGGCCAAGAAGGCGGGTATTTCCAAAGGAGGGCTGTTTTACCATTTTCCCTCAAAGTATGAGCTTGCCAAGGGAGCGTTGTTTTACGGATTTGAGGAATGGACAAAGAAGGTATTTCCTAAGGTTCTCACTCTGCCGTCAGCTGATAAAAAATTAAAGGCATTTATCGGTCACTCCCTCAACCTTGTGTATGAGAATCCTAAGATACCCCGTTTTTTCCTTGAAGTCTATGAAAAAAGCCTTGAGAAAGGAAATGATTCAAAGGAATGGGTAGAATTTTATTCTGAGTATTTGGAGCTTTTCGAAAGTTTGTTTAAGGAGTTAGAGGTCCCGAATCCGCGACTGAGGTCCCTGTTACTGGGCGCTATCTTAGACGGTATCGCGTTATATCTTCCCATGGCACCAAAGGTTTTGAAAGAAAATCCCAATCTTATGGAGATGGGGGCTATAAAAGAGGAAATATACGAGATTTTCGTGAGTAGATCTGAGGAGTGAGCTCTGTTAGTGCTCAATCCCACTCCGCCCAACCCTTATAAATCCCCAATACAAGTGCATGGTGGTACCAATGAAAAAAAAGGGAACAACCTATGAAACTTACACTCATCAAAAAATTCAAAAAGACGCATATCTCATTAAAAGAGAAGATGGGCCGTCCTGAGAAGGAGGAAATCCTTCAGGGGGATATAATATCTGTGCTTTTCAAGCTGGCATGGCCGTTAATGATTGCCACCTTTCTGAGAACGCTTTATAATCTGGTCGATACCTTCTGGCTTGGTCATCTTCCGCAGCCCGAGGCCACCTACTCCGTAGGTGCGGTAAGTATGTCGTGGTCCTTTGTATTTCTCATGATGTCCGCAGGAATAGGCTTTGGCGTGGCAGCCGTGGCCCTAATATCACAGCACACAGGATCGAAGCAGTTTGATGAGGCATCAAGGGACGCAGGACAGCTCTATTTTCTGGCGATCACATTCTCAGTTCTCATGGGGATTGCGGGATATTTTCTGAGCCCATATTTCCTTGATATTCTCACTGGAAACGGAGAGGAAGCCGCAGTACTCGCTCAGTATGGAAAGGAGTACATGCAGGTGATATGCCTGGGGCTACCATTTATGTTCCTCTTCTTTGCCTTTAGGTTCATCCTGCGCGGATGGGGCGATACCCTCACGGCACTGAAGATCACGGCATTATCGGTCCTGTTGAACCTCATCATCGACCCGGTGCTGATCTTTGGGATGGGGCCGGTGCCGAAGATGGGCGTGCAGGGTGCAGCTATTGCTACCGTATCTACAAGAGGCATAGGTGCGCTTTACGGAATGTACCTCCTTTTTTCGGGAGCGTTGGAAATAAAACTGGACGTATCGTACTTAGTTCCAGATCCGGATCGAATAAAAAAATACATCTCGGTGGGTGTTCCTGCGTCCGTGGGCAGAATGGGCTCTGCCGCCGGGTTTATCATTCTCTGGGCCCTAATAAACAGACTGCCAAACCAGGAGATAGCCTCGGCAGGATACGGCGTGGGGAATAGGATCCTCAATATAACCTTTTTGGTCCTGGGAGGGCTGGCCATGGCTATGAGCACCATGATCGGTCAGAGCCTCGGCGCCGATATGAAAAAAAGAGCGGACAAGGTAGCTAAAAGAGGATTACTGTCAATAGTAGCATTAACCGCCGTATTTGCTTTTAGTATATTCTTATTTCGCAATGCACTTATCGGTATCTTTATACCCGGTAAAACCGAGGTTGTTAAGATGGGCGCGGAGTTTTTAATGATATTCTCCTTTTCAATGCCATTTTTTGGATTATTCCGGGGCATTTCCTCAATCTTTGGTGGTTCCGGCCATACAAAACAGCAGATGGGCGTGAGTCTCATTCGTTTATGGGGCTTTCGGCTGCCCTTGGCTTATGTTTTTGCCTTTGTCGTAGGGATGTACGCCAGAGGCATCTTTCTGGGGATGGCACTTAGCAACATTATCGCTGCGGCCATAGCGGTGGCACTGTACTCCAAAGGATGGTGGCGAGAAAAGGTGATCTGACGCACCGCGCAGAGATGACTAAAGAAAGGACAGTGTCCTGCATCAGTCGCAGAGTATGCCTTTCAGTTTATCAAGCGAGATATTGCCACCGCATATTACCAGTACAACATCTTTATTCCTGAATCTCTCCTTTTCTTTAAGGAACGAACCGACAGTCACCCCTGCCGCACCTTCAATTACCAGATGATGCTTCTTCAGGACCAACCTTATCGCTTCTTTAATCTCCTTTTCATTGACAAGAATATAATCATCAACAAGCCTTTTGCAGAGATCAAATGTTATGGAACCGTGCTCGATACCCCCTGCCGTTCCGTCGGAAATTGTAGGTTTAATTTCCATATCGATTATCTTTCCCGCCTTTACCGATTCGTACATCACGGGAGAGTTCTCAGGTAAACACCCGATAAACTCTGTCCCTTTATCCGCCGAACTCAAATAGCCCGCAATGCCCGAGATCAGTCCCCCGCCCCCCACTGCCACAAGAACAGAGTCGATATTTTCCAGCTGGCCAGAAAGTTCAACCCCTATCGTCCCCTGACCCCCGATAATCTCTCGATCATTGTACGGGGAAATATAGGCCTGGTCATTCTCCTCGGCAATCCTTCTTGCATGGACTTCCGTATCGCTGCAGTCATTGCCGTAAAACTCGAGGTTGATGGGATAGTATTCCAGGGCACTGAGTTTTGATCTTGAGCTATTCTCAGGTAGGTATATGGTGCCCTCACAGTTCAAGATTTTTAATGCACTTGCAACGCCCAGAGCATGATTCCCCGTTGATGCCGTGATAACGCCCCTTTCTCTCTGCTTTTTTGTTAAGGATGTAACCTTGTTCATTGCCCCTCTTGCCTTGAATGACCCTGTCAGTTGAAGATTCTCAAGCTTGAGATAAACGTTGGACTCAGATAACTCACTAAGATACGGAGAGTACTCAAGAGGTGTCTTACGAATATATCTCCTGATTCTTTTTTCTGCTGTTAAAACCTCCTCCTTGATATTCATATTTAATCTAAAAACTATAAAAATATATAAATCTTCCCATGAACTCCGGGTACCTGCCACACGCTTGCACAGCCATACATTTTTAAACTCGGATATAGCGAAAATACCATGGATGGGAAGTTTGCCAGGTACCGAGATGAGATTATCAATGGCGATATAACAAAAACACTCCTTACACTGGGGTGGCCTCTGATGATAGGGAATCTCCTTCATACTATGTACAACGTAATAGATACATTCTGGTTGGGAAAGTTGGGAAAGGAAGCACTTGCCGCGCCGACCAATACCTGGCCCATTGTATCGTTAATGATGGCCCTGGGAATGGGGGCTGCAGTTGCTGCCGTAGCTCTTGTCTCCCAGTATATGGGTGCAGAAAAAAAAGAGATGGCAAACAAAGCAGCTACTCAGGTATTCGTTTTTATGTTCATCATAGCAATCGTCATAAGTATCCTTGGATTTATAGGCTCTCCGTTTATTTTAAAGTCCATCTCCGTTCCACCGAGCATTTTTGACCTTGTTCTTGAGTACATACGGATAATTTTTATTGGAATGCCCTTTATGTTTGCCACCTTTGCCTTCAGCTTTATCCTGCGAGGGCTGGGAGACACGCGGACAGCGGTAAAGATAATGGGAGGATCGCTTATAATGAATATGATACTTGATCCGCTCATGATCTTTGGAATTGGGTTTTTCCCGCGGCTGGAGGTAACAGGCGCCGCACTGGCAACGGTCATATCACGAGCGTTCGTTGGAACCATTGCCATTTACCTTCTTTTTTCAGGAAAAGTAGGTATAAAACTGGAAAGAAAATATATGATGCCTGAAAAGAAGTTTATTAAAAAGGTGTTATCCATAGGTATGCCCGCATCCATTGGTCAGAGCGCCGTTGCCTTTGGATTTATAATTTTGATGAAGTTCGTCAATGAAATAGGTGTCGTTGCTATCGGCGCCTATGGTGTCGGCAACAGGCTCACAGGTATCCTTTTTACCGTTACACAGGGTATTACCATGGCAAATACCACTATAGTTGGTCAAAATCTGGGGGCGGATCAGGTAGAAAGAGCCGAAAAGAGCGTATGGAGAAGCATAGGCATCGTCTTCTCAATACTCGCGGTAGGGAGTGTGGCAATCTTTATCTCTCGGCAATGGATATTTAAGGTCTTTATCGATGATCCCGCTGTTATTGCAGAAGGAACGAACTTTGTTAAGATATTTGTCTTCTCCCTACCATTCTTCTCTGTTTTCCAAACCGTTGGCTCCACATTCCAGGGATCAGGCCAGACAAAGTACCAGATGGTGATTGGGCTCATACGATTATGGGGATTGCGGCTCCCGCTCTGTTATCTCTTTGCCTTCATACTGAGCAAGGGAGCCACAGGCATCTGGTTGGGAATGATGTTGAGTAACATTCTGGGTAGTCTGGTCGCTCTGGGATTCCTCAGGACTGGAAAATGGAAAAAAACAGTTATATAATCCCTTTCTCACCTATACGGAAATCGCAGCTGTTTCCCTGTTTTTTATACCTGTGCTTGATAATCGTGGCCTTCCTCCATCCCGTTTTCTTAGGAATCTTTCTAAGCTCGATAATCACCTTTGACCAGTACTTCAGCACGCTACCACCCAGAGGCGTTATTCCATTGTCAAAGTCCTCGTAGATCTGATTGGTGATCACCACGGGAATATCGTACTCTCGTGCTATCTTTGAGAGCACCAAAAGCTGTTTCCCGAGAAGCCTGTTCAACTCTCTTCTCTCATCGTAATCGCCTCCCTTCAGTCTGTAGAGCGATACCATCGAGTCCATGACAATACATCCTATATTCTCATCTATTTTTTCCTCCAGAGTTTCCATCATTTTGCACTGGTTCTCAAAGGAGTAAAGCTCAAGCACAAGGATTTTTTTCAGGTCAATGTTGGGATCTATCTGGAGTATTCTCTTCGGCGAGAAGCTTCCTTCGGTGTCAATATATATAGATTTTTTTCCCAGTTCAGAGATTTTAGCACATAACTGCAGACACAGTGTAGTTTTACCCGTAGCGAAATCTCCGTAGACCTGTGTGATCGTCTTTTCCGGAAATCCATCCGAGAGTTTGTCCAGACAGCAATCGATTTTCACAATGCTTTTATTCTCGGTACCATATAAATAACTGATGATCGAGGAAGAAATGAGAGATATTATCTCCAAACTGGAAACACTGTACCAAAGAAGAAAGGAGTTTGACGTTTCTCATATAACGAAAGAGACACAAGGAGAGGTAGCTGCGGTAGACGGAGGATCTTCTATTTTGTGGAGCAACGGGGTAAAACATATCGGGGTACTGCGATACGGATTTGTTGTCTATGACGGGCATAAAATAAAGGATTACTTCGTTGAAAACAAGGTAGCCCTTGTAGAGGATATCGATACGCTCCGGCTCAGATGTGAAATGGAGATGCTAAAAAAAGCTGCTGAACTGTGCGAGTTGGTGCTCTATGACGGCGCGCTGATATCGCCCTATAAGGATATAAAAGAAAATGTAAGAGACCTCGAGAATCCTATCGCGGGTATATGCAAAAAAACAAAGGTCACGCTCCTTGGGAAGGGCATTCCGGATACAATGACAATAAAAAACTCCGGAAAATGGTACTACAAGGTGGATATTACCTTAAAAAAGTACGAGTGGCATCTTATCGGCGATGTCTATATCGCACAGCTTCACGAGAAAGGGCACCCCTTCAGAATAGATCTGGTAAACGGGGACGAATCTATCTTTTCACGGCTGGCCTACTTTGCAACGAATCCCCTCTGTTTTGGCTACCCGTATCCCTTACTGGAAGCCCACAGACTCGTCTGCCTCGATGACAAGAAAGAAGCCTTTAAGAACATTTTGAGAAAAGTAATGTTTGAAAAAGAGCTTAAAAACGAGTATTTCGCTGGAATCATGCACGAAGACAGAATGGCAGAGGATTTCCATAGGCAGATGGATGAACTAATCTAACCAAACATGTGCCCATAATCTTTCTTCTCCTTTTTGTTCTTCTTGACAGACGGCAGTGGAATAGGGGGTGCTATATTGATCTCGTTAGCCAGGATAACACTTTTTACCAGACATCTTCTGACAATGGGAACCTGGATCTTCTGCATCTTCTCCTCGTTTTTTTTGTTTTTCCATGAACTGAAAATGACCTCAGCATCATCATCCTCATATACCAGTTTTCCTTCTATTTTTATATTCGCCACATTTGGGCTGTACTCAATGGTGAAAACAAACTCCACTGTCAGGGTATCATCTGTCTTAGTCATATTCGTTACCATGCTCTTATTGGATATTTTCATATTGGGTAAACTACCCACATCAACAAACTTCCGTGCTTCCACACTTTTTACATCAAAATTCTTTATCATTCTTTCACCAACAATGCTACTCTACTGCTTTTAGAGAAATCCTTAAGTCTATATCCTGTAAGTTCCTCCAATTTTCTTGAAAATTCCATGATCTCTTGGAATGTTGGCATATTTTCTATTTCGAGTCTTTTTTGGGAGTAGCCTACATGCATATATGCCTTCGGTTCCACATACGTAGGTGATGCTCTCTCTATTAATTTAGCATACTCCTCAGGGTTTTTAAGATTGTACCCTTTCACCAGTGTTAAACGTGCCACCTTCTGTGTATCAAGTGAGGGAAAGAGATCAAGCGTCTTCATGATCCTCTCCCAGCCATCTGGAATCTGCGGGATACAGAGTCTTTTGTAGACCGTTTCATTTGGCGCCGGAATCGTCACATAGAGGTTCCACGGCAAACTTATCTTCTCAAGAACATCGGGATTGGTGCCGTTTGTTACAAGGAACGTCGTAAAGTTTCTTTTTTTGTACCCTTCAATAAGCTCATTAAGATATGGGTAGAGCGTCGGCTCACCTGCCAGAGATATGGCAACATTGTTCGGTTTCTCAGCTTCCTCCAGCTTCTCTTTATTCACCCTGTCAAGAACACCCCGGTATCCCGAGAGAAGCCTTTTCTGGGCTTCAATACTTTTTTCAACAATATATTCAGGAGGATCCGGATCTTCTACCCGTGGATTTGTGTACTGAGTCGGTCTCCAGCAGAACAGGCACTTATGTGTGCATGCCGTTACAGAAGGAGTCATCTGGAGGCACCTATGACTTTTTATCCCATAAAATTTCTGTTTATAACAGACTCTATTTTCCATAAGGCTTTTTTTTAACCAATAGCACAATTTCACAGCAGAATGTTTCCCCACTATCTTGTATTTCTGCTTTTTCAGCAGCCCTCTAACATTTTCATCCATTTCCGTCAATCCTCTTTTTCACCAGGGAAACGCACATGGATATAGCTTCTTCCGTATCTCTCAAGCCTTCGGCCCCTGCTGCAGCCTTATGACCTCCACCATCAGCATTCTGCACTTTCCCCACATCCTGCATAATCTCTGCAAGGTTTATACCTTTTTCTACAGCAGAATGTCTGGCTCGTGAGCTTATTCTGTCACCATTCGCCACAAAAGATACATCCGCACCCATAAAAAGAAGAGATTTGGCAGCAAGAGATTCATGGGCCCCAATTTTCGTTGTTGCCACTATCAGATCCTTCGCATAGTGCAGCTCCAGCCTTCTGGAGGCCTTTAGCACGGCAATTTTTTTAGACCGATCCAGTTTATTCTCCAGTGAACGAAGGATTTCCTGAAGATCAACGCCCTTCTTTAGAATCTTGTGAACAGCTTCAAAGGTATCTGCATCCGCATGCCTGAAATGGCCCGTATCTGTAATTATACCACCAAGCACAGCTTTCAGATATATTTCACTGTCCAGAGGAAAGTACTCATAGATTATTTCGGTATTTGATGAACGTGTCTCGTTGTAGTACAGAAATCTTTCCAAGTCTTTATTTTTTTCATGATGATCTATAACAACAACATTATCCGCTTTTTCCACGGCTTTCTCAAAAATGCCGAGTTTTTTAACCGAAGATGTGTCCAAAAGCACCAGGTTTCCAAACTCTTCTGAAAATTCATAATAATCTATTTCTTCCTTCAGAGTTTCCAGGAACATCTTACCCTGACTGCTCAATGAGTCACAGCCTATCTTCACCGTTTTACCTTGTCCCTGAAGATAGTATTTCAGGGCTATGGCACTTCCTACCGCATCGACATCGGCATTTTTATGAACCAGTAACAAAAACGTATCCGCTTCACTAAAGAGAGCCCGTATCTTGCTCATTATTTCTTCATTCCTAGATAATTTAAAACTCACTGCACTCACTCAAGAACTTTCTAACCCTCCCGTCCCACCTATGATACTCTGAATTTTCTCCTGCATTTCCTTAAGTTTTTTGGTAATTCTCTTTTCCTGCCTTTCAAGGGACCCCTTTTTCAATTCTATCTCTTCTTTTCTTGATTTAAGTTCCTTTACAACCTTTTCTGTATCTTTTCTAAGCATTATACTTCCTATGTTTTTGTAAACCTTTTTTTCATCTGTTTCTTCCAATTCTGAAAGAGCAACATCTATTTCTCTATCTTCCATGCTCAGCCGTTGTTTCTGAGTAACAACCATCTCATACTGCTGCTGGAGTTGCTGGAACTGTTGAATATGATGTTGTACATTTGGCGGTATTTCTTCATTCATTTTATCACCTCTATCGCGTTTACAGGGCATACCTGCGCACAGACGCCACAGCCTGTACAGAACTTTTCGTCTATATATATCTTATCATCTTCTTTTACAATGGCCGGACATCCAAGTTTGTCCACGCACGTGGAGCATTTTATACATTTTCCCTCATCTATCCGGTATGGATTCTCTTTCTTGACAAGAAGAGCACACTCTCTCCGTGCCACGACCATGGCCACACCGTCATACCCCACTGCCTCTTTAAGCGCCTCCGTCGTCTCATCAATATCATAGGGATCGACCACCCTGGTAAACACGCCAATACTCTCCGCAATCTTTTCAGGGTATATCACATTGGTATCCTTTCCCGTACCAGTTTTTCCCGTTCCCGGATGTGGCTGGTGTCCTGTCATAGCTGTCGTTCTATTATCCAAGAGGAATATGGTGAAATCATTATTGTTGTACACGCCATTCACCATCGCGGGAATACCCGTATGAAAAAAAGTAGAGTCGCCAATTGTTGCTATTACCTTTTTGTCCTTCAATGCCTTGGAAAATCCGCATGAAATACCGATACTGCCCCCCATACAGAAACAGGTATCCACAGCTTCGAGCGGCGGCAACGCGCCCAGTGTATAACAGCCTATATCACCGGGATAGATACCATCAGGTGCAACCTTTTTCAGTGCGTAGTATGAGGCCCTATGAGGACATCCCGGGCAGAGTACCGGTGGCCTTGGTACCATAAACTTCTCTACATCCTTCTCAGGAATCGTGATATTCCTCCCCATAAGCTCTCCTAATACTTTGGCAACAATCATTGTTGAGTACTCATAACACCGGGAAAGACGATCTTTTCCGTGGATCACAACATCTATTTTTTCCTCCTGCGCGATCTTTTTGGCCTCAGTCTCAACTACGGGCTCCATCTCCTCAACGACAATAACCTTTTTGTGATCCTTCATGAAACCCAGAATGGTTTTTCTGGGAAGTGGGTGCATCGTTCCCAGCTTCAGCATCTCTGCATCCACATCGAGATATTCCAGCGCCTCTTTCACATAGTTATAGGATATTCCCGAGGCAATAATACCGAGCTCACCTTCTCCCTCTCTCCAGTTGAACTCCGAGTCCTCAAAATACTTTTCTGCTTCCTGCATCTTTTTTAACAGCTCGGGATGAAAGACACGTGCATTTGCGGGGAGTGTTACCTTCCTTTTGGGATTTCTTTCCCAGTTGACCTCATTTTTCTCCTTCAGATCCCCCATGGTCACATCACCACGGGAATGAGAAACTCTGGTGGTGGTCCTCACCATGACGGGTACCTTAAACTTTTCCGAGATCTCAAAGGCCTTTATAGTCATCTCCTTCGCATCCTGAGGAGAGGTCGGATCAAGACACGGCATATTCGCAAACTTTGCATAACAGCGGCTGTCCTGCTCATTCTGCGACGAGTGCATGGAAGGATCATCTGCGGAAATAAGTACAAACCCTCCCTCCGTACCCGCATAAACTGAGGACATCAGTGCATCCGCAGCTACGTTCAGACCTACATGCTTCATTGTTACCATAGCTCTGAGGTTTGACCATGATGCACCTAAGGCCACCTCAAAGGCTACCTTCTCATTTGTCGAGTACTCCATATATATGTCATATTTATCGGCTACTTCTGCAACAGCCTTTGGAATCTCTGAGGATGGAGTACCAGGATATGCACTCACAAAGGAGACCCCTCCTTCAATGGCCCCCCGTGCTATTGCTTCATTACCCATTAGTAATTTTTTTTCCATATTTTTTCACCTTAGTATCCTATTTTGCGTAGTAATTCCTTTCTTTCTTTTCTCTGCGTTTCATTTTCTATCGTGTCAGCTGCCGTACCATCCACCACACCGAGAACGGATTTTCCGAGCTCTGTTTCCCCAAGAATTACCTGCAGTGGATTCTCAGAGGCACCATATACGGAACAAACAGCGGGATGATTCTTTATGATACTGAGTACATTTATAGGAAATGCATCTTTCATCATGATAACAAACAGATGACCTGCTCCAATACTTAAACAGTTCTTAGAAGCTATCTCCTTCAATTTTTCATTATTGCCCTCAGCACGGGTGAGCTTTGGTTTAGCCTCATTCATTGCTATACCGAACTTTATACCTGGTACAGCGGTTTTCAGTGCCTTTGATAGGTTATCCACGGTAAATACCGAGAAGTTACCCTGGCCTATGATACACTCTACGCCATCTTCCTTTTCCACATCAATGACCTCTATCTCCATGATCTCACCTGAGTACCTTACGACCTTTTATTTTTATACCTTGTGATTCATCAGATCTGCACATCAGATCTATCTTACTCTTTCTTATCGATAGAAGATAACTGCGTAGGGGGTGAATCTATACAAACTCATAAGACGTAAAGTAAGTGGGTAGAAATAAAAAAGAAAAAGAATTTAGAGTTAAAAAAAGCTGCTCAATGGTACCAACTGCAGCCCCAGATGCCACCGTGTACTATGCATATGTTCTCCACATAGAAGTCCCAAGAACCCCAGTAGCCGCAATGCCACTGATTGTCATAGCGAATACAATCACGGTCTCGACAAGCGCAGGCATATCGACCCCCGTATGGATCCCAAGGATCGCACGAACATCTTGTCTGAGTTGCATGATACGCCATAGGTTTAATTTCCTCTTTGTCCTTGCACGAACACTGGTCGTTTCCATCTGCTGCAATGTTTATCATGCTCACTAACAGCATACAAGAGACCAACACATAAACCAATTTTTTCATATTTCTGACCTCCTTTTATTCTATTTTTATCAGAAGCACATCTCCCTCATCCTTTGTGGCAGTAGTGCCCACCACAAAGATACTACCACTTACCCTACAGAGAGAGTTTGCTACCTGATTCTTCTCATCTCCATAAATCTTCCGCCACTGTTCGTTCCCTTCTTTATCGACCTTTATGATAAATATATCTTTTTCAGCTTGAATATCAGAAAACGTGTTTCCCACGATAACAAATCCATCCTCTGTCTTTATAGCGTCTCCTGGGACCTCATCTTCGTTATCGTATCTTTTTGACCACAGTTCATTCCCCTCTTTATCCACTTTCATGAGCAGGAAATCCCCACCATGCCGCGAGCTATAGCCTGCCACAACAAAACCATCATCAAAAGAGAATACCGAGCATGGCCATTCGACCGCTACCTTTCGGTACGTTTTTGACCATATCTCTTCTCCTGATTCGGTCACTTTTATCAAGAGCAGGTCTCCGTCATCATTCGCCCGACTCATTCCAGCTATGAGATAACCATTTTCAGCCTTACAAATAGCCGCTCCTGTTTGTTTTTCGCCATAGACCTTTTGCCATTCTTTGTTTCCTTTCCTATCGGTCTTCACCAGTAGGGTGCTTGTCTTACTTCCGGGTGAAGCATACGTAAGACCAACGATGAGGAAACCATTATCTGCAGATAAAACGGATCCGTGCATTGAATAACCAAGACCCGTATAGGACCTTCGCCAATACTCATTTCCCTCTTTATCCGTCTCCAGAACCATGATCTTTGAAGACTTTTCTGCCAATGACTGGACACAGCCTGAAAGAAGATAGCCGTCCCCTGTTTCGAGAAAATCGCGGGGCACGTAATGCTCCTCCTCAACTATATGGTTCTTGGACCAGCGTATGTTATAATCTTTATCGATTTTTAGAAGGTTCGGTTCGATTTCTTTTTTAAGGAAATTTGCCCCAAAAATAATAAATCCGTTCTCTGTCGGCAGTATAAACGTTCCACTATTAGTTCCCTCTTCCTCAATGATAACTGTCTCTCTGATTTTTTCTTCTGTACCGATACATCCCAGTATGAGAAAGATACACAAGATGCTACAACATTTTAATATTTTATTCATGCTTATACACCTTTTTATTAACTAATCTACTTAGGTATTTAAAAACATTTCGATCATTTCTATATATAAGTTTGAGACTATGATCTTGATTCTATTAGAATAGAGTCATAAAAAAAAGAACAAATGCACCCATTCATCTTGTGATTCTCCCCAGTGTCTCGATACACTCTTTCTCACTGACAAAGCAGGGTATATTCGTACTCTCCAGCTGTTTTATCATGCTATCTTTAATGATTTTGTCCCCTTCGATGCAGCAAAGGGTCGGTTTCTTTGGGTTTAGCTCCGGAACTTCAAATCCTTGCATCGCGGGGATTCCGAGAAGGATGGTATCTATATTCTCATCCTCCTGCAGTGCTTTGTAAACTGTTTCATAGGCCTTTTCTCTGTACTTTTCGAAAGCGGGCCATATATCTATGGGATTGCGTATCCTGTGCCACTCCGGTGTTATCTCTCTAATCTTTTTCACCGTCTTCGGAGAGAGCTTAGGAAGCTCAAACTCGTTTTTTATGGCAAGATCCGAAGAGATCGTGCAGCCCGCACCCGTATAATGAATAATCGCCAAGTTCCTTCCCTCCAGCTTTCCGAGAAAGGAGAGTGTTTTTGTGGTATCCACCAGTTCCTGAAAGGTATCCACAGTTATAATGCCCATCTGTTTTGCAAATCCTTTAAAAATCTGATAGTTTCCAGCAAGAGAGGAGGTATGTGATGCTGCAGCTTTTTTCCCGGCATCGGTCATTCCGGACTTGAGCGCAACAATGGGCTTCTTTAGCCCCTCATTTCGTAAAAATTCGAACATCTTTCTTCCCTTTATCCCCTCAAGATACATGCCGATTATCTCGGTGTGCTCATCGGAAAAAAAGTAACGCAGCATGTCGACCTCATCAAGATCTATCTTATTCCCAAGTGCTGCCACCTTACTGATTCCATAGCCATCAGATATGTATCGCAGGAAAATAACGCCGAGAACGGCGCCGGACTGCGAAATAAGAGATATAGTTCCCTCTTTCATATCTTTGAGCTCTGCAAATGTTGTTGCGAGGTTATTTTCGGTATTCAAGATGCCAACGGTATTCGGTCCGAGAACTCTTATTCCTGTCTCCTTTACAGCTTTTTTAAGCTCTTTTTCTCGTTTTTTTCCTTCTTCAGTTCCCTCAGAAAAACCTGCAGTTATAATCACGGCAGTTTTCGCATGACCCTCCAATTCCCTAATTATCCCTGTCACCGTTCTGGGAGGTGTCACAATAATGGCAAGATCGACATCGAGCTCCTCTATCGTTCTGCATCTGAGCCCGTGGACAGAATCATGCTTCGGATTGACGGGATATACCTCTCCTTCATACCCTAAGCTCAGGATATTCTTCATTATGTTATTTCCTTCCTTCCCCTTCTTTTCCGAGGCTCCAATAACCGCTATACTTCCTGGGTAAAATAGGGTGCGCATATATAACCGAAGGCGTTGTTCTTTTTAAGTTTTTTTACGTCCGGAAAAATAGGGTTTCTTCTTCAGATACATTTTTTATAAGCATACGCTCTAAGAGGTCATCAGTCACGAACTGGCATTTTTATGAAAAGTATGCATAAAAATTTATAAAAGAAAGAATTTAATTTAGTATAGTGATGATAAAATGGATGATACGGATAAAAAGTTGGTGAGATAGATGCCTGAAGAAAATATACCGTACCTCTTTACCCCGGAGAGCGTGGCTGTAATTGGAGCCTCCAATACAGAGGGAAAGATCGGACATGAAATTCTGGAAAACATAATAGAATACGGATATAAAGGAAATATTTACCCTGTTAACATAAAACGAAAAGAAGTGATGGGTCTTAAGGCTTATAAGTCGGTTTTAGATGTTGAAAAGGATATAGATCTTGCAATTATCGCCATACCTGCAAAATTCGTTCCTAAAGCTCTAAAAGAGTGTGGAAAAAAAAGTGTAAAGGCCGCAGTAATAATATCGTCCGGATTTTCCGAGGTCGGAAAAAATAAAGAGGAGGAAGAGCTTATAACGATCGGAAAAAAATACGGGATCTCCCTGCTCGGACCCAATGTCTTTGGCGTAATCTACACACCTATAGAACTTAATGCAACATTCGGACCGAGGAATGTTGTGCCCGGAAACATTGCTTGCATTACCCAGAGCGGTTCGTTGGGCGGTGCACTCATCGGCTGGACAGTATTAGAGCATATAGGGCTTTCCTCCATTGTAAGTGTTGGGAACAAGGCGGATGTGGATGATGACGACCTTCTCAGATACTTCCTGCAGGATGAGAGTACACAAGGAGTAGTTGTCTACATGGAGGGCCTAAAACAGGGGAGAAAGTTCCTCGAGACCGCGGAGAAGGTCTCTAAGAAAAAACCAATTGTAATTATCAAATCAGGACGGAGTAAACGAGGCGCCAAGGCAGCAGCATCACATACGGGCAGCCTCGCAGGAAGTGACAGGATATTCTCTGCAGCATTTAAACAGAGCGGTATTCTCAGGGCAGGCACGATGGAGAAAGCATTTGATTGGGCACGAATGTTCTCACTTCCTATTCCAAGGGGCGAAAACACGGTGATTCTCACAAACGGAGGTGGTGTAGGCGTACTGGCCACCGATAACTGCGAAACAGAGGAGATAACACTTCTGGACGATCATGAGTACCTCGAGAAGACGTTTAGGCCGTATATGCCCTCATTTGGTTCAACGAAAAATCCCATTGACCTCACAGGACAAATAACTGTAGAAGAGTACCTCGATGCCTTTAAAACGGCAATGGAATCCGATAGAATCTCCTCGTTGATCGTACTCAACTGTGAAACCGCTGCCTTTGATACCGTGAAGTTCTCAAAAAAAGTGGTGAACTACCTCCGGGGCCTTCCCGAAGAAAAGAAAAAACCAATAGTTTTCAACTTTGTTGGGGGCACCGAAAGTAAAAGTGCCATGGATATCCTGAACAAAAACAAAGTCCCGGCATACCCTCAGCCGGAACGAGCGGTGAACTCCCTGGGAGCCCTGTACCAATGGTGGAGATATACCAAGGAGGGGGAAAAAGAGACAGAAAGAACGGGGTTAGACAAGAAAAAAATACACTCAGTTATAGCCAGAGCCCGGGAGGAAGAACGGACACAGCTTCTCGAAAATGAGGCAAAGGACATACTAAGGGCATCCGGTCTGGAGGTCCCACCGTACAGACTATCAACGACAACTGAGGAGGCCGTAGAGGCTGCCGAAAACATAGGATACCCTGTGGTACTCAAGATAGTCTCCAAGGATATTATCCATAAAAGCGATATTAACGGAGTGAAGATAGGAATAAAAAATGAGAAGGAACTGAAAGAGGCATACGGGGAAATAATGGATACAGTAAAGATGAAACGTCCGGAGGCAGATATCAGCGGTATTATTGTGAACAAAATGGTGGAGAGAGGGGTTGAAACTATCGTCGGATGCTCTGAGGACCCACAGTTTGGCCCCGTGGTAATGTTTGGTCTCGGCGGTATCTATGTGGAGGTCTTGAAGGACGTTGCCTTCAGGGTTGCACCAATAGATAGAGAGGAAGCTCTGGAGATGATCCATGATATAAAGACTCATGAGCTTCTTTTTGGCGTGAGGGGTCAAGAAAAGAAGGACATAGACGCCATCGCTAAGATTATCTCGCGGGTGTCACAGCTCGCCTACGATTTTCCGGAGATCATTGAAATGGATATAAATCCGTTGATTGCCCTTGAAAGAGGAGCAAAAATCGCAGATGCCCGGATGACTATAAAGTCAAAACCCTATGAGACTGCAAAGTATATGTGGCAGCACGCTTAATTTTTCTTTCTTTTTTTATTTTTTTTATAATGCGAACAGTACACTGCAATAGGGCATTTTTCGCAGAGTGGATTTCTCGGTTTGCAGAGGTTCTGACCAAAGGTCACAAGAATATCATTGTACTCCTTCCAGTGTTTTTTCGGAAGTTTTTTTCGCAGGGCGAACTCCGTCTTTTTCGGTGTCTTTGTACTGACATAGCCCCATCTATTGCTAATTCTGTGCACATGGGTATCCACACAGACCCCCTCTTTATCAAACGCCAGGACGAGAACCAAGTTGGCCGTTTTTCTCCCAACTCCACGTAGTTTTAAAAGATCATCCAAACTGTCCGGCACCCTCCCATCGAAATCCTCCAGTAACTGTGTACACAGCATTTTGAGGTTCTTTGCCTTTGTTCTGTAAAATCCCGCAGGATATATCAGTTCTTCAATATTATCGAGTATAAGGATCTCCTCTGGAGTTTCTGCCCTACTCATCAGACGTTCAAAGGCCTTTTTCGTCACCTTATCCTTTGTTCTCGCACTCAGTACCGTACTTATAAGCACCTTGAAGGGATCCCTTTTTCGTGACACCTGCGTAACAACGGGCTCCTGAAACTGTTTTATATACTCTCTGAGAATATCTAAGACCGCTGAGATGTTGTCATTGGAAACCATTGAAGAAGAGAGAACGGCGGGATTTAAATTATTATGGTTGCTACATAAACCGCCATATCTCGTCTTGTTCCACCCTTGGGAGATTCCTATCCTCCTTGCCCTCTCTGATCTCTCCAATAATTGAGCTCCGAATGTTATTCTCTTCCAACTCTTTAACAAGTTTTTGAGCGTATTTTTCCGGACAGGTAATCAGCAGCGCACCGGAGCCTATCAGGGCTAAAGGATCAACCTCCAGTGCTTCACATATCACTTTCGTCTCTTCGTTGGTGATTATCTTGGAAATATCCACAGAGAACCCCTTCTCTGATGCATCGCAGAGCTCATGAATACCACCGAGAACTCCTCCTTCCGTAGGATCGTGCATTGCCGTCGCGTAGTTCCGCGCAATCAACGCCTCCTTCACAACGGAAAGGCTGCTCATGTATATCTTTGCTCTTTCCAGCAAAACTCCATCCACCTTCTCGACAAGAAGATCGGAAAAATCATGGGCAAGAATTGATGTCCCCTCAATACCCGCTCCCTTTGTGAGAACTATCCTGTCTCCGGCCTTCGCTCCGGAAGATGATAGTACCTTATTATTCTTCTTTATTATGCCTATTATAGATGCAGAGATGATAGTTTCCTTTAAATTTGGTGTCACCTCGCTGTGACCACCGATTACGGATATGTTGAGCTCTTTACACGCATTATCAATATCCTCCATTATCTTCTTTAAATCCTCCTCAGTGGAGCTCTCATTGAGCATTATTACGGGCAAGAAGTACCGAGGAACGGCACCCATAGTGGCTATGTCATTTGCATTGACATTTACGGAGTACCACCCTATACTGTCCTTCGCTCCTGTAATCGGATCTGAAGAAACAACTATATGCAGTTCCCCGAGATCAAGAACGGCAGCATCCTCCCCTGTTTTCGGCCCGATAAGTACCGTATCACTTTTAACTCCCAGAAATGGAAAAACCAGGTCGTTCAATCGCGCGGGATCTATTTTTCCCTTCATTCTATCATACCTTCTCATCTTCTATAAACTCACTCCTGAGGATGCTCATAAATATCGTGCTGTGATACGTTCCGTTTCTAAAGACATCCTCTCGCATCACGCCCTCCTCATTGAATCCGCATTTTTTATAGCATTGAATCGCTTTTTTATTATATTCAAAGGCTCGCAGCTGTATTTTGTGGAGATTCATCTTGGTAAATGCATACCGTAAAAGAGTTTTTATGGCATCGGTGCCGTATCCCTTGCCTTGGGACTCTTTCTCCCCTATCATAATTCCCAGTTCCGCCTTTCTATTCACCCAGTCTATTTCATGTAGCCCTATATTGCCAATATACGTACTATCTGCTTCAATGGCAAAAATTTTGTTCTTATCATCACCAACTGTATTTTCATACCACTTTTCCTCCTCATACTTAGACACCGGAAAGATCATGGCAAGCCCTTCCGTTATCTCGGGATCATTTATCCATCTCCAGCAGTTTTCTATATCTTCCTTTTCCAGTGCTCTCAGAACTACCTTTTTACCCTTTATCACTTGCAACACCTACTATAACTGTTAATCCCTCGACCTTGATAACTTTAACTCTTTCTCCTTCGCTTATCCGACTATCCGCATATGCTCTCCAGTACTCATTCCCTATCTTCACCAGTCCGTAAGGATTGATCTCTTCCACTGCCACCCCTTCCTTATCTTCCATTTTGAGCGCGATCTCTCTTCTCAGTGCATCAACATTCATTTTATAACTGTACCGTGCCCAGAGCAGTATAATAAGCCCCAAAGGTATTAAGAGATACCTGCTGAGGTCTAAGACATAAAATACAGCTGCACCTACAAGAAAATATATCGTGTTGAAGATCGAAACTCTTATAAAAACATTCTTCACAGCAGTATATGACACCAGCAAAGTTTATAAATACAATCCATCCAATGGTCGTATAAATTACAGACCACACAAAACTCGAGAGTTTCGTGTTTGAGCACGAACCAGAGGTTCGTGCGTAACCAAAGCTTTGTGATTGGATCACAGAAAAGCACAGAGGAGATACATTGATCGGACAGCTGAAAAAAGAACTTGTCTCTCTGCAAAAGAAAGAAAGAGAACTGCAGCAGATAAAGAAAACCCTAATGAAAGAAACAAAGAGTTTCAAGAAAAAAAGAGATATTAAAAACAAAAAGTTTTCTGAACTCTTGAAAAGAGGAAAAGAAGAACGCGACAAAAGAAACGAAATAAACAAAGAAGTGGCAGAGTATAAGTCCTTGCGGGATAAAGAAAGAGAAAAACTGGAAAAATTAAAAGAAAAGGCGGCAAAACTCAAATCAATAAGGGATGAAAGCTTTGAAAACAGCCAGATGCCTCCGAAAAGAGTAATGAAAACCATAGAAAAACTGGAATGGAAACTGGAAACAAGCGTACTGAAACTCAATAAGGAAAAGAAAATTGTTGATGAGATACGGGATCTCAAGGAAAAATACAAAATAAGTGAAGAAGGCATGGAAGCAGAGATGGAGCTCAAAGATATAAAAAAGAAGATGAGCGACATAAGAAAGGAAGTAAACATCCGCCACAAAGAAGTAATAAAAAAAGCTGAAGAGTCCAAAAAACACCATGAAAGAATGATCTATTATTTTGATAGGGCAAAGGGAGTCAAGGAAACGGCAGATAAGTACCATAACAAGCTTATTGAAGAAAATAAAAAACTTGATAAGTACTATGAGGAGTTAAGAGAGACTATACGAAAAATAGATGACATTTCTGACAAAATTAAAGAGATAAAAACTGAAAGACAGGTGCAAAAACTGAGAAAAAGGGCAGAAAAGAAAGAAAAGAAAAAAGAAAAGCTGAAAAGACATGGCGAAGAGATTTACGAGAGATTCAAAAGTGGCAAAAAACTTACCGTTGATGAACTGAAGATCCTGCAGAAAAGCGATTTTTTATAATCCTCTATTTTATTCCTGCCCTCACTTTTACGGCAATCCCTCTTTCAAACCACTCCATTTCTTTTGGCGAGAGCATAAGGGTGCCTGTACCAAGAAGCGAATCGTCCGCATCAACTATTAGCACTTCTTCATGTGACCTCAGATGAGGATCCCACGAGACAGCAAACTTTGAGAGCAGGTCTCTTCCATTCCTGACAAACGGTACGGCCTCGGCAGAGGCCATAACTCTATAATAGGGGTACGCAAGAATGCCGTGGAGTTTTTTTGCACCCTCTGCCGTTAGCGTAAAGAGATTGTCCCGTGCCCTCAGGGTTGCTAAGAGTTTTTTTCCGTGGATATATCGTATTCTGTTGGTCCTCTTGCTTCTTTCAACTGTGGTTCCCTCTAAAAACTTTCTTCCAAGACCCTTACCAAACTGATAGTCAAATATAGTCTCAAGCGCCGCTGGATCCTGATCAAACTCTGGAGTTGTATCCGTCTCCATATTGAAGGGAAATGTGAAGGCCAGCGCATTTGGGTACTCAAATAAGGGGTTTTTCGTATCCCTCTCAGCTGAAACTCTTCTCAGTCGTTGTTCCGTCTCTGCTATCAACGGCCTGATCTTTGTCTCTTCGCCTGTGTAAAAGATGGATGTTTTTTTGATAAGAGGATCTATCCTGCCTATAAACCCGGCATAGGGCTTAATCTTTTTATACGCATAATAAAGACGAGGATGATTTCGTATTCTCGATTCAACAAAGTCCCAGAGGGAGTTCTCATGAATAGCCTCTTTTATCTTTTTGATCTCCTCATAAGTAATATATAGATTATGAAGTGCCAGAAGTTTTATTCTTTCCTTTGATGCTTTAAGTTCCTCCGGTGTGTACTCTGAACAAACCGGACAAGAGCACGGCAGATACTTCATCTCATTAAGCTTTTTTGTGCCGTAAGGAGTTAAATACCTATCATCTTTTGCGTAGAGTGCGTAAGCTGCAGAATCAAAGAGGTCACAGCCCAGAAGCACGGTCAGCCCAAGTATCAGCGGATGTCCTGCCCCAAAGAGATGCACGGGTCTATGGATGGGAAGCTCTCTTTTGCAGGTCAGTATTACCTCGGTGAGCTTAGAAAAATTGTATTTCATAAGGAGCGGCACAACAGCCCCTATGGGATATATATCAAAGTCGTACCTGCCCATCCTACGAGAGGCATACGCGCGAAGATCGAGATAAGAAGATCCCTGCACCGTTCCATTCAGCGCTCCATCCCTGAGCATTCTTGCCTCTTCGCCTTTCTCTATCGTTATTTCCAGATCTTTTTTTGCCCTGTCATACGCTACATAAGGCTTTGTCGGGATATCCAGAAATGTGGCAACATCCACACCTATATCATTCTGATACTCAATAATTTCCCCATTGGTAATATCTATATCACCGTACCTCATAAGCTGAAAACTTCCGGAGTCTGTGACAACAACTCCATCAAAATCCAGAAAATCGTGCACATTCTTGAGAGAGAAAGACTTATAAAGAATATACGAGTTTGTTATAATGATATCCGTCTTGAAAAGCTTTTTCATCTCCTTCGGCGTTATTAACGGGAGATTAGGATTCACAACAGGCATCAGAGAGGGCGTCTCGATATCCTTACCGTTAATACTCAGCTTCGCTATCCTTCCCAGTCCATCCTTCGACCTGATCTCAAAAAGCATGGTGCTCACTGAATGCTGTCCAAAAGCTTGTCTATATCCTCTTCCGTATTCCAGAAGTGCGTTGCCACTCTTATACCACCCATCCTTGGGGATACAAAAATGTTCTTATCTTTTAACTTTTCCACAGCCTTTTCCGGATTTGAATGCGCTATATTCACTATGCCTGCCCTCTTCCTTTCGTCACGCGGAGTTCGGGCATTTTTGGCGTTATCTATCACATACTTTGAGAGGTCCAGGACTCTTCTCTCAATGGCATCCAGTCCTATGTCCAGCAGAATTTCCAGCGAGTTTTTAAGACCTTTTATAAGCGCAAAGCTTCTTCCGCCGGCCTCAAACCTCTGTGCAGTCTCCGCAAGTTCTACTCGGTCCAAGCCTGCTTCCTCATGGTCCACTTCTTTCTTTAAAGAGTGCCAGCCAATGAAGGGCGGATCAAATTCTTTAATTAGCTCTTTTTTGATATAAAAGATTCCAACGCCCAGAGGACCCATGAGCCATTTGTATGCGGCACCCGAAAAAAAATCAATATCTATCCTTCTTACATCGAACTTTGCCGCACCCATTCCCTGTATCACGTCGGAGAAGAAAAATGCATTGTGCTCCCTGCAGAGCTTTGAAACTTTTTCCAGATCAGTTCTGAACCCATTGCCAAACTGCACATAGGAAAGTGCCACTAATTTTGTGTTCTGATCCATGGCTTGTTCAATATCCTCTATTCGTATCTCTCCGTCTACATTGTGGACAGTTTTTACCCTCACTCCTTTTTTTCTGAGGTTGTACCACGGTATACTGTTTGACGGAAACTCCAGATCAGATGTTACAACCGTGTCTCCTTCCTTCCACGGAATCATCTGCGCCACGGTATTAATTCCCTCAGAAGTATTGTGTGTCAGGGCTATCTCTTCTTCCGAGGCATTGACAAGCTCGCCTATATTTCTTTTGCAAGCTTTTAGTTCATCTAACCATTCGGAAAAGTTGAAATCTGCTTTTCTCCCTCTGTTTTCCAGAAATCCCTGGATCTCTTTTATAGTATTCGAAAAAAGAGGAGACACTGCTGCAGAGTTTAAATGCGTACATTTTTCAAGGGCCGGTATCCTTTTTCGTATCTTTTCCACATCCATTGTCTCACCATGCATGATATGGGGACAAGATTTAAATAGTATTGGGTAGAATGTATGCACAATGATACAAGAGGTGATCCATTGGATTTGGTAGATGAAGCTCTTAAGGTAGTAGATAAAGAAGATGCCTATGGAGATATAAGAATCGTTGAAAGACAGAGAGAAAATATTGAGGTAAAAAACGATAAGATAGAACGTCTTGAGAACACCTTTGATAGAGGATTTGGAATCCGAGTATTATTAAATGGTGCATGGGGATTTGCAAGCTCTTCAAGAATGGAAAAAGATGAAATAAGAAAAAAAGCTAAACTTGCGATAAAAATAGCCAGAGCCTCTGCAATGGTGAAGGAAAAGGATGCTAAAATCGCGGAAACAAAAATATATGAAGATACATACAAAACACCGGTTAAAAAAGACCCTTTTAAGGTTCCAACTGAAAAAAAGGTCGATCTTCTCATGGACTGCGTAAAAAAAATGAATAGAGAAAAAATAGCTGTGAGAAAGGGAGATATGCAGATATTAAAAGAAAAAAAGACATTTGCCTCCACAGAAAATGCCTTTATCGAACAAGAAATAACGGAGGTCGGTGGAGGGCTGACCGCAGTAGCCGTAATACCCGGAGAGATGCAGAGAAGAACATACCCTACCTCGTTCGGTGGTGATTTCCATACCGAGGGGTACGAGTTCATTGAGAAAATGGATCTTGCAGGAAATGCGGAGAGGGTTGCCAAAGAGGCCGTTGAACTCTTAGACGCAAAAAAATGCCCTTCAAAAAAAACAGATCTCGTCATTGACTCATCGCAGATGGTACTGCAGATACATGAGTCCTGCGGTCATCCCACAGAGCTGGACAGAGTTTTTGGTACCGAGGCAAACTTTGCAGGTACCAGCTTCCTGACAACAGATAAGCTCAATAACTTCCGGTACGGTAGTGAACTGGTTAATATAACTGCCGATGCCACATTGGAGGGGGGACTGGGAACTTTTGGCTATGACGATGAGGGGGTAAGGGCGCATAAAACGTACCTTGTAAAGGACGGCATGTTTTCAGGATATCTCACCTCCAGAGAGACGGCCCGCGAGATCGATCAGAGGAGCAACGGAACAATGAGGGCAGACGGATGGGGTAAGCTTCCTATCATACGAATGACAAATATCAACCTCTTACCAGGCGATTACACAAAGGATGAGATAATAGAGGAAACAAAGGAAGGACTGTATGTGGAATCGAATAGAAGCTGGAGCATCGACGATAAAAGACTGAATTTCCAGTTCGGTACCGAGGTAGGATACACAATTAAAAATGGAGAGCTCAAGGATCTTGTAAAAAATCCAACCTATACAGGAATAACCTATGAGTTCTGGAGAAATCTCGTTGCAATTGGCAACGACTGGCATATGTGGGGTGTACCAAACTGCGGAAAGGGACAACCGCCGCAGAGTGCACACGTGGGGCACGGCGTTCCCACGGCAAAGTTTGAGAATATCCGGGTAGGGGTGTAATAATGATAGATGACGTATTAAAAAAAATCGTTGAGAACGATGAATTCGACCAGATACAGGCGTGTATTCTCCAGCGGGAAAGCAACTTAACGCGGTTCGCAAACTCAATAATACACCAAAACGTCAATGAGACGCATGCCGAGCTTTTTATAAAAGGCGTTATCGGCAAGAAGATAGGACGGATAACAACCACCTCTTTTGAAGATATAAACAAAACATTGAAAAAGCTGAAAAAGATGACAGAACTGCAGAAGCCCAATCCGGATTTCAGCTCCCTACCGGAGCCTGAGAAACATAAAACGCCGAAGAGCTTTTATAAAAAAACCCGTGAATTTGGCCCCGAGGAGCGGGCAGAAGCCGTTAAACGTGTGGTGGAAACGGCCCATGAAGAGGAGGTAGAGTCCGTTTTCGGTGCTCTCAGTACTGCATATGCACATTTCCATATTGTAAACTCGCTCGGGATAGATAAAGAGTTTAAAACAACAAATGCATCTCTGAGTACAAACGCCATGGGGGAAACAGGATGGGGGTACGCCGATTATGCATCCCGAAACATAGAGGAGTTCAACTTTGCCGCTCTCGGAAAAGAGGCGGCAAAAAGATGTGTGATGAACGAGAACGCTCAAAAAATAGCACCGGGGGAGTATGAGGTTGTACTGGATGAGTACGCCGTGGGAACAATGGTCATGTTTCTTGCATTTATGGGATTCGGTGACACAGATTACCAGGAACATAGAAGCTTTATGTGCGGGAATCTCGGAAAAAAGATCACGGGGGATGTAACAATCTGGGATGACGGCCTCAACGAGCAAAACTTTGCCATGCCCTTTGACTTTGAGGG
>JAYEIH010000010.1:0-5572 GCA_034659995.1 Methanobacteriota archaeon
CACGTACTCATCATTATTTATATTATCGATAGATTCCTGAACATTCTGCCAGACTGTCGGACTGGCAAGGTCATCATTTATTCTGACGGAGATTATCTCCGTTCCCACCTCAAACTCTGTGGTAAGCGTTTTGTACGCCTGGGTAATCTCCATGTCCGAGGGAAACTCTCCGGTCGGATCGTAGGAGGCCTTTATATTGAATCCTATTACCAATCCCGGAAGGGCTACAGCGAGTACCAACAGGAGCAGCAGCCCTGAGGCAAGAGGACGTCGGATCAACCAGCTCAGCCTTTTTACAGCACCATTCTTTTTTATCTTACTTTCCGTACTTTTTTTGGGCGATTTTTTTACACCTTTCCTTATATCAAGGAGCTCTCGAAGTGCGGGCACATAGGTTATATTCAGAAAGAAGATTGAAAATATCGCAAATCCAGAGAGGAAGCCAAAATACCGCATACTCGGAATATCCGAGATTGCATTGGAGGAAAAGCCGACAAAGGTAGTGACGGCTGCCAGGGCCAGTGCGATCCCCACCGTTGCCAGAAGATGATGTGTAGCCATTTTCGGATCATTATCAGCCTTTGCAAGTCTTTCCCTGTATCCCATTAGCACATGGAAGGAAAAGTCAATACCGAGGCCAAGGATGAGTATCGGTACCATCCCTGTCATCAAGTTGAGCGGCCAGCCCATAAGTCCCGAGAACCCCGTGGTCCAGATAATTGCAATAAAAAGAGTGGAGAGTGAGATAGCAATATCGCTGATCCTTCTGAAGTTTACCGCCATGATAATAAGTATCAGGATAAGCGCAGCCAAAAAGGCGGGAACAAGTCTTTTCTCTACCTCTATAGAGTAGTGATCGAGAAGTTTGAATCCGTATATTGAAGCTTCATTCGGGCCTTCAACGTCCTCTGAAAGATTCTCAATCCGAAGCTCGGTATCTTCAAGGTCCTTTCTTTCCAGCGAGGCATCCAAAGAGACGTAGATTACCATCTTGTCAGTTTCCGGTGTTGTTTTATTAAAATTCTTAGGAAGGAACATTAGTGCATACTCCTTCATGGATTCGGGGATGTTCTGGTCATTGAGAAATGTCTTGAGTGTTTCTTTGATCTCTTTTTCAGAAGAGAATGAATGCATTTCCTTTAAAAGGTCCTCCTGAGTTGGATTGGGGTTTCCCTGCCCCGAAAGCCTGTAATATGCCAACATTGAGGGCAGAGAGTTTATCGCCTGGTCCTTGGGAGTGATAAGCGCCGAGTGAACCGAGTCGTCTTCCCAGAGTTTCTCGGTAATTGCCGCCGTCTGCCGGAAGGACTCAGGAGTCAGTACGCTGTCCCCTCTGAGTAGAATAATTGTTGCTTCCTCCTCTCCAAAATCTTTCTGGATATTATTCATTATTTCAATCTCAGGGTAGTCAGGAAACAAGCTTTCCAAACTCAGTTCCTCTTCTACAGTAGAAGAAAGTCCCATAAAAATAACTGTCAAAATCAAACTCAAACCTATGGCCCTTTTCGGATGGTCAGAAACCCATCTTGCGATTCTTTCTATTACATTCATGATGTCACCTGTTACCGACCGACTGGTCGACTTGTAAATTGTATCATAGAGGGTCTTTAAAAAAGTTGGCTGCAATCTGACAGACGATAAATGAGAATAAACTGGTTATCATCCTTTTGGGAACAAAATTACTCGGAGAGATCATCAAAGACCTGTTTCATCTTCCTCATGTATTCCTTGAATGCTTTTCTTCCTGCGGCGGTCAGAGAGAGCATGGTGTGGGGTTTTTTATCCAGAAATTCTTTTGTAACCGCCACATACTCTGCATTTTCCAGTTTGTTGAGGTGCGAGGATAGATTCCCGGATGTCAGTCCCGTCTGTTGTTTGAGAAAGAGAAAATCCGCTCTTTCAACGACGTAGAGATGGGAGAGGATCATGAGTCGAGCGGGTTCGTGGATTATCTTGTCGATGTTTGCGAGTGGCTGGAGGTCTTCTTTAGTCATTGGATGCCTCCTCCACTATCGGATTGGTTTCCAAGAAACGTCTGAACAACACAGCGCCGGCCAGTATCAGTACTACCCCCATGAAAGGGAGATACAAGAGAATACCCGTTTTGAGAGAAGCAAACTCGAGAACTGACAGAATGACACCACTCAGAACTGCCAGCACGGCAACTCCATAGTACCATCGATTTCCTGATCTTCGCCCTATATCAAGGTACGCGCCCGTTAAAATCGCGCCAAAAAACACAGGAGACCATCCAAGCCAGAGATCGGGATTTGTCGGATCATCAGATGCGAAAAAAAATGCAGCGGCCATCACTGCAAAAACAGCAGTCATGTACAGAAGGATACCTACAATTTCCTTCAGAACGTCTTCACGCAGTTTTGCATAGCCCGTTCTGGGGTATACGTATCGCTCCTTTAATTTTTTTCTGGCAATCGGAATAATAAAGAGAACTAGAAGAATCATGAATATGGAAAATCCCCGAACAATGAAATAGCCCGTTGCCGCTATGAATGCAATGCCCCAGAATATCTCCGCGAGGCCGTCTCGAACTGACTCACGATACACTTTCTGCTCAATTTTTTTGAGATCGATATTTTTCATCTTTAATCACCTTACATTGCATAGAACCTTACCCTTTAAAAAGGTTTGTATTGCAAAGTAGTTTATAACTATCTATATAGTGCATACTTGAGAGTTAAAAAGGATAAAGTTGTATCTGGTAGTAAAATCCTGTTTGTTCCGTATGTCTTGCCTTTTTCCCCCACCCATTCACTGTTACTTCAAAGTCCACAGATTTTTCCTATCCAGGTTTTAGATTCTCTATTACAAACTGTTCTTTTTTCATTTTCAAGCGTTTCATCGGAAATATTTTTGAAGAAGAGGGTATACTCTATAACAACATTGCCCGTTTGGCTGTCCTGTGACGTTATACTTAGACCCGCATCCAGTTCAACTGCATCTCTGGGCATGGGAGGAAGTACTTCCGTACAGGCGGCGAAGAATACTACCATCAGTCCAAGCACAGCTATTTTCTTTGATATCATGGTGCGCGCTATGAGAGCTGCCTTATATAAATTTATCTGTTTTTCACCAATTTAAAGCTCGTGAGTTTGTGTAATTCATGTCAATATAGCTAAATGGAAAAAAATGAGTTTCTCTGTTCCAAATGATGTATTTTATACCATTGAAAAGGAGAATAACATGCTTTTTGTCTCTAAATCGAATTTAAAGTTCTGGAGAAAATACCGTAAAGGACTGTTCAGGTAAAAAATCAAAGCTTTCCTTTACCGTATATCCTGCTTCTTCCATCTCCCTTACAATTGTTTCCCGTTCCACGTAGTGGCCGAAGATTCTGCGGAAGTTAAAGCCGCCTGGGGTATATTCGATGATGGCAATCTTTCCTTCAGGTTTCAGTATCTCTTTTAGGTTTTTGAAATACTCTCCCCTCTCTGGTAGATGATGGCATACATTGCGGATAAAGATCAGATCTACATCTGTAGGGAGAGATACTCTTTCTTCCGTAGTATGGATTATTTTTAGATTTCTTAGTTCTTTTTTTCTGGCGTTTTCCTCAATAAATTTCAAGAACTCCGCGTTTGTATCAACGGCATAGACCTGTCCTTCTCTTCCCACTTTCTCTGCAAACCTTAGAGAGAAATATCCACCGCCTGAGCCAATATCTGCAACATTCTGTCCCTTTTGCAGTTTTAGTGCTTCTATGATCTTATCGGGCTTGTTCTTTGGATTGGACGCTTTTTTATTAAACATCTTTGTTTTTATGCTCATTTTTTTACCTCACTCTTTTATACGCTTCATACCTTCCAGGATATTCAGGGCAAAGTTCTTCATCAGACTCTCCTTCACGATGGCTATACCCTTCTTTTCATCGCCAAGGACGAGTACCTTATCGCCCGACTGTATCTCAAACATCTCTCGTGCTTCCTTTGGGATCACGATCTGTCCTCGTTCGCCTACTTTTACTGTTCCGAAAATGTATTTTCCTTTTTTTATCTCAGTCATATCTATCACTTAAATCATATTTTTCATACTTATCATGTAATGTCCATTTAAAAAGGTTGCAGTGGCGATCGGTGTGGACAAAGTCCACATCTTTGTATGGTCCAAAAACTTATAAGTTCTGAGATAAGAGTATTACCATGGAGATTGCAGAGATTACGGAGATCGTCGAGGAAGCTCGGGATGTGAAAACGTTTTTTCTTGATAAAGAGTTTAATGCGAAGCCCGGACAGTTTGCCATGCTCTGGCTTCCCGGTGTGAATGAAAAACCCATGTCCTTTTCGTACAAAAATGGGTTCACGGTAAAAAAAGTGGGACCATTCACTGAAAAAATGTGTAGGCTTTCCGAAGGAGATAAAATAGGCATACGGGGCCCATATGGGAACTGTTTTTCTCTTAAAAAAGGTAGGACAGAGATAATAGGCGGAGGGACGGGACTGGCACCTCTGCGATTTCTGGCGGAACGTCTTAATGCCGATCTAAAAATACTGCTCGGATTCAGAACAAAATCAGAGATTTTTTTTGAGGAAGAGTTCTCCAAGCATGGCGAGGTGTTTGTATCGACGGATGACGGGAGCTACGGAAAGAAGGGAGTTATTACGGAGCATATTGATATGGATTTTGAGCATTATTATGTCTGCGGACCAGAGCCGATGATGAAACGATGCTCGGAGTTGTTGGAAGCAAAAAATGTGGAGTACTCACTGGAACGATACATGAAATGCGGTATCGGTCTCTGCGGAAGCTGTGAGGTGGGTGGGTACCTCGTCTGCAAGGATGGCCCGGTATTCAGCGCACTCCCGGACGGTATCGGCGAGTACAAACGGGATAAGACAGGGGGGCGAGTACCGTTGTGACCGAAGAGCTGGTTCGTCTCTGGCTTTTCATTATCTCAGTTCTTTTTTTGCTTGCGGGCATACAAACGGTAAAATATCTCTTTTGGTGGTTTAGACTGAAACGAGAGAAAAAAGAGAGGGAGAAAAGGCTTCGCAGTGATAGAACATATCCCATCTTTCAGAGAAAACCAAATCTTGTTTTTGATATTCTTTATGATACATCCGCGGTACTGAGAATAAAGAACAGGGAATCATCGCCCATTCGGAATGTTCGCATGAATGTTACCTTTTTACAGGAGAGTATCTCGTTTGTGAGGGATGCACTCCCAGGTGTAACCGAAATTCCCCTGAATATAGAAATTCCTCCCGGGAGTTGCGAGTTGAATGCGAGTTTTACTTATCTCTATGGCTCCCAGAGGTACACGGATACGGTAACAAGAATGATGCCCTCAGAACCACCTGCGAAGCCTCATGAGAAGGATATCAAAGAGATAAAAAGTGAGTATCGCGCTCTGGTGAAGAAGTATCACCCGGATTTGGCGGAAACAGAGGAGGAACGGCGGCAGTTTGAGTCCAAACTGGAGAAGATCAATAAGAAGTATGGGCGACTGCTAAAAAAGTAAGGACTTGTTGAAATTCCGCCCAAAGCTTTTTATATACTGTATACTCGTATAACATAAAAGTAGCAAGGAGAGTGATAATATGAAAAAACTAAAAGG
>JAYEIH010000011.1:0-5551 GCA_034659995.1 Methanobacteriota archaeon
GATGGAGGATATTTTACAAAAGAGTGTGCTGAAATATTAGAAAATGGTATACAAGGAAAAGAAGAAATATATAATTTTTCATCATTTATGAATGTAATTAATCCTATTGGGCTTGATGCCCCACCACTAAATATGATGGATAGATTTTATAAAAAAAATTTTTCTGTATTACCAACTAATCATAAAAAATTATCTAATCTTGATTTAGCTGAAGCAATCATAGAAAAACTTCCAAAGTTTGATTATGCAGGATCTGAAACTTTTAAAGCCTTATGGGAAGATAATGAAGCCGCATGTCAAGAATATGCAGGATTATTTAATAATACTATGAATCTTGCTGGTAGAAGAGCATATGGATCTAGAATACTTACTCCTGAAAAAAAAATTGACCATTTTATATCTACAATTCCAATCAATTCAGATTTAATTTTTTTAGAACCTACTAACGGAGAAGCTTATAAAAATATTAATGATGATATTGTAGAAATTTATCAACCATTTTTAGATGGTCAATTGCTTTGGAAAGTCTATGATAAAGGGACTTGGAGAAATTTTAAAGAAGATTAAGTAATATTAGTTCCTTTTCTCTAGACATCCCTCTCGATAAGATATCGCATAAAGGACTCCAGCGTTTTTTTAGCCTCAGAGTCCTCCAGAACTTTTTCCGCCTCACTCCATGCGTTTTCGAGCATCTCCCTTGCTCTTTTTTTTGCGTAGGTAACTGCATCGTACTTTTCGAGGATAGCAATGGCTTCTTTAATGAGTTCTTTATCCCGTGTATGGGAATCGAGGATCTCGAGAAGCCGTGCTCTGTCCTCTGTACTTCCCTCTTCGAGGACGTGGATGATCATCAGTGAGCGTTTCCCCTCGGTGATATCATTGCCAAAGACCTTTCCGAATTTCTCCCTTTTTTCTGCCGTGATATCGAGAATATCGTCCTGTATCTGAAAGCCGATACCGATGGTCTCGGCCATGGTTCCCAGCGTTTTTTGCGTTTCTTCCTCTGCTCCGGCGAGCAGTGCAGCGAGACGTGCGGCAAACCGTGCCAGTGTTCCGGTTTTGAAGCTCACCATCTGCAGATACTGCTGCTCCGTGATCATTTCTTTTTTTCCCTTATGCCAGAATATATCCATCGCCTGGCCAAAATGAAGATTGATCATCTCCTCTGCATAGATCTCAAAGGCTCTTTCTTTGATCTCTGTATCGAACTCCGAGTCCATGATGATTTTTAAGGGAATAAAGTAGACGGCGTTCCCCACGTTGATGGCGATATCCTCTCCGTATATTTTATGGAGACACTCTTTACCCCTTCTTAACGAGGAGTCATCCTCAATATCATCAACTATTATTGTTCCGTTGTGAACGAGTTCTATTAAGGCCGTAAATCTTTTCACTCTTTCTGTATTTCCTTCAAGTGCTTCTGTGAGGAGTAAAAAAAGAGCAGGTCTCCATCGTTTTCCGCCTCTGTCTAAAAAGTCCCACACAGGTTCTGCAACAGCACCATTTACCGCATCTGTATCAAATGAGAACTTCTCCTTCCCGAGAATTTTTTCCATGCTTTCTTTTTTATACTTTCGTGGCAGATGCGTTTCAATAATAGCGTCTATAACTTCCTTTTTTTCCTTTAAATATGAGTTCATATCCATGTAATCACCTGATATCTGTCCCGTCAGGAACGTTCTTATCCATGATCCTTCCTGGGCCAACGGTGCATGATTCCCCGATAATCCGCCCCGGATATATCGTGACGTTGATACCCGTCTTTGTATTCCTGCCCATTATACACCCTATCTTTCTTCTTTTCGAATCGATCATTTTGTTCTTTACCTTCATTTTTACGGATTTATCGTCAAACCTGAGGTTTGCGACGGTAGTGCCGGCACCGAGATTGCAGTTCTCGTCAATGATCGAGTCGCCGATGTAGTTGAAATGTGGGACATTTGAGTTATCGTAGACTATTGAGTTTTTTACCTCACTCATACCGATATGGCAGTTGTTTCCTATGACGCTGTTCTTTCGTATGAACGAGTTCGGCCCGATTGTGCAGTTCTCTCCGATTACCGCGGGCCCCTGGATGTAACTTCCTTCCCGTACCACCGTATCCTTTCCTATCCGTACAGGTGGAACAATTTTTACGTTTTTTCGTATATCTCCCAGAACTTCATGCTCTGTTTTTTCCATAATAATCTCATTGGTATTTAAAATATCCCAGAAATACCCGATATCGTTCCAGTAGCCATTGTACTCCACAACCTTGGCCTCGCACTGATTGAGTGCGTCTGTGACCTCATACTCACCTCTCTGCGACGGTTCTATCTTCTCAATGGCCTCAAGGATATCTCCGGTAAAGAGATAGACACCCATGTTTGCGAGATTTGATGAGGGATTGTTTTCCTTTTCACAGATTTTTACAAAGGTATTCCCCTTTTTATATACCACACCATAGTTTTTCGGATTTTTTACCTTTTTCACACTTATTACGGGTTTTTTATGCTTTGAATAGCATTCCAGAACTTTGGGAATGAACGATTGTCCAAAGAACACATCTCCATTTATACAGAGAAACTCATTGTACGGTGAGAGTGCGATGGCAGAGGCCGTTCCATTGACCCTCTTCTGTTTTATAAAACGTATTTTTATTCTATATTTTTTTGATTTTATATACTCTTCTATGTGATTTTTCATCATTTTTTCTTTATAATTTACAATAAAAGTTATTTCCTCAGATTTCTTTAGAGCATCGATGGTATAATCGATAATTCTCTTCCCGCCGAGACGGATCAACGGTTTTGGTCTCTTATTTGTTAACGGTCGTAATCGTGTTCCGAGGCCCGCGGCTAAGACTAATGCTTTCATAATGGCCTATAAGAAAAAAAGAATAAAAAGATTACTCAACTGTAGCACCGTTGGATATCTCCTCATCCACCGTGGCCAGTGAGATTTCGTCACCCTTCACAGCTGCGAGAAGCATCCCCTGGGACTCAACGCCGAAGAGCTTTGCAGGCTCTAGATTGGCAACGACGAGTATTTTTTTCCCTACAAGCTCCTCAGAATCGTACTGTTCTGCCAGTCCTGCGACAAGCTGTCTCTTTTCGCCTATGTCCACCTGAAGTTTTAACAGTTTGTCAGAACCTTCTATCCTCTCAGCTTCTTTTATCTCTCCAACTTTTATCTCAATTTTTTTGAACTCATCAAACGATATCATCTTCTCACCTTTCTCCTGTTTACCTTTAAACTTTATTCTATATCTTTTTAAACTTTTCTTATCTATTTTTTTAAAGAGTATCCCAATCCCCCCAAGCTCCTGACCTCCAATCTCGAGATCAATCGTGTTTATATTCTCTTCTTCTATCTCTTTTTTGAATCCAAGCTGTTTCCATACCTTCCTCGCCGAGCTCGTGATCAGGGGGTACATTGCGATTCCGAGAATAGTACATATCTCGCAGACCGTTCTCAATACTTTTTTACATTCTTTTTTATCCTCTTTTATCAGCTTCCACGGCTCCTCTTTCTGGAAGTACTGATTTCCAAGATCGGAGATCCTTAGAAGTATTTTTACAGCCTCTTTGAATCTTAAGTTCCAGAACTCCTCCTTGTAAGTCTCCAGAAGGGCAAATGCTTTTTCAATGATCTTCTTATCACTTTCCACATCAGGAATCTTCCCGCCGTGCTTCTCTGTAAAGGATAGGCTTCTGTATAAAAAGTTTCCCAGGCTGCCGACGAGGTTATTATTAATGTGTTCCCGGAACTCTTCCCACTCAAAGTCTGTGTCCTTTGCCAGCGGCCTGATACTCATCAGATAAAATCTCCATAGATCCGGCGAGATGTCGAGATCCATTATATCGTTGCCAAATACCCCTTTGTTCTGTGATTTGCTGAACTGTCCACCTTCGTAGTTTAAATACTCGTTTGAACCTATTTTGTGTGGAAGCAGCCAGTTTTCGCCTGTGCCCAGAAGCGAGGAGGGCCATATCAATGTATGAAATGGAATATTGTCTTTCCCCATGAAGCAGTAGAGCCTTGTCTCTTCCGGATTAAGCCACCAGTTCTGCCATTCATCGGTGTACTCGTAGGTGGACCCCGTGTACTCTATAGGTGCATCGAACCAGACGTAGAATACCTTATCCTCGTACCCTTCCAGCGGTACCTTCACCCCCCATGTAAGGTCACGAGTAATGCATCGAGGCTCCAATCCTTTTTCTATCCACGAAAGCGGAAGATTTTTTGTGATTCCTTCCCAGCCCCTGGATTCTATCCATGTTTTTACCTTTTCCTCCAGCTGAGGAAGATCGAGGTACAGGTGGTTTGATTTTTTGAGTACCGGCGTGGAACCGCAGACGATACACCGTGGATCTATCAGCTCCGTGGGATTAAGAAGCTCCGTGCACTCATCACACTGGTCACCCTTTGCATTGGGATTTCTGCAGTGAGGGCATTCTCCTGTAACATACGTGTCGGGTAAAAATCGCCCACATTGATCGCAGTAGAGCTGTTCTAGCTCTTTTTCAAAAATATATCCGTTTTCATGGAGTTTCAGGAATATATGCTGGCTAATCTCGTGATTTTCTTTACTTGATGATCTTCCGAAGTTATCAAACTCAACACCCATCCACTCAAAGATCCCCTGTATTTTGTCATGCATCTCTTTACAGTACTTATCGGGGTCTATATTCCGTTTTTCCGCTTCTATTTCCGTTCTTGTGCCGTGTTCGTCCGTAGCACAGATATAGATAGCCTTTTTCCCGCTCATTTTCAAAAATTTTGAGAATACATCTGCCGAGAGTATTGGGATAAGGTTTCCGAGGTGTGGGACATTGTTTACGTAGGGCAATGCCGATGTAACAAGGTATTTTGTATGCATTACCGAGTTTTTGCTATGTAGGATATAAAAAACTTTCTATTTTTTGGAACGGTTTTATTCTGGTAGGGAATATGTGGGGAACAACATTTGGTTTTTGTTCATTCTTTATTCTTTTTATATGATTGCTTGATTAAACTAACTATATACTCCAAATCTTCATCATCTTTTATTTGCAATTCATAATCACCATTTCCCCAATGTCCGACATTCGAGACATCCCTCGCTAAGTTTTTAGGATCATCAAGTTCTCCTTTTCTAAGATTGATCCAGATTTTTAAAGATTTTTTCTGGGTATGTACATCTGTTATGTTGGTTCTTGCAATAAAACCAATATAAAATTTTGTTGGCTTAATTGTAATGTCATCTCCCACATTTAGGATAGTATTTTTTAGTTTTAAGAGCTTTTTGATTAAGTTCAATTTTTCGTTCAATCTGAGCAGATTCAATTCTATTTCTGATTGATCTCTTTTTCAATCCAGATTTATCCTATTTTTCTACTATTTTTCTTTCTTTTTCCTTTATTTTCCTCATGTTTTGATAGCTAACGCTATCCCATTTGTTTTTGCAGCGTTAGAAGCTGGTACAGATTGAAACTGAGGCAGACAAAGGTCATTTTCACTTGCACTCTCCTAAGAGTCGTTACAAGGACGTGGCCAGTTTTAAAAACCTTTTTTATGACAGCGTAATGCC
>JAYEIH010000012.1:0-5513 GCA_034659995.1 Methanobacteriota archaeon
GACAGAGCCAAATAAAATGATCTTTTCTATTCTATCCCCATACAGCTCTTTCGCCCTTTTCACAAACTCATCTACTGCTTTTCTGTACCGCTCTTGAAGTTGCATTGGTGTACTTCTTTTCTTTGGATATAAATAACTTCTCAGTTTCCGACAACCTCAATATCTTCCATATTTTCAAAATCTCTGTCAAATGTTGCAATTTTTTTTATATCAAATGTTTTCATTACGGCTATGTTCGATGCGTCCACAAAGCTTAACCCCCTGTGAGATCTGAAGATACTCCAGATCTCCTCAAACAGACTTTCCTTTGCAAAGACTATATCTACTTCCTTTGAATCTTTCAGTATTTCTCCTATCTCTACTGCAGATTTTAGATCCTTTCTCAGTTTTATAACAGTGACAATCTCGCTAAAAACCAAATCAGAGATTATAGCTTTTCCATGCTTAAAGTTCACAATCTCTTCCATAATAGTCGAAGCCCTTCCATGATTTTCATCATCCTTATTCGCATAGGCTATTATTAGACTGGAATCCATGAAAATCATTCAGGCACCGTACAATACTTCTTTTATCTCTTCACTCAGTTTTTTATTTTCCTTGCCAAAGGAAATGGGCTTTATCTCTTTTAAACTCCTTTTTTTTCCCTTTTCTCTTTTTGTTTTCAACCAGAGTTTTATAGCCTGAGTAGTTGCCTGTCCGACCGTTACCCTCTCCTTTGTTGCTTCTACCTTCAGCTCATGGAAGGTTTTGTCGTCTATATTTCTTATTGTAGTGTTCATATGTAATACATGTACTACATGTATTTAAACTTTTCTTCCAGTCAAAATAACCACAACATCTTCTCTATCAGTTTTTTCCCGAGAGGCTTATATTTTTGTACGGTTTGTCTTCCTTTTTATATAACAGATAAAACCTGCGTCCGTGACTAAAATTTTTATTATATCGCTCTGAGAATTTCTTTTATAAGCAGAGCATTGAATAATTATCCTTACTTTTCTCTGAGCTTCCCAGCGAGGACTACTCCCTCTTTTAGTGCCATGAGAATTAATCTGTTGCCCGAGTTCTTCATTTTTTCAATTTCATCTTCCTTGTAAGGAAACAGATCTACAGGGATGGGAACATTTGTGAAATAATCTAAAAATTCAGGAATCCTATCAAAAAATCTCTTGTATTTGCTCTCTTCAAGTACTAACAGGAGATCTGCGTCGCTGTATAAACCAAAATTGTCCCCTGCCAACGATCCAAAAAGAATCACTTGGGTAACCGATGAATCTTTGAGAGCCCTCGAAGCGCCCTTTCGAAGCTCCTGGAGGATCAATTTTTTATTTCTGTAAATTTTTTCTGCAGAACTTAATGATCTCGGTGGCATAGTTTATCGCTCCTTTTGCTTCTTTTTCAGTAAAGAAATCTTTAGGAGCCCCAGTATCAAATCCATTTGGATATCTTGTAGGGATATAGTATTTATCCAGTGTTTTAGCTCCTTCTTGTAGGTTTTGCGGTATCTCAATCTCGGTTATCTTGTCCAACAGCTTACTTATGGAGTGTCCCCATGAGTCATGAGTATACCTCTCACAGAGGGCCTTTACCCCCATCTCTGCTGCCTGTTGAGAGAGGAAGCAAGCTCCATCGTAGAACTCGCCCTTCTTACACCACTCAGCCTCCTTAAGCACATGTTCAGCCTGGACCAGCCAGTCGTTACTTCTTTCCATTTATCCTCACAACTCTCTTTCTCCACTGGAACTTTAAATAGTTGTTGCATCTAAACTCCATATATGCCAAAGGAGCAGCTCTTACACCTCAATAGCCTTTTCAAGTATTCATTATGATCTCTTCTCTTGCCAGAGCTTAAGTTATCTGCACGCTGATCCCGCAAGGACAGGATGGTTGGAGGAGCTGATCACGGTTGTTGGGGGGGCCAACGGCGTAATCCTGATTCTTGTAGAAGCGTTCTGCTTTTTCATTGCAAAAATGTTTCCGCAAGGGATAAGTAATATCCACACCTCATTCTCTGCAGGTGTCGGTGAATTGTGGATCGTTTCCCGGGATTTCCAAGATATGATTTTTCTGTGTTTTTTTCAATTCGATTTATTTGGCATTGCTTAACCCCCCTTTCAATTTTTAGCATTAAGGTATCTATAAATACCTTCCACTCCGGCCTTAGTTTTCCGGGTATGAAATGATTGGTTGAGTTTCCTATGTAATAAGCATTTTCCCTTGCTTTTTTTAGCTTTGACAAAAGATCATACAAAAAGCTTGATCCGTCTATTCTGTAAAAATCCTGCATAATTTTCAATGCTTTAAATAAACTCTCTTTATCAAAATCCAGGTCTAAGCAAATACTTTAGGCCTAAGCCAGTTTTTGAAGCTAAATACCTTAAAATCTCTGGATCAGCCATGGTACCACCAAGATAGCATATTTTCTTTTCCGAGATTGTCAAGAACCATCCATTCTTTTATGTATTTTCCTATAGACTTTCCGGAAGGCAACAGCTTTGTGTTGTTTTTTACTCTTTTTTTGAAGTAATGCAAAACTTCCTTTGAAAACTCCTTATCGGTTTCCTCTCTTAACAGCTCCAGGACATACCCTGTTCTTTGGCATAGAGAACTTGATTCAAGTTTAAAATACCTTATAAATTCGTCCCAATTTATCTTAGCATCATATAATGCTTTGATTATCGTTGGATATCCACCCCCGTACTGTGGTTTATAGAAGCAATCAAAGAAAGTCTTCGATATTGTAGAGAGATAAATATTTTTGTAATATGTCATTCCCGTAGCTCTCCTACCCATAGCCACTGATTTGAATATATACTCCCCTATTTTTTTCTCCATAGATACATTTTTTTTGCCATGTACTACTATGTATGGGTATTATCTTTATAAAAATTTCTATGAAAATAAAGAAATTTTAGCTATTTTTGCATTACAATTCAACTTTTGCTAAAATAAAATATTTTTTACTACTTACCTTCTTTTTCTTTAGCTCATCTCTACCTTCTCTCCCTCTTTCAAATCTATTTTACTCTATCTCTTTTCAAACTGACATTATGCCTAAGTTTGACAAAACAAGCTCCTGTGACCAACCCTACATACTCCGCGCTTATAATTGAGATGTTCATGAAGATTCTTCTTTTGCGAACCCCGATATTCGGACCAAGAGTTTCACACTGACCCCCCGTCCTACCGTTTTGCTTTTCAGCTGAGTATGTATAGCGCTTCCTCTTTGCTCAACCTCTGTCTGTGCCTCTGGTCCTCCCATAACTTTCTAAAGGAGTAGAAATACTCGTAGAGATCAAAGATATCCCTTGCATAAATCACTTCGTGATGTTCTATCAGTTCCATTTTGAGGTAGAGAGGCATTATCTCAAATATTCTAACATCATAATTTAAAGGAAGCGTTTCCTTAAAGATCGTGTGACTATTCATATGAGGTGCAATTACACAGAGGTCTATATCACTCCTTTCAGTTCTCTCATTTTTAACAGAGGAACCGTAGAGCAGTATCCCAAGCACCTTATCAAATAGGAACTCACAGTCCTCCTTTATTTTTTCAATCTCTTTCTCATCCATGCTTTGACCTCTCCAACAAAGTCCACGATCCCAGGTAGGAGCTCCTTTATGCTTTCAAATGCCAACAGGTCATCCGTTTTATTGTATCTATGCACAACTCTATTTCTTAGGCCGTTAGCCTCGATAAGGACCTTTTCATTGAATGATATCTCCTTCTTTAAGAGCTCAATATTTGTATAGTCGTCCTTTGGAAGGATCTTTGTGTCCTTGCAGATCATCGCCACTATATCCATAGATGCTTCCGCCAGTTCTTGAAATGCTTTGTAAGTCGCAAGCTTTGTTTTTTCGTTAGCAATGAACTCTTCAGGTTCTGTATTCGCCCATTCATTTATCTCGTCGGTTCTCTTGGAGATTAGATTAATTTTATCCCAGTATCGCTTTACTCTTTCTTCTTTCATCCAACTCTTTCTATACGAATAACTTTATAACACTTTTCTTTATTTTTTTTGCTCATCTCTGATCCTCGTTCCCTCGCCCACAATGCAGTTCTCGAGTCTGATGCCTTCGAGCACGACATCCCTGTCAACAATGCATCCTCGGAGCACTGAATCTTTTATCTCTGTGTTTTCAAGAATAACGGAGTTCGCGATGGTGGAGTTTACTGCCCTGACATTTTCTCCTTTGTACGTTCCTCCGGCGTACGCCATGTTGGCCCGGATGTATGAGGCTCTGTCTCCAATGTCATACCAGTCGCCGTGAAGAATATGTCCTCTCATCTCTCTTTTCTTGCAGAGCCACTCGTTGAAATACCCCGGGGCATCCTTTTTTCTTCCGTGTCCCCGTAAAAACTCAGAGAAAAGCGGAAGAATATTTTTTGGATATATGTAGCAGCCGATACTGACCAGTGTTGATTTTGGATTTTGCGGTTTTTCCTGAAACCCTCTGACCCTGTTTCCTTTGATAAGAGCAACACCGTACTTCTCTCTTATTTTCTTTTTGTCCTTCATATCATACAAACCGATCAGTGGGATACCCGTATATGCTTCTATGAATGGCGCGAGCTCAAAGCTGAAGAGATTGTCTCCCGCCACGATCATGAGGTCCTCATCTATATTTCTCTTCTTTATAAGATATGCTATAGCACCGATGGTCCCCAGTTTTTCCTCTTCTTTCCGTGTTTCCTCGATAAGAATATCAATATTTTTCTCTTTTTTTGAGCGCCACTCTGCAAAATTTTCTCTAAACCTCTTATTTGTACTTATAACTATATCATCTGATGGAATTCTTTCCAGTATATAGTCTATTATAGGTTTTCCTGCTACGGGGAGCAGCGGTTTTGCTCTCCTTTCTGTCAGCGGCAGGAGCCGTGTGGCATAACCTCCGGCCATTATTACCGTTTTCATATAATATCCTCTTATTTCTCAATCAATCGCTTTATACCCTCCCTCAGTTCAATATCTGCCTCAAATCCCAGCTCTTCCTTTGTTTTTGTGGTATCTGCCAGCGTCTCATGAACGTACCCATGTATGGGATTCTCAATGTAAGCAGGTTCTATGTCAGTGCCTAAGGCATTGTTAAGGATCTCAACGAGCTCATTGAAGCTGTGTGACTCTCCCGTACCAATGTTGAAGATATCGTGCTCTGCGGAGGATTCGAACGCGGAGAGAATACATTTCGTAACCTCTTTGACATAGATAAGATCTCTTTTCTGAGTGCCATCGCCGTACAGCACCGGTGATTTTCCTTCTTTCATTCGCCACAGAAACTGCGAGGCGAGGTTCGCATACTCTCCTTTTGCATCTTCCTTAGGACCGTAGACAGAGAAAAACCGCATTCCCAGCGTCTCTGTATCATACCAGTCATAATGGAGATCTGCAAGCCTTTCCATAGCGTACCGAGCTTCGGTGTAGTAATCCTTTACATGAATGGGCATATCCTCTCTCCATGGCGTGGAATTTCCGTTGTATATGGAAGAAGTGGATGCCCAGACCATCTTCACATCT
>JAYEIH010000013.1:0-5508 GCA_034659995.1 Methanobacteriota archaeon
CAGAAAGATTGAAGGAAGTATTCCATAACCTCTTCGGTAATGCAATAGTCCACGGAGAAGCCAGTGAAATAGAGATCTCATCTAAAAAGAGAGGAAATAACTACGTTATTTCCGTAAAGGATAATGGTAAAGGTATACCTGAAAAAGATATCGACAAAATCTTTGATATGGGATATTCAAAGACTGGCACAGGATTTGGCCTTACCATCGTGAAAAAAATTGTGGAAGCACACGGTGGAAGTATCTTCGTAGTGTCTGAGGATAAAGGAGCCACGTTTATGCTAGAGATTCCCCTGATCTGAGTAATGGGGGGCTTGATTTTTTTTCCGAAGACTTTGCCGGGAACTGGGCACTTTTGTCAAACTATCTATGGTAACTGATGTAGCTTCCCGAGGCATTAAAAATATAAACACAGAGTATCATGTAGGATAGATGAAGGAAGAAGCAATGAAAAAGATCGAGACTCAACTCGCTTCGGTGAGGAATAGCTTTCTGGAGATACGGAAGAAGAGTGTACAGTTAAATCCCAAGAACAGAAAAGAGGTATCCAAACTTGTGAGTCTCCTGAATGAGTTCAGTTTTAAGATGGGAAAGATTTCAAACCTTACTTCCGTTATTTTTAGCAATAAAAACATAAAAAAATTTGGTGAGTCCGCAGTTAAAAAAATACACAAGTTTAAGCTTTCTGCAGGACGTGATCTGAACCTGAACCTTCTGAGCGAGTCGGAGTTTTACTTCGATCAGATGTATAATGAGATTGAAAAAGAGATTTTAAAGATTGTTTTAGAGCCTGTAATTACAGAAAGTGACTCCAAGTATCTCAAAGAAGAAATAAGCAGTATAGAATCCAAAGTTGAAAATTTAGAGAGAAAAATCTCGTCCATAAAGGATATTATTGCAGATTTGGTATATGAGGAAAGAGAAAATGTTTTAAAGAATGACGAGCTTTCCGCTCTGGAAAAAATCCTGCTTCTTCACGATGAGGGTATGAAATGGATAGAACCTCGCTTTTTGAGCAATGATCCGGAGATACTGGAGAAACTCTATGATTACGGCCTTTTAAAAAGAAAAAAAAGAGGTGGAATTAATGTCTATGCCTACCGTAAGAATTAGGGGTATATATACTACTGCTTTGACAAAATTTTTGCTGAAAAAGAAATGGAAAATTGTTCAAATGTCTGAGACAATGGAAAAAAGGTTTGGTATTGATTCCGATAAAAATCTTGCGGATATAGATCTTAGACAGAACAATGGTAATGGATTAATGGCAATCGGAGATAACGACGATCTTACAAGGCTGAAGGAAATACTGGAAAGAGAGTTTTTGGATATTTGCTTCAGAATGGAAAAAGTGCAGCTCTATGGGATTTATAAAGGAAAAACAGTCAAAAAAAGAGGAAAGAAGAGAATTATTGACATACCTGACGGAAGAGTCTTATGCTATGACGCTGTAAAAGAAGGAGATTTGCTTCAGGTTCACGATATGAGAAAAATGCCTGTTGTGAGGAGTAAACTCACATTTCCCGGAAAAAACATTGTGTTGATACCGAATAGAGCTGTAAAGATAAGTAGAAGAATAAAAGACTCAGAGAAACGTGAGAGGCTTTATAAGATTGGAAAAAAACATATTAAAGATCTTGGAGTGCTCTTCAGGAGCAGCGCAATGAATAAAGATGAGGAAGAGTTAGTAGAGGAAATTGAAGACCTTTATGATGAAACTGAGAAAATTTTGAATAGTTTTGAGCTGTTCTCTACACCCAGCATAATAAGAGAGGGAAATAACGTTTTAAAAATATACTTTGGACGAAACTCCAAAGAAAAACTGGATACTATGAGAAATGAGGTAGTTCCAACTATGAACGATCATCATCATTATAAAAACGCAGAGGGATTTTCAGCAGCTGTGGATCTTGGTGAACTTCTTATTGAGCAGGATGTTAACAAAAAATCAGTCGAAAAGAGCTTTGCAAATGTCTTTGAGTCTTCTGTAGAAGAGTATCTTAGTATAGAGTGCATAAAGGAGTATCCCATTACCCTCGGCGACGCTAAAGTTCTGGAGTTTGAACCCCCCAAACTACTCCTGAAAAGAAAAATTTACGGAAAAGGATACTATAACGGGCATAACATAAAGAGAGAGTACAAAGATTACGCACTGATAGAAATAGAGGAAGGAAAATGGCAGCTCACCCGTAAGTACTACTCAAAAAAAGATGAACTCAAGGTAACACAGTACACAATCTGTACCCCCGTGGAGATATACCCCAGCAGAATTCGGTATATTGATCTGGAAATAGGCGTGTTAGAGGGTACGGACGGAAATAAAAGGATAGTGAATAAAGGAAAACTCGAAGAAGCAGTAAAAACCGGCCGTATAAATGAAAAACTTGGAAAAAAGGCAGTTGACGTGGCAAAAAGTCTGGTGGATTAAATGAGAAAATTTTTTAAAGCGATGGTGGATAAAGATACAAAAAAAATGGTAGAGATACACGAAAAGATGGAACCAGAGCTTGAAAAGGGATACAGTAAGGCTCTTGAAGGATTTATCTCCGCTCTGGAAAATGAGGACGATCGTACCGTTCTGTACCAGCTTCTGAACGATGAGTTTACTGAGGAGGAAGTAAAAGATTTATATATGGGAAGTAAGAGAGTATATACAGAACAGTTCAGGAGAGATGAAGAAAGATTTTATGAAAAAGCCTGGATGGAGTTCCTGAGGTATTACATGAGCAACGGAGAAATAAAAGGAGGACTGGACAGATATATGGAGGAAGGATAAAATGAGGAAAATTTTAGCTGTTTTAGTTTTGGTTCTGGTACTGCCCTTAGCAACTGCAGAATGGAAATATCAAACAAAGGAAAAGGTATATGATTTTCAAATAATGGATTACAATGGCGACGGCAAAGAGGAGATAGCCATAGGAAGTGATTTTCTCTATATTGTGGATTTCGATGGAAACCTTCTCAAGAAATTTGAATACCCTGCGCTGGGCTTTGATTTTTCGAAGGTTTTTCTTGTGAGCTCCTTTGCCCTTGGTGGGAAAGATAGCGGGTATCTCATAGACTACTACGGAAATCTGAAAGCTGAGTGTATCATAGATGGCGATCTCAAGTTTTCTCTGATAAGAGATATAGATAGTGATGCAAGAAAGGAAATGATCTTTGCCACGGAAAATGAGATTTACCTATTCTATAGAAATGGAAATCCAAAGCACTCACGAAGCATTCCGGAAATAAAGAAGATAGAGTCAGAGGATATAGATGGAGATGGGAATCTGGAAGTTATTGTAGCAGCTGATAAGTTTTATGTACTGGATAAGGATTTCAACACTCTATGGTACTGCTGTACGGATACAAATGATTTTCTGCTGCATGATTTTGATGGAGACGGTCTAAAGGAGATAGTTATTGCCGGAGATGAGCTCCGTTTTTATAAAAAGAATGGGCTCATGTACTGGAAAATACCGCTGGATAAAGAGGCAGTGGATGTATTTCTTGGTGATTATAACTCCGATGGCACCGATGATATAGTTGTTCTCGATAAGTATGCCATCGCCGCGTATGATAAAGAAGGAACAAAGATATGGGAGTTTGGGTATCCAACTTCCAAAGATCTCAAAACTGTGTATATAGGCGATCTTGATGGTGACGAGACAAATGAAATTATTCTTGGAGCTGGAAATCATATTGCCGTTCTTCAAGGCGAAGAGACGCTTGCGCAGTACAGCACGACCTATACTAACGACGAGATATTCAAAATTCATGCCAGGGATCTGAACGGTGACGGAAAAAAGGAGATACTCGCCTCGAGCTGGAGATTTTTAAATGTCTTTACGTATGAAAAACAGGAGCCCAAGGAAGAAGAAAAAGAGGAAGAAGAAACTGAAGAGAAAGAAGAGGAGGAAGTGGATCTCGAGGCAAAAAAGGAACAGGCGCAGAGTTTATATAATAATGCAGGAGACCTTTTTAACAATAAAGAGTATACGAAAGCGAAAGATAACTTTGTTCAGGCAAAATCTCTGTATGAGGAGATAGGAGATACAGATATGACAGATGTATGCGATATCTTTATTTCAAAGGCGTACAAGGGTATAAATGGGGGTAAACATTGGGATAGTGCCAATGAAAAAGAGAAAAATGAAGATTATGAGGGTGCGATAGAGGAGTACGAAAAGGCCAAGGAGTTCTATGTAGAGGTGGATCAGGAAAAAGCTGACCTCTGCACGCAGAAAATTGCTGAAATGGAAGATAAACAGAAATTCTCCGGAATCCTTAAGTATGTTCCCATAATCGTCTTTTTAGTGGCTATTCTGGCCCTTATTGGATATACGGTGAGAATGGTAATGAAGAAACGATGAAAGCCCATATTTTTTTATTTTTTTTGTACCATAACAAAAACTTTTTAAACAAGACGGCTCTTTCTCAGTGTATGGAAAAGTTTGTTATACTTCTTGTACTTCTGATAGCTCTGAACATCGCGGCTGCCGAGGAAGATACAGTGAAGATTAAGTTCTTTTATACCGATGACTGCGACCACTGTGCAATTACAAAGGAATATTTAAACGAGTTGAAGCCAGAGTACGGTAAAAAACTGGATATACAGATGGTCGATGTCTTCAGCACAGGCGGCTACAAAGAGTTCAAGGACAATGGATTTGTCATGACCCCCAGCCTCGTCTTTAATGAACAGATAAAGATCGAGGGAGATACTACAAAAGAAACGCTTATTCATACAATAGATTACTTTTTAAACCGGAAAAAATGTGTTGTCAGGTTTTTTTATGATAAAAAAGAACAAAGTACGGAGCATGAACGAATAACCCGTATCCTTTCCGAACTCGATACAGAAAACGTTAGCATACTCTGTCTGGATCCTGGAATCAACAGAAACAGCTTTCTCTATTTTGGATTCTCAAAGACACCTGCGGTCGCCGTCAATGAGATTTCCATAGAGGAGAATATAACTGAAAACGTGATTAACTCCACGGTGAATTTCTGTCTTGAAGAGAAAGGAATTAAAATCATTGGATTTTACTCCGATATAAAGGAAAAGGAAGAGATTGACAGCATCATTAGCTCAGGGAGGTATACTGACAGGGTTTCCATGCTCTGGATAGATACAACGAAGCATACACAGGAGTTCTATCTCAACGGCTTCTCAGAGACGCCCGCTGTTATAATTGATGATGATACAAAGATTTCAGAGGTAACAAGGGAGAAACTGGTAAAAGCACTTGAAAACACTGACCCCTCGTTTTACACGCCTCTTCAGATTTATTTTGTGCTCCATCCCAGTTTGAAGTGTTTTATCATATTTGGCCTTTTCTGTTCGGTGGCGGGGGTTTTACTGTGGAGAAGATAATAGCATCCGGAACATTTGACAGACTCCACAAAGGACACAAATTTTTCTTGAAAAAGGCGTTTGAATACGGGTATGTGCTCATAGGACTTACGGATGATGAAATGGTAAAAAACAAGAAAAACGCAGATAGGATATGGCGTTTTAGCAAA
>JAYEIH010000014.1:0-4659 GCA_034659995.1 Methanobacteriota archaeon
GAGAAGAATACGAGGAAAATTTTGTAGTAAAAGAGTTTGAAGAGGTTGGTGGGTAATATTTCTAATGTTAAAAATATTAAAAGTTCATTGAAAAATTTGTCAGATGCCGTAGAAGAACATCCGGAAATGAACGAAGAAAGGCTTAGAACAAAGTTCTTTAGAGAGGGCATACTTGAAAAGTTGGGATACTCAGAAAATGAGATATTTTTAGAAGAACGCACACCTGAAGGAAAAAGAACAGACATCCATTGCACCGATGAGTTTGGCGATGTAATTTTTGTAATGGAGTTTAAGAACCCCGGTGTGAAGAATTTGAAGAATTATAAAGATGATCTTTGGAAAAAATACGTGAATCCCCTTAAGGCAGAGTATGGAGTACTATACAATGGAAAGAAATATCGAGAAATCATTTTTATGAGAGCTTTAAATTAAGAAAAGATTCTAAAATATCACTAGTATACCTTACTGCTTTACTCAATTCAAAACTGTTAGATTATTATCTCAAACATGTAAGTACGATTTACGCTGGTAAGTCATATTCTTACGCAGATGCGTATATTAAATTGCTTCCAATCAAAGCTCCGCAATCTGAGGACGAGGTGAAAAAATCAAAAGAGATCGCTTCACTGGAGAAAAGACTCAGTGATATTGCTTCTTTAAAGCGCAGGATAAGGATGTTCCCCACGCCTTATTTCTCTGAGTTGAGAAAAAAAGGAGCAGTGCAGGAGTCTTTTGAGATCAGACATGCAACAAGCCGCTATTATCGAAATCTCAATGCCGAGATTCAGGAAGATCTGGATGGGAATAAGAAACTCAAACTTGGAAAGGATGATTATATCGAAGATTACAGGATAGATTCTAAGGAAAAACTTGAGTATGTGCATAGAACTATAGACGGCAAGAAATTCTCAAAGAATGAAGAAATTCTCATTCGAGTCCCAATGGATAACGGTGAAGTGAAAGAAATACATGACATATATAAGGCCGATATAAAAAAATTGGAGGAGATGCCCACCGTAAAAAAGTTGGAAAAGAAGTTGAATCAACTCATTTATGATCTTTACAAGTTGAATGATAAGGGCATAGGGGTAGTTGAAAACTTTCTTGAGAAATTCTGAAGTTCTATGTGCCCTTGAGAAAGATGGAAGAGATACACAGTGCAGAGATAAATGGCAAACTATGGAAACCTTTTTTAAGCTGTAGCATGTAGTATATAATACAATGTTTTATAGTGATCTTGACGTCAACATTCCAAAGGGCAGCATTATACTGCTTTCAGGCCCCCCTCGCTCTGGGACATCGACAATTGTAAAGCATATTTGTTTAGACGCGTTGAAAAGAAATGAGGCTGTTATCTATGTTTCAACAAAAGATGCTGGTGATAAAATCCAGAAATGGTTTTCTGAAAGGACAGACACCAAGGGACTGGGAATCCTTGACTGCATATCCAAAAGTTTGAGATTAGAAACGAATATTGAGGACACTGAAAATATAAAGTATGTCTCAAGTTCCGTGGACCTCACAGGCATCTCTGTGAAGTACAGTTCTCTTCTGGAGAAGTTCTGGAACACTCAAAAGTACACGGATATACGTGTTGTCATAGACTCGCTCTCCACACTTCTCATGTACTCAAATGAACAGACTGTCTTCAGATTTCTTCATATACTCGCAGGCAGAGTAAGAAAGATAGATGGGTACGGTATATTTACCATGGACGAAACATCTGAAAAGGCAGAAAATAGCCCCATAAATCAGTTAATAGATGTAATAACGGAAATGAAGGAAAATAAAATGATTTATAGGGGTTTTGGAGTTCAATCAGAAGTTGGATTTGAAATAAAAGACGAAAAATTGATTTTGGAGGGGAAAAAATGATATCAACAGGCATACCCAGGTTGGACTCTTTTCTTAAAGGGGGTATGCCCAAGGGAAAGAGTATCATGTATCTTATTCAGCCTGAGGTAGAAGGTGAAACATTTGGAATGCAAACCCTCTATAACAACCTAAAAAACGGTAGGAAGGCAGCTATCATAACAACAAGATCCGATCCGACACTTATAAGAGAGAATTTTAAAGAGTATGGTTGGGACGTATCTAAGTATGGGAACAAATTTTCCATTATCGACGCGTACTCCTCACTTATGGGGAGTGAAAGTGATGCTGAGTATCTCATAAAAGACCCGAATAATATAAAGTCCTACGATGATATGCTCGAGGAGATACTAGAAGAACGCAATATATCGGTAACGCTCGGCTCTCTTTCCTCTATTCTTGATCTCTGTGGGGAGGAAGCTGTATCTCATGTGAAAAAATGGAACAAAATATTTACTGAGCATGATTCCATAGGTGTGTATAACTTTACAGACTGGCCGTACTCGGAAGAAACAAAAAAACAGCTACATGAGGCAATGGATGTTATCGTTAAGGTGGGTGGTGTTGGAGAAAGAGTTATTTTGGGGCAGTACTACGGCGTAATAAAGGTGAACTGGCTGGAAAAGGCAAAGGGAAATCTAATGTTCAAGATAGAAAAACCCGGAGGCGTAAAGGGATTCATTCCAAAGGTTCTTGTTACAGGCCCTTTCAACGCCGGCAAATCTACCTTTGTCCGTTCCCTCTCAACTCACTCCGTTTCTGTAGATAGAATGGGAACAACAGTTGCACTCGATCATGGACATATAGAACACAACGACATCACTGCAGATGTCTTTGGGACTCCCGGTCAGACACGGTTTGATCCGATCCTCCAGTACATAGCAAATGAGGCAATGGGTGTCTTCCTGATCGTGGACTCGACAAAACCGAACTCACTGCCCAGAGCGAAAACGATGCTCGAAAAAACAAGAGCAAAGGGTCTTCCTCTTATTATAGTCGCAAACAAACAAGATGTCAAAAACGCACTGAGCACTGAGAAGATACGCGAGAAGATGAAATTATCTGAGTCCATAGAGATTGTACCCGCAGACGCGCTTCATGGGGAAGGCGTTCTGGAGGCCTTTGAACTCCTCATAGACAAAATAGGGGGGGCATAACAGATCACAATGTTTATAAAGGCCTCTATAAAAATAGGATAGAAACTTTGAGCGAGCAATGGATGCGCCGAGTTCAAAGGTGATACTATGAAGAAGTTGAGAAAAACAAATTCACGATTAATAGGACTTGTAGAAGAACTTAGAGATAAGGGGTACGAAGAGGATGTACCTCTTTGGGTAGATATCTCCAAGAAGTTATGCAGACCAACGAGAAGAATGGCAGAAGTGAACCTCTGGAAACTCAATAAACACACAGAAAGGGGCGATACCATAGTAGTACCAGGGAAAGTCCTGGGCGCGGGAAGACTGGAGCATGAACTTACAGTCTCGGCATTAAAATTCTCTAAAAAAGCTTACAGAAGCATTACAAATGCAGGGGGAAACGCCATTGCAATAGAGGAACTTGTAGAAAAGAACCCGCAGGGAAAAAATATAACTATAATGGAGTGATAAGAATGATCGTAGATGGAAAAAACCTGATTTTGGGAAGAACTGCCTCTATCACTGCTAAAAAGCTTCTTAATGGGGAAAAAGTTGTTATAGTCAATGCAGAAAAGATGGTGATTACGGGAAACAAAAAAAATATATTTGGAAGATATAAACAAAGGCAAGAGCTAAGAAACATAGCAAATCCAAGAAGGGGACCACACTACCCAAGAACTCCTGAAAGGATAGTGAAAAGAGCTGTCAGGGGCATGCTGCCCTATAAAAAACATATGGGGAGAAAGGCATTAAAAAGATTGAGAGTGCATGAAGGTGTCCCTAAAGAATTTAAAGATCAAGATACAATAAAATTAAACGATGCTACGTTAAATAAAGAAAAAACCCTCAAATACAGAACAATAAAAGAATTATCCAAGTATCTGGGAAACTAAAGGGGATAAAATGGAAAAAATAGTTCAATCATCCGGAAAAAGAAAAAGGGCAATTGCCAGAGCGCTGATAAAGGAAGGAACGGGAGTGAAAAAAATAAATCATAAACCGCTCCATATTTATGGGCCTGAACTGGCAAAGATGAAAGTAATGGAGCCATTAATGCTGGCCGGAGATATCGTAGAGAGTATAGATATAGAAGTGAAAGTTAAAGGTGGAGGCATCATGGGGCAGGCAGATGCCGCAAGAACAGCCATAGCACGAGGACTCGTGGACTGGACAAAGGACTCAACGCTCAAGGATAGATATATGGAGTACGATAGAGTAATGCTAAAGGGCGATATACGAAGAACGGAGGCACATAAGCCAAATGCCTCTTCGAAAGGACCGCGAGCAAAGAAACAGAAATCGTACAGGTGAGATGATGATAATGCCTGTGAGATGTTTTACATGCGGAAAACCAATAGGACATTTGTATGCAGAGTACACAGAGAGGATAGAGGCCGGAGAGCCTGCAAAGGATGTTCTGGACAGTCTAGGGCTGGAGCGATACTGCTGCAGAAGAATGATCCTTACGCATGCCGAGCTTATAGATGAAGTTTTAGAGTATAATGTTTAGGGGCCGTAGGGTAGCATGGACCATCCTCTCAGCCCGGGGTGCTGGAGACTCGAGTTCAAATCTCGGCGGCCCCACTTTCGGGACCCCGCCAGGGAAGGATCAGCTCTTTGACCTGATCCTGTTCTCGGCGGCCCCACT
>JAYEIH010000014.1:4759-25505 GCA_034659995.1 Methanobacteriota archaeon
TAGCATGGACCATCCTCTCAGCCCGGGGTGCTGGAGACTCGAGTTCAAATCTCGGCGGCCCCACTTTCGGGACCCCGCCAGGGAAGGATCAGCTCTTTGACCTGATCCTGTTCTCGGCGGCCCCACTCAAGACCACGCCGAGGATGAACCTTCCTGTGGGAACGTTCATACTTTAAAGGTGATATAGTGGAATCTATTGAGGATATATTCATAAGGAAAACATATAAGGGAAACAAAAAGAATCTGTTGGAAGTGGACATGTTCTCCACGAACAGCTACGGTAAGAGTACCGTGGTTACCGGAGAAAATATCAATGACATCATTGAGGTAGTGCTTCCGGAACTCATAGGCTTCAGTGTACTTGAACAGAAGCCAGTAGACTATATCCTGGAGGAGATAACAACTTCTCCGGAAGTACGGTTTGCGTTCTCAATAGCCGCTGCCAAAGCAGCCTCGAATTTCTACGGAATGCCATTATATCAGTACGCAGGAGGTATATTTATCAGTAAGCTCCCAAGGGTCGTTTACAAAAATAAGGTGTACGACCACAAGATGAATCAGATGGACGAAACCGTAGACCCCAAGCCCATTTCACTCGATACACTTTTTAGGATAAAAACCGAACAGCAAGGGGGAGGAAATACAATAACCCCCGTTGAAGCGGGTATCTGTCATCTGGCAGTGGGCTTCAATATAAAATACTTGAAAATAAAGAATAAATCGGAAATAAACGAGCTTTTAAGAATATATGAAGATCTAAGTAGAATGGAGGAGATATAAATGGAAGAAGAACTTTTAGCACCTCTCGACGAGTATCTCACGTCTGGGATTCATATAGGTACACAGCAGAAAACGGGATACATGGATAAGTACATATTCAGAGTGCGAAAAGATGGATTGTTTGTGCTGGATGTCAAAGTTACAGACCAGCGGATAAGAGATGTGGCAAAATTTCTGGCAAAGTTTGAACCTCATAAAATTCTTACCGTCTCGACAAGGGTATACGGACATAAACCTGCACGCACATTTTCAAAGAGCACGGGGATAAAATACGTTACAGGACGATTTGTTCCGGGCACGCTGACGAATCCGGAGTGCGAGTATTACGTAGAACCCGATGTGCTCATAGTTACAGACCCGCGGGCAGATAAACGTGCATTAAAAGAAGCCGCAGAACAGGGAATACCTGTTGTAGCTCTTTGTGATACAGAGAATATGCTGATAAACGTAGATATTGTAATTCCAACAAACAATAAGGGAAGAAAAGCTCTGGCGATTATCTATTATCTCCTTGCAAAGGAGTACCTGCAAAATAGAGGCATTATTAAAGAAGGAGAAGACCCCGGCTTTGCCATAGACGACTTTAAATCTATATAATTCCTTCTCTCGTTGCGGGGGTTGCCGAGCATGGCCAAAGGCGCCGGACTTAAGATCCGGTTTTGAAGGAATACGTGGGTTCAAATCCCACCCCCCGCATCTTTTTTCTTTAAAAAGAAAAAATATGCATGAAAAAAGAAATAATACCTTTGTAAGCCCAGTTTGCCCCCGTATCTTTTTCTGGTAAAAATTGTGTGTTCTTCCATTAAAAAGATCGATATGGGAACGGTATCTCTGTGAGTGCAATTCTATAATTTTTGGGGGGTGCGATCCTTTTCTGGGCCATGTTAATTTTTGTTAGTTTTTACGTCTTGAAAACTGAAAAATAGGTTTTTGAGATATTGGTATGCAGATGTACACGAAACCAAAACTAACATCTATAAGCTCCAAAGCCTATACACTATCGGAGGGTCCGAAGTGATACTTCTCTACACACCTCCCCCCCCAGATCCGCTATATCGACGTTACTTAAGAAAAGATACCGAAGGGGGAAACCTAATGCCTCTTTGTTACCCTACACCTCTGAGATTTAATGGTATTATCTTTATTGCTCATTTATAACTCTGATACAGGAGGATTACAATAGCCACGGTGGCGAATAAGTCGGGTAGGAAGGTAAAAGGTCCGGGACCTGCTCTTCCGAATCCGAAGAGTGTATGAATCAGGGGGTTCGATAAGAATGCATAGAGAAACAGTGCAATACTGAAAATTATCAGACTGAGCGTAAATCTATTGGGAATATTTCGGTAAATGGTAGTATAATTCCACAGTAACGCACTGATCAGGATTATGTTGAGACTGGACACAAAAACTTTAATTTTGGGGAATATTTCCCATTCTCTTATCATCCCATGCCTGTGCCCCATGGGGACTGATACCATTAAGGTCAGAAACAGACTTACCAGTACTCCCACCGACAGTATCACGATTACTTGGTTTCTTTCATTCAATCAATCACCTATCTTATCGGTTATTTCCGTCAGGAGATCAAAGTTCTCCTCCATCTGGTCAGAGAGAAAGTATGTATTTCCGTATCCCTCACCTACTATGGTAAGGATCTGGTTCTCCTCCAGAATTTCTACATGGTGCCTGATGGTTTTGTAGTCAAGGTTCAGCTCTTTTGACAGCTGATTTGCATTCATTGGTTTCTCTTTCAGTGCGTTTATTATTCTAACTCTGTTCTTTCCTCCTCGTGTGCCGCCAATAAGCCACCAGAGCACCTTTTTCATCGAGATCAGATACGCGCAGCATTATATATAAGTTGGGGCAACTATCTTTTCAGTATTTTGGACAGAGATTTTATCCAGCTCCAGTGGAGGATCAGATGGATCACTATAATGCCAGCCATAGCAAGGCTTGAAACAGTGTGAATATTTGTCCATTGATGACGCGTGACCCCGAGAAAGAGCTCCGCTGCACCTCTGCCTCCTCTGTATCCCTCAGGAAGTACCAGCCATAGTACTATGCCAGATATAAGGGAGATCAGAAATGCGAAAAAGGCAGAGAGATCAACCAACGCATTTAATCTGGTTCTATTCATTTTAATTCACCTCTAAAAAATAAAAAAAGGAAGTAGTTATTTCTCCTCGTATGGACAGTTACCGAAGCCAGCACCTTGGCCTCTGTAGCCCTGTCCTTTTCTATGGGAACCCATAAGTTCGGGCCCTTCAACACCAAAGCTCTTTAGCATTGTTTCCACAGTTTCTCTGATCTTCTCATGCCCTGCACCCTCATCTATCATGTTCACTACCTCCTCTTGTATCGCCGTTATCTGTTCATTTGTAAGATCGAATCTTTCCCAGAATCTCTCCACTCGTTCATCTCTGTTTACCCGGAGAGATCCTCTGTCATCCGTAGGCCTTTCGTAATCCTTATCCAGTCCGTTCGGTGTACCATCGTTGTCTGCATCCCGGATCTCGTCATGATGCGGGCTTTCTCTATCCCAGGCAGCAACTGCCGAAGCCACTATAGCTCCTATCAGTACAAGAACCAATACGCCGATTCCAATTCCAATTTTTCTTTCCATATATATCACATTAGCGCATCTCTCTGTTTTATTTAAATAGATTTTCCGAATTTTTTGCCAACTTAGACCCAAATCTCACCGCAGTTCCACGGAAAATTATATTAAGAATTGCGTCCCTACTGTGCTTATGGTACATTTTTATACCCGCAGATAAAGAGAAAGCATGCTTGATCTCCTCAAAAAAGCCGACAAACTCACGAGAAGATACCATAAAACAATAAGTATAGAGCGGGCCATCTTCCTTTCCTGGTACTGTGCGAAACGGGACTGTAAGTTTTGCTATATGTCTACCCTTGACACCTCAAAAAAGGCAAGGAGGAGGCTGAGCTCCGTGCTTGCCGAGACGATTCTCTGCAAACATCTGAACTGGAACATTGAGTTTCTCTCCGGAGGATACGGTGTGTATTCTCCACTGGAAATAAAAGAAATTGCGGGGACGATAGCGCAGATCTACCAGAAGGTATGGTTAAACACGGGCATTATGAGCGAAGACGATCTGACAATATTCGATAATGAAATAGCGGGGATTACCGGTTCCTTGGAGACATTTGATTTCAAGCTCCACCCCATTATCTGCCCGAGCAAGCCGTTTTCCGACGTACTAAAAATGCTTGAAGATGCAAAGGAGCTCGGCTTCAAAACAGCTATCACCATAATACTCGGCCTCGGCGAGAAAAAGGAGAAGCTTAGTAATCTCTTTTCAGTAATACGGGATTACGACATAGACAGAGTAACATTTTACGCGCTGAATCCGCAGAAAGGAACGATCTATGAGAAATTCCCCTCTCCTTCCTCGCTTTATTATGCGGAGATCGTGGCGAGGACGCGCATTGCCTTTCCAAAGCTTGATATTATCACAGGGATATGGATCGACAAGACACCAATGATCGGACCCCTGCTGCTGGCAGGGAGCGACGGGATTACAAAGTTCCCTATGAAACGACTCTTGAATAATTACGCCAACTTTAAGGAGGAAATCACGTATGCGGCACAGTTGCAGAACCGGAGGTTCAACGGCAAGTTCAAGATAAATAGGAAAAAACTTGAGGATGAGCTCAAAGGCTACGAAGAGAATATAAAGAAGAAGATGCAGGAGTACCTATGAAAAATATTGTTGTGTTTCTACTCGTCCTTCTCATAGCGGTGAACTGCACAGAGGCAGAGGATACGGGAGAGAAAGTGGTGCTTATTGTTCTCGATGGGGCGGGTATGATGGATCTCGATCTCGGTGTGCGGGGGGAGTGCGAGGCTGTCTTTCCCACGCTCACGAGACCGAACCACGCCTCAATAATTACAGGAGTGTATCCCAACAGACACGGCGTTCTCGGAAATGAGTACTGGGAAAACGGAGTAAAGAAGTACACACGTATCGATGCGGTAACGCTCTTTGAGATACTGAAAGATCATGGAAAAGAAAGTGTCGTGATAGCGAAGGATAATATCTGCAAGCTTTTCGGAGCGTACTGCGAGACCATAGTGGAGGAGGATCCGGAGACGGTGTTCAAGACGATAGAAAAAGAGCTTCGGGAAAAAGATTTTGTTTTCGTAAACATCGCCATTCTTGACCATCTTGGGCATAAGTACGGTCCGAACTCAGACGAGGTGGAAAGTGCAAGAGACGAACTGAAGGATCTTTTCAGCGAGTACCCGATTGATGCCGTTACCATAGTCACGGCGGACCATGGCATGGGCGAGATATCCAAGGCTGTGGAGATCACAAAGTACCTCCAGGATTATACGAGTATCGCTCTCTCCGAGGGAAGGGTCTGCTATATCTACAACAGAGACGATGAGGATATAGATTTTCAGATGGAGGGAGTGGAAAAAGTCATTGAGAAAAGGGATTTCCCAGAGTACCATATAGATCATGCGAACTCGCCTGATATGATATTAACGGCAAAAGAAGGATACGCTTTTCTCCCGGGTCCTCTTCTTGCAACGTATAAGGGGATGCACGGATCGCTGCAAGAAAAAACGGTTGTTGTCACGACAAATTATAAGAAAGAGGGAACAATTGAGTGTAAGATGGTGGATATCGCACCATGGATTCTGGAGATCTTTGGCATATCCGGCGATTATGAGTTTGACGGTGAGGTACCGGAGATCGTGGAGCGCGAACCGCAACATGCGCCGATCATTCCATACGTCCTTCTCGGCATGGCGCTCATAGGACTGATCGCCGTTCTTGTACGAAGGCGTTCCCCCCATGGATAGACTTTTATAGCTCTGTGAGTATTTTTCTGTGGTGATTCAATGGTTGATTACGAGAAAGAAATGAAAGAATTCACATGGGACTGGCCGAAGTACTACGATATCGCCAGTACCGTTGATAAACATGCTGAGGATAAAACAAAAACAGCTATTTACTGGGAAAACGATAAAGGAGACGAACGACAGGTGAGTTACTGGAAACTAAAGTCGTTGACAAACAAGTTCGCCAATATTTTAAAAGATCTTGGACTGAAAAAGAAAGACAGAGTAATGGTAATGCTTCCGCGGATTCCCGAGACATATGTGGCACAGCTGGGGACGGTGAAGTTCGGCGGCGTAATCATTCCTGCCATCGAGATGCTGAAACCCTCAAATATTGAGTACAGAGCAAATGACTGTGGTGTGAAGGCTGTTATTGCAGATACGCCTGGTGCGGAAATAGTCGATAAGGTAAGAGACAAATGCAAAACAGTGAAGCATTTTATTCTTCTGGATGGCGATAAAACAGGATGGACAAACTATGATTCCCTTATGAATAAGGCATCTCGGCATTTTGAGGCCGAGAAAAAGAAGATAGACGACATCTTTTATATCTCATACACCTCCGGAACAACAGGACTGCCAAAGGGAGTTGTCCACAAAAATTCGTGGATGTATGCCTTTAGGAAGCTAAACAATCCTTTCTGGTACGGTGCCACGGATAAGGACCTAATATGGGCGACCACATCCCCGGGATGGGCCAAATGGTTCTGGACACATCTCGGTATTACAATGAACACGGGTGCAGCAGATTTTGTATATCAGGGCAAGTTTGATATAGAGAGGTATCTTGAGCTTCTGGAGAAGTATCCCATTAGTATATCCTGTATGACACCAACAGAGCTGAGAATGGCGATTCAGGTGCCCAACTTTGAGGACTATGACCTATCCCATCTACGAAGCCTTCTCTCCGCCGGTGAACCGTTAAACAGGGAGGTTATAGATAAGTTTGAACAGGCCTTTGGAATCACGATAAGGGATGGTTACGGCCAGACAGAAACATGCTGCCTTGCCTGCAACTATGTGGGTATTCCCGAGGTACGAGCAGGATCCATGGGTAAACAAATGCCCGGGCTCCACATTAAGGTTCTCAATCCTGACGGCAATGAGGTAAAACCGGGGGAGATAGGCGAGATAACACTGAAGGCAGATACCCCTGCGATATTCAAGGAGTACTACGATAAACCCGACAAAACAGCTGAGGTAATCGATGAGAACGGTCAATACCACACGCAGGATCTTGTAAAAGTGGATGTGGACGGTTATTTCTGGTTTGAAGGAAGAGCCGATGATGTTATACTCTCTGCAGGTTACAGAATAGGCCCCTTTGAGGTAGAGGATGCGCTGGTAAAGCATGAGGCTGTGGTAGAGGCCGCGGTTGTGGGAACCCCTCATGAGGTGCGAGGTGAGATAGTGAAGGCCTTTGTAATCCTTAAAAAAGGATATGAGCCTTCAGAAAAGCTTGTAAAAGAGCTTCAGGATTTTGTTAAGGAGACAACGGCTCCGTACAAGTACCCGCGAGAGATAGAGTTCGTTGAGGATCTACCAAAGACTATAAGCGGCAAAATAAAAAGAAAGGAGCTGAAAAAGAAAGAGTACGAGAAAAAAGACAAGAAAATCTGATAAATGATCGAAAAAATCGTTAGAGAAAATAGGGAGATAACACTTATTGGCACCGGCCATGTCTTTAAAGAAAGTGTAAAGGAAGTAGAGGAGACTATCCTTTTCGAGGAACCGGAAGCGGTCTGCGTGGAGCTCGATCCGAAGAGATACTACGGGCTACTGACAGGACAGCGGATGGACTTTATTGACATCGTGAGAGTGAAGGGGATAAGGGTGGGGGTAGTGGCAGGTCTCCTTCAGTATCTGGAGAGAAAGATTGGAGAACAGATGGGAGTATTTCCCGGAAAGGAGATGATTACCGCCACCCAGATCTCTGCCAAGGTCGATGCCAAACTCTACTTCATAGATAGAGACGCAGAGGTAACTATAGAACGAATGACAAAGATGCCTTTTAGAGAGAAGTTCTCCCTTTTAAAAAATTTTTTTCTTTCTTTTTTTCGGAAAGAAACAGTAACCTTAGACCTCACCAAAGATAATATTGATTTGTTGACTAAAGAACTCGAAAGAATCTCACCGCATCTCTACAAAACCCTTATAGACGAACGTGATCAGCTCATGGCGGAGAAACTAAAAGCTCTGAAGGAGAAGAGCCTTGTGGCTGTGGTTGGAGCAGGGCATCTTAGGGGAATACTGGAAAGGATAACTTTTTAAGTTTTCCTTCGTAGCTATTTTAATGGCGTATGAAAACACTGCACGGTACTATGATCTCTTTCATCCTGAAAAGAGAGAGAGGATATCCTGTATAAAATCCCTTCTTAAAGAATATGGGGCAAAGGATGTACTCGATACATACTGCAGGACAGGAACCATTTCGATGGCCCTCGCCAAGGAGAACTACAATGTCACGGGTATAGATAAAGATAAAGAAATACTTTCGTTTTTCAGGAAAAAAATAAGAGGAAAACGCCTAAAAATCAGTATAAAAGAATTAGATATAAAAAAAATGGATTATAAAAATGAATTTGATGCCATTTTATCTTTAAAAACATCTATAAATCGTATAGTAGACTCAAAGGTGATATTGGCAGTACTGAAAAAGATGAGAAATGCACTAAGAGATAACGGTATTCTCATTCTTGAGTTTGTCAACTTCCTTTCGTACTTGAAAGCGTTCAAACCTGAGGAGACTACCTTCCATCAGAAGGAACACCTAAATATTATGAGATATATGAAAAGAGACATAGAAGATATAAGGGGTATTATTATTCAGAACGAGTTCGGAGTTATCGGTGGAGATGGAACATCACACTCATATTACAAAACATCGGAGATGAAAATAATGACATACGAACGAGCTATGGAACTTCTTGAGGACGCTGGATTTAAAAAGATAAAATCATATGTTGGGTATAGTCTTGAGAAACTAGATAAAAAAGCAGAGAGATTTATTATTGTTGCGAAAAAGTGATAGTTATGGAATATTCAGCAGAAAATATCCAAGTTTTAGAAGGGCTGGAGGCTGTAAGAAAACGGCCGAGCATGTATATCGGTTCCACGGATAAGTATGGGCTCCATCATCTGGTTTATGAGGTAGTGGACAACAGTATAGATGAGGTTATGGCAGGAACATGTACGGAGATTGGGGTAACTATCCAGGAGGATAACTCTGTGACGGTGGAGGACAACGGCCGAGGAATACCTGTCGATACCCATGAGGAGTACGACAAGCCCGCTGTAGAGATCGTTATGACGGTGCTTCATGCCGGAGGAAAGTTTGATAAGGAGAGCTACAAGGTATCGGGAGGACTTCATGGGGTCGGCGTGAGCGTTGTCAATGCCCTTTCGGAGTACATGGAAGTAACAGTAAAGAGAAACGGGAAAGTATACCGTCAAAAATATAAGAGCGGACTTCCTGTCTCGGATCTCAAAGTTATTGGTGAAACTGATGGAAAAGGTACAATTATACAGTTTTTAGCCGATAAAAAGATATTCGAAAGTATAGATTTTCATTTTGACACGCTGGCAAAAAGGCTCAGAGAACTGGCTTTTCTCAATAAGAAATTGAAGATAAGCCTGATAGATAAAAGGACTGATACCAAAAAGATATTCAAATATGACGGAGGTATAATCTCCTTTGTCGAGCATCTAAATAAAAATAAAGAAACGTTGAGTGGAGAGCCTCTTTATATTAAGGGAGAAAAGGACGATGCGATCGTTGAGGTTGCAATGCAGCACTCCCTCAGCTACGCCAAGAACATCTATACCTTTGCAAACAATATAAATACAAAGGAAGGTGGGACACATCTTTCAGGGTTTAAAACGGCACTTACAAGAGCTTTCAATAAGTACGCAGATGAAAACGGCCTTATAAAAGACAACGAAAGACTTACCGGCGATGACTGCAGAGAGGGTCTCTCAGCAGTGGTCTCGATAAAGGTAAACGAGCCGCAGTTTGAGGGACAGACAAAGACAAAGCTCGGAAACAGTGAAGTAAAGGGTATAGTGGACTCAGTGGTCTTTGAAAAGCTTAAGTACTATCTGGAAGAGAATCCAAGGGTGGCCAAAAGAACAATGGAGAAGGTTTTATCTGCTGCGAGGGCACGGAAGGCAGCGAGAGATGCGAAGGAGTTGACGAGAAGAAAATCACTGCTTGAGACAACGGCGCTACCCGGAAAACTTGCCGACTGCAGCGAAAAGGATCCTTCGAAATCTGAGCTGTACCTTGTAGAGGGAGACTCCGCAGGCGGCTCTGCGAAACAGGGGAGAGATAGGAAGTTCCAGGCGATCCTCCCTTTGAGAGGCAAAATACTCAATGTGGAAAAGGCCAGACTTGATAGAATTCTGAAAAACAAGGAAATAAAGGCAATGATAACGGCCATAGGCACAGGCATTGGTGAGGAGTTTGATATGGATAAACTGAGGTATGACAAGATAATAATAATGACCGATGCGGATGTCGATGGGGCGCATATACGAACACTGCTCCTAACATTCTTTTTCAGATATATGGGTCCTCTGATAGAGCATGGTCACGTCTATGCAGCAATTCCGCCTTTATACAAGATCACGAAGGGTAGAAAGTATCGCTATGCCTATACAGAGAAAGAAAGGAAAGAAATACTAAAAGAGATGGGAAAAGCAAAGATTCAGAGATACAAAGGTCTTGGTGAGATGAATCCTGAACAGCTCTGGAAAACAACGATGGAACCTGAAAAAAGAGTTATAAAGACGATTATTGCCGATGATCTTGTAGAGGCCGATGAGGCATTTACAACGCTGATGGGGCAAAAGGTTAAGCCGAGAAAGATGTTCATTTATGAACATGCAGATGAGGTAGAAAATCTGGATGTATAGGCTACCTTTTTAGTTTTCCCTCCTCAACAAGTTTGGCAATGACCGCTTGATAAACAAAGTCTGATTTTGACCTGTATTTTCCCCGTTCCACTACTTCCTCAATCATTTCCACTATTTTCGGTGGTGCTACAGTTGCTAATGTTACGTTTCTTCGCATTTTATCACCTGCATCTTATTTCCGTTACTAATCATATTTAAAGTTTCTCTTTCTTGCGTTGAAAGAACATTTCTTTCCGAAGAAGTATAAGATCATCTATCGACCAAAAGCTTTATATATCAAACAAAAGTATAGTTTTCCAATGTTTTGCCATATGCATGTACAGTTGGTGAGAAAATGACCGAACGAATATACGATATACTCGAAAAAGAAGGAATAAATTTTCTAAGATTGCTGTTTGTCGATGTTAATGGCATTGTTAAGAGCCTGGCAATACCGTCAAAAAGCCTGGAAACTGCGCTAACGGAAGGAATTGGATTTGATGGCTCTTCAATAGAGGGATTCTCACGAATAAGTGAGAGTGATATGAATCTCAATCCAGATCCGAATACTTTCTCTATTTTCAATTTTAATGGCAGAAAAGAAGGAAGATTTATCTGTGATGTCTATCTGGATAATGAACCCTTTGAGGGTGATCCGCGGTATATTCTGAAAAGAACTATTGAGGAGATGAAAAGGACCCTCGGGAAAAAGACCATCTTTAACGTGGGTGCGGAACTGGAGTTTTTTTTGATGGATAAGGAAATGAAACAGCATGACAGAGGAGGGTATTTCGATTTTGCGCCTGTAGACCTTGCCCATGATATACGCAAAAGCTCTGCCATGTTTATGATGGAATCAGGCATAAATTATGAGGCCTCGCACCACGAGGCGGGAAACGGGCAGCACGAGATCGATTTCAGATTTTCAGATGCGCTGAAAACAGCTGACTCTGTGGTAACATCTAAAACAATTATCAAGATAGTCGCAAGTCTCAATGAGCTCACAGCAACGTTCATGCCTAAGCCCTTCCACGATGATTACGGAAATGGAATGCACACACATCTAAACCTCTCCGCGCATGGAAAAAACCTATTTGAAGGAGGAAAGGACTTTGGGATTTCTGATACGGCGCTGTCCTTCATTGCAGGCATACTGAATCACTCAAAGGCAATCTGTGCAGTCTCGAATCCCACTGTAAACTCGTACAAGAGATTGATCCCTGGCTATGAAGCGCCGGCCTATATTTCATGGGGGCGAGGGAATAGATCATCGTTGATACGAATACCCAAATCCAAAAACAAACGTATAGAGTTCAGAGTCCCGGATGCCTCATGCAATCCGTATTTAACCTTTGCAGTTCTTCTGAAGGCGGGCCTTGACGGTGTGATGAACGAGCTTGAGCCGCCCTCACACGTAGAGGATAACCTCTATGGTCTGACCCCTGAAGAGATAAAGGAAAGAGGTATAGAGTTCCTGCCGTCTACTTTAAAGGATGCTCTAACAAAGCTTGAAAAGGATCCCATTGTTAAGGAGGCGCTTTTTGGAGCATACGAACCGTTTATACGGGCAAAATGGAAAGACTGGGATGAGTACAAATTGTATGTTACAGATTGGGAGATTGAAAGGTATCTGCATATCTAACAGCAGCTTTTTATACTCCTCTTTTATTTTTTATGTATGATCAGAGTCGTTCCTGTTATAATTCTGCTTCTTTACAGCTGTATTGAGGATCTGAAAAAGAGAGAGGTAGAGGACTGGGTATGGCTCGTAATGATAGCCGTTGGTATTCTTTTTGGCGTATATGACTATACTCAGGGCGTGTCCCATGAGCTCATAGCGGAGAGTCTCACCATCATCAAGATAATTGGCTTGTTCATCGCCATCTATACGGTTATTCTTCTTCTGAATAGAGAGTCTTTCAAGGAAAATATTAAGGAAACGCCGTACATTCTTGCATTTTTGGGATTTTCCAGTGTGATGTTCTTTGCCCCCAACCCTTTCAATGTTATCTTTCAGAATATGAGTATCACCTTTGTACTTGTTTATTTTATCACATTCTTTGGAATGATGGGCGGGGGGGATGGCAAGGCCTTGATCGCCCTGTCCTCGCTGTTCTTTGGAAGAGAAGGGACGCTCCCTGTCTTTTCCATTTCCGTTTTGAACAACAGCCTTATTCTTGTAGTTTTCTTACCTCTGGTATTATTTTTTTATAATCTTATAAAAAGAAACAAATTTGAGAACATAGAGGGTCAGAGACTCGCAAAGATACGAACATACTTCACAGGATATCAGATATCACTGAAGGATCTGGACGAAAAAAGTTTTCCGCTTATGGCCTGTGAGGACGGACAGCTGAAACTTCAGTCCGCAGTGGGTGTTATAGAGTACGATGTTGATGGGTACAAAGAGGATATCTCCCCATACGCAGAGAGAATCTGGGTCACGCCGGGACTTCCCTTTTTAATACCGATAACTCTTGGTTTCTTAACGGCCTATTTTTACGGCGATTTAATTTTTAAAGTTCTTTTTCATCTTTTTTGATTACCCACTGAAAAGTTCGTAAAAGTATTATACCAGAAAGACATGTTATAGAAAGTTTTATAAACATATGGTCCAGAAGTACCATTAGTAAAAATTTATATGGAGGGATATGAATGGAAAGAAAAAACAAAACAATAGGAACTACGGTTGCTCCCCAGATAGTAAAGGACATTGAGAAAAAGGTGGCCAAGGGACTGTACAAAACAAAAAGTGACTTTGTACATCAGTCGATTATAGAAAAGCTTAAAAGGGAGTAGTCATAGATATATACTGTTGATGAACAACAGAGGTGAAAAAACATGTTCAAGAACAAGAAAGGAGTAAGCCCTGTAATAGCCGTCGTACTGATGATAGTTGTTGCAGTGGCAATAAGTTTGGTAGTATACGTATGGGCTTCCGGGTTTGTCTCGGAAAAAACGCAGGCAGAAACAAATGCAGGCGACTTCAGCTTTTTGGTTGAGACGAGAGGTGTAGACAACACAAATATAAGGAATACTGGGAATGATATCAGTTTTGCAGGCGATGCAGATGCTGAAACTACATTTTTGAGTGAATTCGACATTTACGTGGACGATGCACTGACTACATCAAGTATACTAGATGATGTAAAACATAATGGAACCACGATAGGTAGTGCCAATTTTACGCTTAGTACAGGTGATGTCTTGACGCTTGATTTCAACGTAGCTACTGCCCCCGTCGGTAGCGAGATCAAGCTCGTCCACAAAGACTCCGGTACGCCCATAATATTTGACCTGAAATAAAACAGAATTTTTTTCTTTTTTTCTTTTTTTCTACTCTGTCATTTTTTAGAAGGTTTAATTTCTCTATCTTCCCAATCGTATACTTTTATTACTTAAAAACTTCCGAAAACTTTATAAATGAAGATAAAACAAGAAATAGTAGAGGAGGAAGTTAAATGAGAGTGAAAAAAATAGGTGCAGGTGCGGATGAAAAGAAGGTAATCCAAGAAATAATACAAGAAGTAGATAGACTGATAAAAGATCCTAAAGAAACGAAGGAGAGAGAGAAATTCGTAAAAGAAGCAGGATATCTAACTCCAGAAGACCTTATGAGGGTATTCAACGTATAATTTTTTTATTTTTTTAGGAGATATTAATGAAAGATGGTGAACTCATAAAAACTCTTCAAGAAGTTAGAGATACTTATTTAACTTCTAAAGAAGGTATTTACCTGGCTGAATATCTAAAAAAATTAGGAGTTTCCACAGTAATAATCGAGCATAAATATGTAGATAAAGATTATCTAATTGACTATTCTAACTTTTATTCACGTTCTTTTTATTCATATCCAAGATTCACAAAACGTTTGCATTTTTTTTCAATAGAGTTTTCTAAAGAAGATTTCAAGAAAGCGTTAGTTTCAAATGATTGGGAATGGTTAAAAAAAGAATATAAGGGATTTACAGTCATAAAGCCAGTTTTTAAAGAGAATAATACCCCACTAATTGGTCGTACTCTAATAAAGACTTTTCCAGAAGAAGTTGAGAGTGACAAACGATATTATATATCTGAAAAATATCCATTGTCTCTATATGGCATTCCTCTAGAAATCGATACACTACCTTTTAAAACCCAAGATATTGCTGTTGGCGCTTGTGCTACCACTGGCTTATGGGTATGTCAATATCCGTTTAACAAACTTTTCGATATATCTATACTATCTTCTTATGAGATAACAGAAAAAGCGATTAAATTCCCCGCAGAATTTCGCAATTTTCCATCAGGTGGACTCTCTTTTGAACAAATGCTTAATTTCATTAAATCTATGGAGTTAGACGCGGAAGTCATAGATTTGGAAACTCTAAAAAAATCTTTAGAAAAAAAGGATCTAAATTTTCTTCTTTCAACACTAATAAAAGCTTATTTAAATTGTGGACTGCCAGTAATCGCCACATTGTGTTTAGAGGAGGAGGAAGCGGCAATTCCTAGTTATCATGCAGTTGTTATTAGTGGATATCGAACTGATAGAAAAGGTAATATAAATGAAATCTATGTTCACGATGATCGAATTGGTCCCTATAGTAGAGCACTTTTTGATGACGATATGACCAAATGGGAAAATGAATGGATAACCAAATATGGATATTCTGACTTGACAGTTCAAAAATTATTAGTTCCTCTGTACCACAAAATTCGTCTACCTTTTAGACGTATCTATTATTTATTTTATTCTCTACTTTCTAAGATAGATAAAAATATAAGAATTGAACTTTTACTAGAAAATTTGAACTCATACAAAAAATTTATTCTTGAAAATGATGTTATAGATAAAAAAAAGATTCTTTTTTCCGATATGCCACGATTTTTGTGGGTTTTTCGAGCTTATATTTCGGATGAATTGGCAAGTGATCTAATTTTTGATGGAACAGCTGTGTTTCCTAGACAAATAGGGGTTGTATATTACAGGTGATGGATTGAATAGCTACGAGCCAGATACAGTATGGCTCCAAGGCTTTGGTGTTCTATGGAACAATGGTGAGGTCGTAACAATCGACTTCAACTCCGGTGCAGGGACAGAGATCAAGCTCGTCCACAAAGACTCCGGAACACCCATCGTGTTTGACCTGGAATAAACAGAAAAATTTTTCTTTTTTCTTTTCTTTATTCTGCTTTTTTCTACTCTGTCATCTTTAAAGTAATAGCCAGTAGCTCCTCCACCCTTCCTAACGCTTCTTTTATAATCTCGATATCAATTTTATCGTACCTGTGTACTATGATGTTTCTCATTCCGTTTCTCATCCAGCCATCTCCTTCTTGTGCGTACCATTTCCTTTACACTTTTGAACTGATTTCTCTTGATCCTTTCTTCCATATCATTCCAGATTTTCCTCGTTTTATAAAAGTGATATGATAGTTCAATCTCATCTCCAAAAATCACCTCGTGATTTTTAATTATGTCTATTTGTATGTACAGCGGCAGATCCTCAAACACCTTTACATCGTACTTACCGCCGAGTCTTTCAAACACCTTAATAAGGACATTTTTGTCGCGGGGATTGACAAGGCACACATCTATGTCTGAGGCTTTGTGACTTTCCCCTTTGGCTATAGAACCGAACAGTAGAATGCCCTCTACATCACCCTTTATAAACTCAAAGTCTTTTTTGATCTTATCACTGACTTCTCTTTTCATTCGCAGAACCTCAAAGATAAAGGTTTGCTCCATTTACATTCTATTTTTCTGAAGAATGTTTTTATAGTTTTCTGCCTAAAGCAGAAAGAAATTTAGATAAAAGCAGATAGACAAAACCTTATTTTATCAGCTCCTTCAGCTTTGAGGACAGCTTTTCGGTGTACTCTCTTCTTTCCTTTTGTGGCATTGTGGGGTTTATCTCGGAAATTATTGAGGGGAGCTTCCGCTCAACCTTCTCTATCATCTGGTACTGCGAGATATAGTACACGCCAAAGACAAGATTAAGGAATAGCATGATGAAGAAGAGAGTGATAAAGAAGAATATCTCTGAAACTGAGAAATTAGCAAAAACACCCTCCGAGATAAAGGAAACAATAATTGTGTAGTAAACCACGGAGAGAAGAACGGCAGTAATACCAACGAGTTTCAACATTTCCTTTTTGGGTACCATCACTCAGTACTATTCTCAGCCTTATTTAAATTTTTTCCTTCGTTTTTAGAGTATGGAAAAACTTACCGCATCCCCGTCGGCTATACTGAGTTTCTTCCTGAGAAACTCTCTTGAGATTATCTCCACAACATTTGACATATGGTGTGTTCTGAAGGGCTTCAAAAGCGCACCTTCTATCTGATTCTCTACAATGACCTTATAGCATCTGACATCTCCAAAAGCCCTGTTCTCATCTCTGAACCCATTGATAATCATATATTCGCTTCCTGTCAGTACTTTTTCAAGTTTTTTATTTTCCTCAAAGCTTAGATGGAGATTCAGCGTCCCCGGATATGGAGAAAACCCCAGTTTTTTGATGAGCTGTTCTCTGTAGCCGTGTTTTGAGATATAGTACTTTCCCTCTCCAAGCCCTGAAAAGAGTTTCCCGTAGATATACCTCTCCCCCCTGAAGAGTTCTTCCAGATCCAGATAGAACCCTCTAAGTATCTTCATTCCCCTTTTCTCTATACTTATTTGTGTTCCTTCTCTTGTTATAAGGGAATCTTCCTCCAACTGTTTCAATCTCCGTGAGGCTGTCTGTTGAGAAACACCGAGGTTCTTGCCAAGTTCTGCGCTTGTGATCCTTCCGTTTCCTTTCTTGGCCAGTTCTATTAGCGTTAAAACATATTTCGATTTCATTTTAAAAAAAATAAAAAAATTAAATTATGTTGAGTTTCTTTCCGCATTTTTCATAGCCCCTGAGTACCGTGTCTATATCCTCTCTGGTCAGACCCGCATTCATCTGGTTTCGTATCCTCGCTTTATCCCGTGATACCATGGGGTAAACAATAGCAAGGCCAAATATTCCCTCCTCGAAGAGCATATCTGCAAGCTTCTGGGCCTTTTTGCTGTCACCAACCATTGCTGGTATTATTGGCGTCTGGCTCATTCCTGTGTCAAAACCAAGGCTCTCTATTTCCTTTTTAAAGTATTTTGTATTATCCCAGAGCTTTTTAACCCTTTCAGGTTCCTTTTCCACAACTTCAAGTGCCTTTAGGGATGCAGCCGCTATATGCGGCGGGAAGGCAGCGCTTAGGAGCCATGTCCGTGAGGTATTGTATGCATACTTTATAAGCATCTCACTACCCGCAAGCATTCCGCCAAAGCTGCCAAAGGCCTTGGAAAATGTTCCCATCTGGAAATCTATATCTTCCTCAAGGTCGAACTCCGTTGCTATACCGCGTCCTCCGCCGAGAACACCCTCACCGTGGGCATCATCCACATAGGTCATTGCACCGTACTCATCTGCGAGTTTCTGTATCTCATCCATCTTTGCAATGTCACCGTCCATGGAAAAGACACCATCGGTGAGAATAATCGTTCTTCTGTAATCCTCTTTTTCCGCATCCTTGAGTACGGCCTCCAGTTCGCCCATGTCCGAGTGGGCGTATATCCCTCTGTTGGCCTTTGTCAGTCTGACACCGTCAATAATGCTCCCATGGTTAAGTTCATCTGATATGAGCAGATCTCCCTTTCCTGCCAGCTGCGGGATCAGTCCCGCATTCACAGCATATCCTGTCTGGTAGGTCACACCGGCCTCTGTATTTTTAAACTCTGCAATTTTCCTGTTAAGTTCCTGGTGCACATCCATGTTTCCCGCAATCGACCAGTCGGAGCCTGCACCCGCGCCGTACTTATCTATGGCATCTTTTGTAGCTTTTCTAAGTCGTGGATCATTGGCAAGGTTCAGATAGTTATTTGATGCCACCATTATGCACTCTTTACCTTCTACAGTCACATGAGGCTTGGAAGGACCATTAAGATCCCTTATTGTCCACGTCTCTCCTCTTTCAAGCATATTTTTGTATTCTCTCTCTAAAAATTCTGTTTTTTCTTTCATTGCATCACCATTGTCTTCTTTTTTATATTGGATTAGTAATATTTAAAGATTCGGTTGAGTTATCTTTTTTAAGGCAGTGGTGTGGTATCCTATAATAACCCGTAGATACTTTTTTTCGATAAATTCTTTGTCCAGAGTGGCATTACCTGTATCCACACGTAAAAGTGGCATACTGCGAAGTTTAGAGGGTGTAGAAGCAATGATAATGTTATCTATCCCTATCCCCCGTATAACCTTTGGACTGAGCTGGAGGTTTCCTCTTCCGAGGATAAACCCCTGGGCACCGATGGGGCTGATGATTAGTTTTCTCTTTTCATACGCAGAGAGCAGCGAAAGCAGTTCCGTTTCATTAAGATCCTTTGCTATGAGTCTTCCATTGCATACCGCATCTATTCCTAAAAGCGTCTTGTCAATACCGATTTTCTCTCCGATAGTTTTGAGCGTTCCACCGGCTCCGAGTACATAAACTGTATCCTCTTCCATATCCTCTGCTATGTGCTCGGCGATCTCCTTCTTTATCTCCTTTTCCGAAGGTCCGCGGATCAGGGACTTTGAGCTCTGAATGTAGTTCGTCTCGGAGAGCGTTTTGGCAACACCGTGGAGCTTGATCGACCACTCTCCCTTACGATATTTCTCTTCATCCAGGTCCATTATCTCGGCCTCGCCGATAGAGATTTTTCCTTCGACAAAATCAAAGAGTACCTCTGATACTGCCTCCGGATTTATACAGAAGACAGCGGAGTGCATTTTCACGCCGGATGGTATACCAAGAATAGGAATTTTATCACCTACAATCTCATAAACATCTCTGGCAGTTCCATCACCGCCGCAGAAGACAATGAGATCCACATTACGTTCCAGAAACGCTTCACATGCCATTCGCGTATCCTCGGCAGTTGTTTTTTCCTTACAGTGGTGTACCACCTCATACGCGAGCCCACATGTTTTCAGTGCATTCTCGCCCATTTTATCTGAGCAGGTCAGCCATTTTACCGGAAACTCCGCATTATATTTCACCACTGCTTTTTTTATTTTTTTTAGGGCTTTTAAAGCCCTATCCTGTGATATGGGAGACGCCCCTCTCTTAATAGCTTCATTCAGAACATTATCTGTTCCCTTTAACCCTACTCTACCACCCATGCCCGCAATTGGATTGATAAGAACTCCGAAGGTGTACATTGTGTGTACTTTGAACTGAGTTATTTAAATCTTTACTATCGAAAGTTTTATATTCTCGTAATGTATAATATATGTATGTTCAAGAGGATGCTCTGTCTGATCTTAATACTGTTGATGCTGCCGTTAAGCGCCACTCAAACATCACTTGATCGAAACTTTTTTGTCAATACCGCGAATGGACAGCCGCGGGTAAAGGTAGTCTACGGACAGTATGCCGCTGAGCAGGATTACGAGAATGCCCTAGAAATAGCCGAATGGATAGCCAACAAGCTCTGTGTGGTCATATCAGAAAGACCTCAGTACTTCTCACCGAAGTCATTGGAGGAAACGGCACCGTCCGATTTGGAGATTGCTCTTTCCCCTGAGGAGTACCCCTACCTCTGGTACAGCGGTAAGCCCTCCGGCATCCGTCGTACGAATGAAGGCTACAATGAAATAGAGCCCCATGAAGAGATTCGATTTAAAGCAGATCTGCCCAACTATACTCTTCTCTACCTCGAGTATGTTATTACGAATATAGAACCCGGTGATGATATCCGCTTCCTTGGGGAGACGTACCATGTGGACTCAATAGAGGAGGATAGGCTTGTGTATGGAGAAGGCCAGATCGTCTCATGGACGGAGACACCGTACTGGTACAATACCGATTGGTTTTTGAAGGTCTCTTCCAATGAACTCAGACTGTACAGAGAGAACATGGAGATGACCATGGCGGATCAGCTGAAAACTCCCGAGTACAGCATTGAAGACGGGAAGTATAAGTGGCAGCTTACCTTCAACACGGAGTGGAAGGATACGTCAGAGTTTTATTATGAGCTGCAGTGCGGACTGGCCTATAGACTAAACGAACTGGAAAGAGAAAAAATACCAGTGGGTGTGGACCCACATACAATGCTCATCAGGGATACGGAGCTGACAATGCAGATGAAAAATGAGTACAATCTTATTCTCGTGGGTGGTCCTGGAATGGTACTTCAGTCCTCCGGAAAA
>JAYEIH010000015.1:0-5383 GCA_034659995.1 Methanobacteriota archaeon
TTGCAATGAGACCTCCTATGGACGGGAGGTCTAACTGCTGTATCTGTGTTATCACACCAAGAACGATGAGCGTTTCACTGAACCCCGTGATAAGCAGAGGGATTACGATCTTTATTTCACGGTATCGAATATAAATAATGGCGGCAACAGCCAGTATTGCAAGTATTATTGCGGAAAAAACTCCCTTGAGGAACTTTTCTCCGAGTGATGGATCAATGTATCCCTCGTTCACAATTATTGGTTTTACAGGAAGGGAACCCGCTCGCAGATGAGATTCCAACGCCCTTGCTCTTTCTAATGTTTCCTGATCGCCTCCACCCAGAGAGGCCCGTAGTCCGCCGCCGTTCCATGCGCCTGTCTTTATCAGTGAGGCCAATGAGGTGTTTAAAGGAGCCTTAAACACTTCTTTATTATCGAGGCACATTGCAATGGGGTGCGCCTCCGGATTATCAACGGCACCATACTCTATCGTAGCCTCGCTAAATTTATTTGCCCCTTCTTCAGTAAGCTCGAAAGGGACGCCATACGCTCCTGTCATTGAATCCTTTCTTACTGAACTAATCTCAGATATCGAGGTACCCGTACAGATTCTTGCCGTCTCCGTTTCGTTGATATATATTTTAATCTCAAATTTTCCCGGTTCGGCTACGTAGTTCCGTGCTTCCTCTAGGGGCATTCCGGCAAGGTCTACCAGTATGTAATCCTCCCCCCAAATGCGCACATCTATATCCTTCAGCCCCGCATAGTTCAGTTTCTCGCTGATGATATCCTTTGTCAGCTTCGTTGTGTATGGGGTAACACCCATCGTATAGCTTACGAGCTCTGCATTCACGGAACGGAGGTACTCTCTCAGTTTTTCTTCTGGTTTTTCCTTTATCTCTTCATCCGTCAGTCCTTTTTTTTCATCCAGTATGGGTCCCCGTATCTCATACTTATCTTCAATAAGTATTACTTCATTATCTGTCATTTTTTCCAGGTAGGACACGACAGCTCCCTCATTGGATAAACTGAATCTCACTGTATTTTCTTTAAGAGAGGGTGTTCCATACCCCAGTTCTTTCAGTTCCTCCACAGTGGTCGCATTGAGATTCTCAGCGGTGAACTCAACAAATTTGTCTCCCGAGTTAGCGATTTTATACCCCTCACCCAGTTCAGCAGTGAGAATGTCTTCCTTGGTTCCTCGAACGTCTATTATACAGCCTTCCATCCTTAAGTGTATTGATGAGCCCCCAAAAAAATCCAGACCCAGGTTTACATCGGTTTTAAAGTTTCCATCCTTGTATCCCGGCGAGATAGATACCACTGATAGAATGATTGCAGCGAGTAGTATGATAACACGAAAATCCTTTAGAATGGAAAATTTTGATCTCATCCTTACCGCCCCCTATGTCGCTTCTTTTTCGTAGATTCTCTAACAAGATACCATTTCAGTAGCCCCGCGTTAAACATCCATGTATTCATGAGGTCTATCGTGAGTCCCAGTGTCAGCACAGCAGCCATATCTTTTAGTATAGTTGTATTGTAATTAGAAGCAACAATATACAGGACCGTCATTGCAACAATAGTTGTTAGCGTCATCGTAAGCCCTGTTTTCATAGCAGTTCTTATTTTTTCGTTTGTTTTTCCCGTTCTCTTTAATAATCGAGTTGTCAAAAGGATGTCGCTGTCAACTGAGTATCCTATCATCATTAAGAGAGCAGCTATAGTTCCAAGAGTTAGCTTTATACCAAAAACGTACATTACAGCCGCGGTGACGACAATATCGGCAAAAGCTGAAATAATTACAGCCATTGACGGATACGGGATTCTGAAGACTATAAAGACGACAACGGTCATGCCAATGAACGCATAGAGCAGTGCTTTCATTGCGTCAGTTTGCAGGTCCTTTCCAAGGGTGGGTCCCATATACTGGGTACTTACCACGGCTTCGGAATATTTTGATTTAATGCTCTTCTCCAGCTCTACGGAGTCTATCGAAGCCGGTGCTTCCACCCTGTATGCGCTTCCCGTGCTTCTAACGGTAATTTCGGTGTCATCAAACTCATCTTGAAGATATTTTTCCAAATTTCCGGTCTCAAAAGTTACGTTCTGAACGTATGCCGTTGTTCCCCCTTCGAGTTCCATTCCATAATCCATCGGTTTATCCATCCGGAGATAATTGGTGCCTAAAAGAAGCAAAGCGAGGATCAGCACGGTTACTGGGAGTATCATTAGCTTTTTATAGGGATATTTTGTAACATCTATCTTATTCATTATCTCTTCAAACATCGTATCTCTCCTAAATCTTTTATAGTCTCAATCGAGATAGTACGTATATAAACTTAACGGAGTTTTGATTATGATCGCAAAAGGAGATAGACTACTGCTCATTGATAAAAAAGGGAAAAAATATATGGTTAATTGTAAAGGTGAGTTTCATACCCATTACGGCGTGGTGGACCTTGATGATCTTGTGGGGAAAAGCTATGGAATCAGAGTGGAGACGCATAGAGGAGAAAAATTCACCGTTTTAAAACCCAGTTTTATAGATTACATTGAAAAAATGAGGAGAATGCCGCAGATAATTACTCCAAAGGATGCTGCAATGGTCATCGCAGAGACTGGTCTGAGCAGGGGGCATAGCGTTGTGGAGGCGGGTGCCGGGTCCGGCGCACTGACAATCTTTCTTGCCGACACCGTATATCCCGGCGAGGTCCACAGCTATGAGATACGGGAGGACTTTGCAGAGGTAGCACGAGAAAATGTAAAGGGATTTGGGCTGGATAATGTCTCTATAAAGCTGAAGGATGTATATAAGGGCGTAGATGAAGAAGATCTGGATCTTGTTGCTCTCGATCTCCCAGAACCGGAAAAAGTTGTGAAGGTTGCCTATAGCTCTCTAAAGTTCGGCGGATTTATTTTTGGGTACAACCCATCCATAGAGCAGATGCTGCGATTTAGGAAAAAAGCAGGAAAATACTTCCAGATAAAAACAATAGAATGCAATGTAAGAGAGTATGAGTCTAAAAAAATGGGAACAAGACCAAAAACGCTGATGGTAGGACATACGGGATTTTTGACATTCGGCAGAAAGGTATTTTAATTATTTTTTAAAGGAATGGGATTTTTAAAAAATAAAAAATGAGCATATTCGATCATTACCGCAACATTTTTAACGTGGTGATAAGAGGAGATAGCATGAGACCAATGTATTATGAGGAAAAGCCCGAAGGCGATATAGTGCCGTATACAGGAAAGGAACTGCACTGCAAAAGCTGGGATGCTGAAGCTGCATTAAGAATGTTGATGAACAATCTTTCTCCCGATGTGGCTCTTGAGCCAGAGGAGCTGGTCGTTTATGGGGGAAGCGGAAGGGCTGCCAGGAACTGGAAGGAGTATAATAGTATAGTGTATGCTCTAAAGAACTTAGAGCCCGATGAGACCCTCTGTATCCAGTCCGGAAAACCTGTGTATATTACAAAAACACGTGAGGAGGCTCCGCGCGTGATCATTGCCAACTCGAATATTGTTCCGAAATGGTCAACCCAGAAGAACTTCAATAAGTACGATGAGATGGGCCTTATGATGTACGGTCAGATGACCGCCGGAAGCTGGATCTATATAGGAACACAGGGTATCCAGCAGGGCACATACGAGACCTTTGCAGCAGCTGCCAGAGAGGAGTACGGTTCGATGAAGGGGAAACTTGTACTGACGGCCGGAATGGGAAATATGAGCGGTGCACAGCCCCTGGCTGCAACCATGTGCGGCGGAGTAATTATCGATGTTGAGGTACGTGAGAAGAGAATCAAAATGAGAATTGAACAGGGCTCATGTGATAGAATGACCCACAGCATTGACGAGGCTATCGAGTGGGCTCTGGAGGCGAAGAAAAATAAGGAGCCACTTTCCATAGGACTCGTTGGAAATGCTGGGGAAACACATCCTGAGTTTGTAAAAAGAGGTGTTATTCCTGATATTGTGACCGATCAGGTCTCTGCCCACGATATACGTGAGTATATTCCATTGGGGGATCTGGATGAAGTTTTAAAGCTCAGAGAGGAAGATCCGGAAGAGTACAAGAAACGAGCTCTGGATGCGGTAAAAAAACATGTAACTGCCATTCTTGAGATGCAAAAAAGAGGGGCCGTTGTCTTTGATTATGGTAACAACCTGCGGGAACGAGCTGAGGAAGCAGGTGTTGATATACGAAAGGGAGATGGTAAATTCAAGTATCCGGGGTTTGTGCCTGCGTATATCCGTCCTTTATTCTGTGAGGGACGAGGACCATTCAGATGGGCCGCTCTTTCCGGTGATCCGGAGGACATCCACAGAATAGATGAGATGCTGCTGGAGCTTTTCCCGGAGGATAAGACGCTTGAGAGATGGCTGAAACTTGCGAAGGAGAAGGTGCCATTTGAAGGCCTGCCTGCACGTGTATGCTGGCTGGCTTATGGTGACAGGGCCAAGGCAGGTGTAAAGATAAATGATATGGTGGCAGACGGAACACTGAAGGCACCGATCGTTATAGGAAGAGATCATTTGGACTGCGGAAGTGTTGCTTCACCGTATAGGGAAACAGAGGACATGAAGGACGGCAGCGATGCGATAGCTGACTGGCCGCTTCTCAATTTCGCGCTGAATACAGCCTGTGGAGCTTCATGGGTATCGTTCCACAATGGAGGCGGTGTCGGAATAGGGAGATCACTGCATGCGGGATTTGTCATTGTAGCGGATGGTACGAAGGAGAAGGAGAAAAGACTGAAAAGGGTACTCACGGCAGATCCGGGGATCGGCGTAGCAAGGCATGTAGACGCAGGGTACACAAAAGCGGTGAAAACCGCAGAAGAGAAAAATGTGAGGATACCTGATTAATATGTTGCTCGATGGTGAATCACTAACAATAGAGGATCTCTACGGAGTAGCCTGTCTCAGGGAAAAGGTGGAGATAGACAAGTCTGTGGAACCAAAGATAGAGCGAAGCAGGAAGATTGTGAAGGAGTATGGGGAAAAAGAGCAAGTTGCCTATGGCATAACAACGGGTCTTGGAGAGCTCTGCAATGTTCTGATCGATAAGGGCCATATAGACCAGCTTCAGAAGAACCTTATACGAAGTCACTCCGCAGGTGTCGGCGATCCTTTTGATGAGAAGATTGTCAGGGCAGCAATCCTTTTGCGGGCAAACTCCCTGGCTAAAGGATACTCAGGTGTACGATATACTCTTCTGGAACGATTCATTTCTCTTTTGAACAACAATATTATCCCTTATATTCCCAAAAAAGGGTCTCTTGGAGCCTCTGGTGATCTCGCTCCACAAGCGCATATGGCACTTGTGCTCATGGGGGAAGGTGAGGTGCTCCGGAACGGCAGGAGAGTACCGGCGAAACAAGCCTTAGAAAAAGCA
>JAYEIH010000016.1:0-5284 GCA_034659995.1 Methanobacteriota archaeon
GATCTTCAAATATTTCCTTCGCCGTAGCCTTCTTTTTCTCCCACATTATTCTCATAATTTTGCTTTCTATTCGTCCCAACACTTTTTCAATTCCCCTTTTACCAGGGGTGTACTCGAAATCGAACATATCTTCTATTTGCACAGGATAGTTTTAATATCTTTCTCTGCCCGCCCCATACTACAGGAGAGAATAGAAAAATATTTATTGGAGAAAAAGAGAGCAAAGTAATGGCAAAAAAAATTGCGACAGTTTGCGCAATATTCCTTATACTCGTGTTCATCCTCAGAAATGCAAACACCCCCGAGGAAAAAAAAGAAAAAGAACGGGATAGTGCTCTGGAAAATAAATTTGGTGAGATCCCAGAAGGGAAAAGAAAGGATATAAAAGATATTTATCGTCTTTCTCCACTATTCTTGGAAATTTTCCCAAAAAATCTCAGTTCGGAGGAACTAAAACTATATATCGATGAAATACAGGAAATAACAGGAGCTCTTAATGATCTTCCTCTGTTGCTGAGAGATGATTTTTTAAAATTGATATTTAAAGCAAATCTGGACTCTGAAAAAACTATAGTAGAACTTAGAAATGCCAAAAAGCGAATAAAAAAAGAGATAGACACTTTCTTGGAGGTGTACCCCATGCTTCACTCGGAAATAAAGCGCGGAATAGAGGATTCGAGATCCATTGGCAATATAAGGAATATACCAGAGGTTACGGGAATAATCATAGCCCTCCTTAGAACTTGTCAAAACCTACCTTCAGATGTTAGGGAGATCGTGCCGAACTTTGAATGGGTAAAGGATGGGTTTGAGATAGAAGAAATAGAAGAGTTCACTGCCCAGATACTATTGAACTTTGATAATGACACATTCAGAGAATGGTTTGTTAAGAATTATTTTTTGTATGATGTCTCAACATTGAAAATGGCAGAGAATGATTTCTCGGAACTGGAAGAAAAAGATACGGTACCACCAAAAATTGAGTGTGCGGTCGAGATAGATGATGAGATTTTTTTTGAGGATGAGTCCCCAGAAACTACCATATCCATATTTGTAGAGGACAATATTAACAGAATCATGAAGGTAAGTGTCTCCATAGGTGAGTACACAGAAGAGATGAGAGGAGAAGATTCCCTTCACTTTTCCAAGACCCTCACTACAATACTGGAAGTTGGTGCATACCAGGTGGAGATAGAAGTCACCGATGCAGGGGGGAATACAGCCTCCAAAACACAAAAATATGAATATTATCCAGACGTCTATACCTTAGAACTTACAGAACTATATGATCCTGAGAAAATAAGTGCTGTATGGGAAAAAGCTAAAAAATACAGGCCCATATAGCCTTTTGAAAAAAAAGGCCTTGGATTTGAGGTATATGACGTACAGATCCCTGGAGAAAAAATAGGAATATATTACGAAGAGATAAAAAACAATATAGAAACGAGAGATCCAGTAAAAATTGCAAAAAGAGGGAATCAAATAATGCACAGGGGTTGTATAATACAAAGTGAGTACCCTGAAATTATAAAAAATATACCTCTAAAATCAGGAGTCTGTGGATACGACGCAGAGGTACAAGTGATAATTCTAAACAATCTGCATAAAGACTATGGAATAAATGCCTCCACTTTCTTAATCCCTGCTTCTCGATCTGGTGGTATGGTAGATCACGCGGAAATTTTTTTACATACGGAGGGGGGAACTAATATAATGGGTAGCAATTATGAGAGGATATATTTACTGGGAGAGGATCCGTACTCTCGGGATCAAAACTTAATTCTAATGGGGGAAAAAGATTGGTTCAAGGTAACAGGTGGGAAAAATGCCTTTCTTCAGATGTTTTCTGGTATTATTTTCCCTTATAGGCCCGATAAAGTTACTATAGAAAAATTTTATTCCCTGCTTAATGTTGACATTGCTCCTATCTGCCCGTATATAGATATACGAGATGAGTTGCTCAAATCATCCTATGTTGTCTATCCATCATATGTGAACTTCATTATCGAAGATGCATATGTATCCCAGTTTTTGTCCTACGTAAAGAACCGAGGGATAGATAAAAAGGTGATTTCAGAAGCAAACAAATTGGAATCCGCACGAAAATATTGGTATGATAAAAAGGGATATGAACTCTATGAAGGAAAAAACCCTGAAACATTTGTATTCCTTATTCCCTCCTCCCCTTTTAATGCTACCTATGTATATATAAATGTGAGAACCTCTCAAGTGGAAAAATTTGTTCAAAAATTAAAAACACACGAAAAGGAAGCATACAAGAGGATTTTATCTCTCCTCTGAGTTTTTTTTCCTTTTCTTTTTTTCTTCCCTTACTTCTTCTACAATCTCGCCTATATATCCGTGAACACTCCTTATCGTCAGGATGGTTCCTACCACAAAAAAAATGAAAGCCGGTATTCCAAAAAGCGAGTAGGGGTACTCTCTAGAAATGTACTCATACTTAACCTCTCCTGTGATCGTTATCTCTATTATCTCACTCGTATTAAACTCCTGAGATTCATCCCGTCTTACAATTACAGTATTTTCTCTATCAAAGATGTCTAAAGAGGTTACCTTGGAAAACTCAAGCCCTGTAAGGCGTATTTCTGAAAAAGTCTCATTTAACCTTATTTTTTCATTCTTCAAGGTGCCAGTAGAGAGACGCTCTTCCTGCGGTATCATGGCGACAAGAGAAAAAATCAGGGCCAGTGCCAAAAATAACATCCCATATTTCATTCCTCTGACAGAAAAAGCCTTAAAAAAAGATTGCCAGAAATCCATAAGAACGGAAAAAAAAGAAATTAAGCATATGGACAGGCTACGAGATGCCCATTACCTTTATCTACCAGTTTGGGATCATTCTGGCTGCACACATCCTTTGCAATAATACACCGTGGATGGAATCTGCATCCTGAAGGAACATTTGCGCCACTTGGTACCTCTCCTTTTATAGGTAACCTCTTGATCTCTCCCCTCCTCTCGGGTATGGGTTCAGGAACAGCTTTGAGAAGTGCTTTTGTATAGGGGTGCAGAGGATTATCAATAACCTCGCCAACCTTGCCAAACTCCACAATTCGTCCCAAATACATCACCGCTATCTCTTCAGCAAAGAACCGAGAGGTGGAAATATCATGGGTAATATAAAGATAGGTCAGTCCTTCTTTCCTCTGAAGCTCTCTCATCAGATCCAGAAGCTCTGCTCTTATAGAAACATCAAGCATTGAAACTGGTTCATCTGCAACAATGAAACTTGGATCGAGAATCGTTGCTCGGGCAAAGGAGACCCTCTGTCTCTGTCCTCCTGAAAGCATGTGAGGATGTCTGTGGATATAGTCTTCGGGCGGTGTAATTTTGACCGTTTCCAGAGCCTTAGAAATAAGTTCTTCTCGTTCATGGCGACTCTCTCCAATTCCATGAATCAAAAGAGGCTCCTCTAAGATATCGCATATTCTGAATCGTGGATTTATAGAAGCGAAGGGATCCTGATATACCATTTGCACCTCCCTCCTGTACGTCTTCAGTTTTTCGCCTCTTAAAGTAGCGATATCCTCACCCTCAAGAATAATACTTCCGGCTGTAGGATCTATAAGTCGCGTGATCAGTTTTCCCACCGTTGTTTTTCCACAACCACTCTCACCAACAAGGGCCAATGTCTTCTGTTCATCGATAGCAAGCTCTATATCGTCTACTGCTTTTACGTACTGCGTTTTTTTTCCTTTTATGGAATCAAAAAAGGAAAGTTTTACTGGAAAATACTTCTTTAAACCTTCTATCTGCAAAATTGGATTCATTTTTTACTCCCTCACAATAAATGACACGCTGCAAACTGGTTAGGACCCACTTCTTTCAGCTTGGGCTCTTCTTTTTTGCATATATCCATCGCATGAGGACATCGTGGATGAAACCTGCATCCTGAAGGTGGATCTATCAGATTTGGTGGTGTTCCACGAATAAACTCAAGTTTCTCAATATCCTCATGAAGTTTTGGAATGGCACCGATAAGCCTTTGTGTGTAAGGATGTTTTGGTTCTCTGTACAACTTTACACTATCACTTATCTCAACAATCTTACCTGCATACATTATCGCCAACTTATCAACAACCTCCGCCAAAATACTTAGATCATGAGTAATAAAAAGTGTTGAAATCTCCAGTTCTTCTTTTAGAGTTTTGAGAAGGTTCATGATCTGAGCCTGCACCACCACGTCCAGTGCTGTAGTCGGTTCATCGCAGATGACAAGATCTGGACTCATAAGGAGAGCCATGGCAATAACTACCCGCTGTTTCATTCCACCAGAAAGCTCGTGAGGGTATCGTGTTATAATGTCTGAAGAAAGCCCCACAAGCTCTAAGTATTGCTTTGATTTATCCATAGCTTCTCTTTTTCCCATCTTGTGGTGGTACATAATTGGCTCTGCCAGTTGATATCCCACGGTATAAACGGGATTCAACGCATTCATTGCTCCCTGGAATACCATTGAGATTCGTTTCCAGCGTACCTCTTTTCTCATTTTCGTCTCTGAGTAGCCTGCAATATCTGTACCCGTTAATTCTATCTTCCCATCTACAAGCCGTCCAGGCTGTTGAAGCATCTTGAGTATCGATAAAGCCAATGTGCTCTTACCACACGCAGACTCCCCAGCAAGACCCATGGATTCCTTCCTGCCAATATTAAAGGATACGTCATCTACTGCCTTTACCTGCCCATGTGTGGTAAAGAAGTATGATTTTAAATTTTCTACGTTTAGTATATCGTCCATTGTATCACCTTCTCCTCATCTTTGGATTTAGTATGGCATCAAGTGCAGTACCAATCATTACGAAGGTCAGTCCAACAGCAGCTATTGCGAGTCCGGGTGGAATTACCCACCACCACAATCCTTTGAGTGTTGCTCCACCAAACTGGGCATCATGGAGTATCTGCCCCCAGGTGAGAGCAGTTGGATCTCCAACCCCCAAGAAACTCAGTCCTGCCTCGGTAAGAAGTGCAGAGGGCACCATAAGAGCCATCTGAGCAAATGCGTACGGAATCACTTGAGGGATCATATGTTTAAGAATGATCCGTTTGTTTCCTGCCCCAAGACACCGTGCTGCCTCAATATACGTTTCCTCTTTAATCTGTAATCCCATACTCCGCGCCACCTTCGCCGTTCCTGTCCAGTAAAGACATGACATTATTATAATAATATTCCAGATGCTCGGCTTGAACGCTACGGAAATTAGAATCAATATGGGGAGGAAAGGCAAGGATGCTACTCCTTCATTGAATCGCTGCATCAGCTCGT
>JAYEIH010000017.1:0-5233 GCA_034659995.1 Methanobacteriota archaeon
ACTACATGCTCGAGTTCAGCATCGAATCGAATGCAGAAACGGCGGTTCTGGTACTGGATGGAGAAGAACAGAAGATGCACAGAGAGGGAGAAAACTACGTCTGCCGAACATCGTTCGGAGACGGAGACCACGAATACTGCTTTTTGCTGGATAAAACGAGATTTCCAAAAAGGGGGTCCTACAGAATTGCAGAGGTAGAAAGAAGATGGATACTGCTGAGCTCGCTGATAGACAACTTCAACTGGAAACTGGACGAAGAGATTGAGCTGGCTAATGAACAAAAGAATACCGAGGATCTTTTCAACTTGCAAAAGAACAGAATTGAAACATGCGTCATGATCCGAGGCGTCATGAAAAGGATATTAGTTAGCGAAGTGTTCGATCCCGAAAACTTTAATACTGGAGATGTTTTGTCTAAAATCGACATGGAAAACTTGGACAAACTAACCAAAGAATACGATATTAAGCATGAGCGCAAAGGCGATACTCTAGAAAGTCTGTACACGTTCTTTAAAGAACTTGGAAAAAAATACATTATAGTTGCTGTGAACTCCTACGGTGAGCGGAATTGCAGCCCCCGTGATGAAAAGGCTCTAAAAGAACTTGAAATCTCCAAAAGAGAAAAAGAATGGATATCTGTAATTGAAAAAGCTGATATACTAATAAAAAATAGACAGGAGATAGAAAAGGCATTGGGATACAAAGATCTCGCATTGGCAAGACTTTATGGCGATAAACCAGCAGGCATTCTTAGAAAAGAAGAGAATGAAGGATACTCAGTGCGAACGTTGTATGACTGGACGAATGAAAGGCATGAATGGGAAGAAAGGGACTATGGAGGGGATACTTTCTTAGTTGGAATGAACGCGTACTGGGGGAAATTGTTAGGATACGTCTACATGGACTATGAAATTGAGGGGATAGCTAACGCATCATTATATTGTGATGTAATAGAAGTGTATCTCGGATATTGGAGACACGGTTGTTGGGACCCTACCCCATCTCATCATGGCGAAAATGGTGATAATTGGGTACATATAATCCAAAATAATAGGGTTCGGAAGCATCCCTACTATGGATATCTGTGTTATCCAAGAGTGCACGGACACTTCCACGACAGTGATATTCCTGGGACAGACTATAACGTGTATCTCAATTCAACAATTGGATATGAATGAGTGGTGACTAAGATGGCCATGCCTAAATCCAAAAAATTCTTTTTTTTTCTTTTATTATTCTTATTTTTCTTCTATACTACGTCACTCTTCAAGAACTACAGCATAAATGAAAAGTTTCAAGAGGAGATGAAATCCAGAATACCCGAGATTACTCATAGTACAGAAGAAACGAAGGATCTCCCTCCTACAATCTTCCTCTACAGTTCTGGGTATGATGAAGAGTATGTAACCAAGCATTACGTCGACCATTATACTCATCAGCCAAGTGTATCCTCATGGGTCCCATTTCAAAGCCTGACACGCTACTATTGGGCATACTGGTACGATACACAGATAATGACCATCTTCTGTAACGTATTTAATCCCTATCTAAATGCGATCACTAAATACAAAGATGCTTTTTGTGAGTCTGTAGACGTAGCGTCCTATAAATATACCGAAACTCTCTGGAAAGATTACACAGCATGGCTTATGAAGGAGCTTCCGGAGCATGAAGAGGTAAAAAAAGATTTTGATGATATCCCCGAAAAACTCCACGGTGCGACGAATGAAAAAAGATTAAAGGAGTTTTATAAAAGGGAGATGGAGATGCTGAAGGAGAACTACGAAAATGAAAGACCAGAGAGGATCCTCTATGATATCGAGGTACTCACAGCACTCGGGAGACTGGCTGAGAATGATGGTGCTACAAGCTCGGAGAGATTCGAGGATTGGGAGATCCCCTATGGCAAGTACTTCGTGAAGGTTGGTCTCATCGCGCTACTCCAGACGGTTTTTGTTTTCGTTGGTTACTGGAAACTAGTGGAGAGGTCAAAAGAAAGTAAGAAATGAATGAGTAATCAAGACAGTTTGAAAATTCGGACTGCTTATAAAGCCCGTCCAGGCAATAACATGAGATCCACTAAAAGAACGAAGATAGTCGTCATATTAGCGTGTCTAGTGGGATTGCTCTCCTTCCCACTACACGCAGAATCCCATGACGAATGGCCAATGCTGTATAACAACTCACAGCACAGCAACTATGCAACGTGCAAGCTCCCATTGGAAACGAAAGAAGTGAATCTCAAAAAAGACGAAAGACAACCTTGAAACGGGAGATTATCCCCCCCCCTGTGGAAAACTAACCTTTATAATACACAGCAACCCATCTATTCTTATGAAACTGATAGTGCATGGCGGAGCTTGGGCAATCCCCGATGATGCTGTAGACGATCATCTCAAAGGGGTATCTCGAGCAGTAAAAAACGGGTTAGATAAAGATAACGCAGTGGATGCCGTAGAGGCAGCCATCAATGCAATGGAAAATGATCCTACCTTTGACGCGGGTTACGGCTCATTTCTGAATGATAACGGTGAAATAGAGTTAGATGCCATTCTTGCAAAGGACCTTCGGTTTGGTGCTGTGGCCGGGGTGAGTAGAATAAAAAATCCGATCTCTCTGGCAAAAAAAATCCTCGATGATAAGAATGTTAATTTTATTATTTGCGAAGGGGCCGAGGAGTATGCAGAAACCCATGGGATCCCCCTCTGTAATTCGAAGGAACTCATCATGGAAAGAGAGATAAAAAGGTGGCAGAAAATAAAAAAAGAACATAAAACACCCGACGATTTTTTCCATGATACCGTGGGCGCCGTGGCTCTGGATGATAACGGAAATCTCGTTGCGGGTACATCCACAGGCGGAACGCCGAATAAAATACCTGGTAGGGTGGGCGACTCGCCGTTGTTCGGGGCGGGATGTTACGCAGATTCTTCTGTTGGTGTTTCTACCACAGGCTACGGAGAATCCATCATGCGTGTTCTCCTCGCGCGTACAGTGGCTGAACTTGTCAAAACTAAGACTCTTTCAGAGGCCTGCAAGGAGGCACTTATTACACTGAAAAATATTGGTGGATATGGGGGCGTTATCTCACTTGATGCCAAAGGAACGATTGGCCGCAGTTTTAATACTCCGCGGATGGCATATGCATTTAATAGAGGAGACAAAATAATGTCTTTTATCGAAACATGAAAATTCATACGCTGGAAAACAAGCCATGTTTGATAGTAAAGAATAATAAAAAGACTCTTATCGTTGCCGATCTGCATCTTGGTATTGAGTATGAACTCTATAAGAAAGGAGTAAAACTTGGGAGTGTGACGAGAAAAATAAAGGAGATGCTTGAGGATATTATTAGAAAAAATAACATAGATGAGGTAGTCTTTCTTGGCGATCTGAAACACAATATCCCTCAGATTTCATTCAGAGAGGAGAGGGATATCCCCCATTTTCTCGATCTCCCCGTAGATTTCAGGATTATAAAGGGGAATCATGACGGGAACATAGAACGGCTGACTAAAAAAACAGTGCACAAAAAGATCCTCATGGACGATCTGCTGTTAACTCATGGGCACCTCAAGATACCGGAAAGACCCGAGTATATCATCATGGGACACTCCCATCCCATCGTTGCTTTCAAAGATGAGATAGGCAAGATCACAAGGGAAAAATGCTTTCTTTTCGGATCCTTGAGAGATGAGAAAACAAAGGTGATCATACTTCCTGCCTTCTCGCCTCTTATAACGGGTATCGCCGTCAACAGGAAAAAACTTCCCGGATACTTCTTTAATAACGATCTCATTGACCTCCCAAATCTGGACGTGTATCTCCTGGATCATACATACCTTGGAAAATTGCGGGATCTCCGATAGAAAGATTTATATTCTCTTAGATTTTTTTTTCTGTATGGTTTTCCTACCGCTTTCAGACAACATTCCCGGAAAAAAAACCCCATACGTAACATATGGGCTGATCCTCACAAATATAGTTGTGTTTTTATACGAACTGTACCTTCAGCAGATGCCTTCAAACGATTTTAACCGGTTCATTCATACTTACTCAGTGATCCCAGGGGAAATATCCCATTTTAACAGCATGGGAACCTTAGTTACATCAATGTTCCTCCACGGTGGATTCATGCATATTTTTGCCAATATGCTGTTTTTATACATCTTCGGCAACAACGTTGAGGACTCTATGGGACATCCGCGGTTCTTTGCCTTCTATATGCTCTGTGGATTCGCAGCTACATTTCTCCAAACATTCGTCAATCCCAGCTCAGCGGTGCCGAATCTCGGTGCTTCAGGAGCTATAGCCGGTGTCCTCGGCGCGTACATGGCCACCTATCCCAAGGCAAAGGTGAATACCCTTATTTTCTTCGGATTCTTTATAATGATGCGGCGGATCTCGGCGCTCTTTTTCCTTGGGTTCTGGTTTCTCCTCCAGCTCTTTTCCGGGATGGGATCAATTGTGAGTGTCTCTCAGGGCGGCGTTGCGTACTTTGCCCATATCGGTGGGTTTGTGGCAGGTATTGCCCTCTGTTTCGTTTTCAGAAAGAAAGTGGAGGAACTGCAGGAGGAGGATGAGTGGGACAGGCTCACATACGAGTACAGGTGATTGGGTGAAATATCTCGTATCTCTTATTTTTCTTCTGATAATTCTCAGCTCTTTTATCTATCCCTCTGCAGACGTTAAGGTTGCAGAATGGTACGGGAATGCCGACGGTGCCCTGAGCATCACATTCGATGACGGCGATGAGAACCAGTATCTCCTCGCGTACCCACTCATGGAAAAATACGGAATAAAAGGGAGCTTTGGTATTGTAACCTCATGGGTTGGAAAAACGGTGGAAGAACCCGAGAATGTCCTTATAAGGAGGATGAGCTGGGAACAGATATGCAGCCTTGGCGATAGCGAGATAGCCTCCCATTCGTGCACTCACGCCCTTCTCACTGAATGTAACGAGAAGGAACTCCTCGCTGAGATTCACAACTCAAAGAGGATTATTGAGGGGCATACGAAAAAAAAGTGCATCACGATGCACTATCCCTACTCACAAACGAACGAAGAGATAAAGGAGATCCTTGAGAACTCAGGATACCTCTGTGCCCGAACGCTCGACAGCAAAATAAACACAGACCCGGATCTCTATGAGATTGCATCCTATGCGGCCTTTGACGATGCGCATCCCTCTCTCGAGGAACTGAAAGAGCTAATTAATGAAACAAAGGAAGAA
>JAYEIH010000018.1:0-5182 GCA_034659995.1 Methanobacteriota archaeon
ACTGTAAAGACTCTCGGATCCAAGTCAGAACTAGTAGTGAGAATTTATCGGGGTAGATTGTTGAAAAGACTTCCGGCTGAACTTTCCTTGAACCTAAACAACTATTTCGCAGAAGAAAAAAGAAAAAATGTTATCGACAAAAAAATAGAGAATACCTCCCTCTCAATGTTTAATAATCACAACACCACCTCAATGATAGATGGCGCCATAGATGGGGAAGAGGCTACATCGGAAATAAACATCACCCTAGATGAGAAAGAGTTCTATTTCAGAATCAAGTATATTCCAACAGTTTGTGAGAATGGAGAGACTGGAATAACTCTTGTTTCAGAGGATATAACAGAACGAAAAAAAATAGAGGAGCAGTTATGGCTGGAGAGATTTCAGCTGATCTCCATATTTGACAATCTAAATGAGTACATCTGCATTATTGATCCGAAGAACTCCACAATATTGTACGCAAACAAGAAGATACGGAAGGCGATAGGAGAAGATCCTGTAGGACAAACATGTTATGAGAAACTCCGGGATATTGGATTCCCGTGTGATTCCTGCACGGCATATGATGACCTAAAAAGAAAGAAAAGACCGTATGAACGGCGATTGCATAATCCGAAAACCGATGGAGAAATCTTGATAATGGGAAGTATAATAGACTGGCCTGAGAAGAATGTCAAACTGGAGGTTATAACAGAACTCTCACAACAAAAAAAAATGTGAAAAAATAAATAGAAAATCCGAGTAATAATCACTTACTTCCTGCACCAACCTTTCCCCATCGCACAATATTCCAAGCTCGTTCGTGGGAGTAATAGAGAAAAAGTTTGACAATAAACTCAATGAGTCCAAACTGAAATGCCAGAGAGAGTTCGTTGGTCATTGAAAATACCAAAAGTACCGTAGTTATCGTTGCCGAGATTCGGAAGGTAATGCTTTTCATCAGAGTTCTTATACGGTTGGGTGTATTTTTATTTTCTGCAGTCATTATATTCCTCATCTTCAGACGGAAAGCCTGAAGGGTATAAAAAGGTTTCGGTGGTGAAATAATCGGTCTATGGCCTGCATATGATATGCTGACCTTATGGAAAGAATGTGGGGTGGTCGAAAAAAATACGAAACTGGGAGATCCTTTTCTTTTTATTTGTTCCCTAAGGAACCGAGAGATGTAAAGCTTTTTAAATGTACCTGTCGTGTAAACTGTGGAGGCTTTGTAATGTATAAGCTCGTGAAGTTGAAAGACGTAATAAGAATTCCTCCGGACAGGTTTAACGAGGAACAGAGAAAGGTCGTCCTTGATATCCTTAGAGAGCAGTATGAAGGTAGATGGGACAAGGATATGGGCATGGTGCTCTGTGTAAGAGACGTGCAAGAGATAGAGACCGGAAGAGTTATTCACGGGGACGGTGCCTCGTATAACGAGGTTATATTCAATGTCCTCACATTTGTACCAAAACTCCATGAGGTCGTCGAAGGACACGTTGTGGAGATCGTAGAGTTCGGTGCATTTGTGAGAATCGGCCCTGTCGATGCGCTAACTCATGTATCCCAGATTGCCAATGATTACATAAGCTATGACAAAAAACAACATACCCTTACTGGAAAAGAAACAAACCAGATCATAAAGGAAAATGATTTTGTGAGGGCTCGTATTGTAACCATCAGCACAAAAGAAGGGGCGGTGAAAATAGGGCTGACCATGCGGCAGCCATACCTCGGCAAGTTTGAATGGATAGAAAAGGAGAAAGAGGAGGAGGAAGAAAATGACACAAATCAGGAATAATTTGTGTCATAAACACTTAAAAATGAAATTTTTAAGGTGATGTAATGAAAGCATGCAAAGACTGTAATCGGGTGGTAAGTGCACGGACAGAGCTCTGTCCGAACTGTAAGACCGCCAACTTCTCAGATGAATGGCATGGATTTGTTGCGATAATAGATCCAAAGAGATCTATCATTGCAAAAAAACTTGAGATAAAGACCCCTGGAAAGTACGCACTCAAGGTAAGATAATGTTGAGGCTCACAGAAAAGACAAGAGAGCTTTTTAAAACACATATAGGGCGGATAATCAGAGGGCCGATACCTGAACCGTACCTGAAGTTTAAGGAAGTATATAACGAGGAGTTCCTCATATCGGTAGGGGATGTGGTAACGAAGAATCTGCTGAAGATCGGTATCAGACCCGATGTTGTTGTCATCGACGGGAAGAGCATGAGAACGAGAAAGGAGGAGTTCACAGTGGAGGGGTATGAGGAGATACGGATAACCAACCCCGCTGGCCTCATCACAGATGATCTCTGGGATGCATTAAAAACCATGCGTTCGGGACAAAAGATTTTTATAGAAGGCGAAGAAGATTTAGCATCATTGCCTGCCATCCTCTTTGCACCTGAGGGTGCATTAGTACTCTACGGCATACCCGAGGAAGGCATAGAAATAATAAAGGCGAATAAAAAGAATAAAAAAAGAATTAAGAAAGATATGGAAAAAATGGAAGTGGAAAAATGAAGATAGAAATACTGGAAGAAAAAGAAAATCCTCTCCTGGAAAGAAAAGAACTGTCCTTCAAGGTGATTCCTGAAGGTGGCAGTGAAAAATACGAAAATGTAAGGAAAAAAATAGCTGCCATGCTCGATCTCGATGAAAACACATTTGTAATACAGCGGTTGCAGTCGCAGTTCGGAAAGAAAGAGTACAGAGGGTTCTTAAAGATATACAAGGATGAAGATAACATGCGAGATGTTGAAGAAAAGCACATACTCAAAAGAAATGGACTGGCAGGTGAAGAAGAATGATCGCTGACAAGTACACCATAAAAGACGGTAAAGTCACGCGAAAGAAAACCTGCCCTCGGTGCGGGGCCGGTGTTTTTCTGGCCGACCATGAGAACAGGCTTACCTGCGGAAAATGTGGGTATACGGAGTTTAAAAAGAACAAGTAACAGCCGCAGCTCTTTGTGTTTTTCGGACAGAGAACATACAAATTATTCCGGGGGCTGAAGCTATCAGATACATACCTTGTGAATCTCCATGCCCCCTCCCTTCAGGATGTTCATCTTTAACTCATTATCCATATCGTACTCTCTTGCGTAGTAGATCTTACGTACTCCTGCGTTTATCAGGAGCTTGGAGCAGGACATACATGGGAAATGTGTGCTGTAAATAACAGAATTCTTGGTAGAGACGCCGTGGTACGCAGCTTGTGCAATGGAATTCTCCTCCGCATGAGCGCCTCTGCAGAGATGGGATTTCTCAAGAGAGTCGAGACCTAATCGCAGACAGGTTTCCTTGGTGCAGTGGGTCACGCCACGAGGCGCACCATTGTATCCCGTAGAAATAATATGCTTATCCTTCACCAGTACGGCTCCAACCTTCTGTTTTACACAGGTAGATCGTTCCTTCACCAGTTCAGCAATCTTCATAAAGTAATGGTCGGTATCAATTCGTGCCATAAGTACCGTGAGAACGCATCGCTTATATGCTTTTTCATGTATAACGGCGAGAAAAATAAAAAAATAAGAAAAAGAAGTTAAAGCTGTGCCAAGACCTGTTCCAAGAGCTCTATGGCCTTCAGGAGTTCATTGTTCGCATAAATCGTATTGCCAGTGGTATTCGCATTGTTGATATGCATCTGCACTTTGTCCAGGAGGTCCTGCGTATCTTTGGGAACGTCCTCGGGAAGCTGTCCTTCGACATCGGCGAGTAATGCATTCGCCTCAGCGAGATGGTAGTTCGCGAGGGGCAGGAAGGCTGCGATGGGATTGATGCCCAGCTGCAGATACTCATCCGCACCGATATCAATCCCGCTTCCCTGCGGCCGTGAGTCACCGTCCATGTCGGTGTATACTAGTCCTGTATCAATGCCCGCATCGATACATGGCGAGCTTCCCGTGAGATGGTAGGTTGCATCGAGTTGCGGGTCCTGCGATATCGAGCCTACGCTTGGTAGTGCATTATAGTAATTATCTGCGGGACACACACCGTTTCCCCAGACATTATTGTATGTACATATAGGCGCGCCTGTTCCATTGTCCGAAATCCCCCTAGAAATATTGGAAGAAACAATGTTGTTCGTTATCGTGGGATTACAGCCAGAGGAACCAATGTTACGGATACCGTCCACTGTATTTCCTGTAATTGTATTGTTCGTGATCATAGGATTACAGGCTTGGAAATTAACAATCCCACTCTGTGTATTTCCCGCTATAACATTGTTTGTTATGAGAGGATCACAGGACGAAAAATTGTAAATTCCGTTGTGTGTGTTCCCTGTGATCGTATTGTTTGTTATGAGAGGATCGCAGGACGAAAAATTGTAAATTCCGTTGTGTGTGTTCCCTGTGATCGTATTGTTTGTTATGAGAGGATCGCAGAACGAATAATTGTAAATTCCGCTGTGTGTGTTCCCTGTTATAACGTTATCTGTTATTATAGTGTCACAGTTTGAGTTATTATAAATACCATCGGCACTATTCCCTGTGATAGTATTGTTTCTTATCGTTGGGCTGCAGTGGAAAACGTAGATACCGTTCTGTGCATTCCCCATGATCGTGTTATTCCTGACCGTTCCGGAACTATTTGAGTAGAATATCCCATTACCATTCATACCCGTTGCGCCCGTAATGGTAAGATTACTGATATTCACCGTTACGCCGGTGCTTACTGTAATCGTAGGGTGGCCACCGCTACTGCCATTAATTGTCGTTACGGTGGCACCATCGCCGATCAGTGAAAGGTTTTTTGTGGAAATCCCCAAATGTTCGTTGTACGTTCCTGCTGCTACATACACCGTACCGCCAGTAGCAACCGCACTAATGCCTTCCCCAATCGTATCGAAGTGGTCGTACCCGTTATCTGGGCCATTATCGTCCACCCACACTACTGGAGGAGCTCCATTAGAACTCACCGGACTAATCACTGCTAACAACGAAATCAAAAACACTATTACCACTATTCCTCCTTTTAGTTTTTTCATATTATCACTTCACTCTCCTTACTACTTTTATGTTATACGAGTATACAGTATATAAAAAGCTTTCGACGGAATTTCAACAAGTTCTTACTTTTTTAGCAGTCGCCCATACTTCTTATTGATCTTCTCCAGTTTGGACTCAAACTGCCGCCGTTCCTCCTCTGTTTCCGCCAAATCCGGGTGATACTTCTTCACCAGAGCGCGATACTCAC
>JAYEIH010000019.1:0-24250 GCA_034659995.1 Methanobacteriota archaeon
CGTTGGTATAATCGTAGAACATCGAGTGGTCGTAGTCAAGACCTGTGTCAGCTACACAGACGACCTGATTCGCTCCGCTTACTCCTTGGTTGTAAATGGGGAGCGTCCCTGTTGTACCCGACTGCATTAGGTATGTAGCCCAGTAATTTTCTATATCTGGTCCTTTTTCAATTTTTGGCTGAACGTACTTTTCTATCCACATTACTTCTGTCATTTTTGCAATTTCATTAATATAGAGCGGTCGAAGTTTCATTCGTAGGAGATGGGATTTTTCCATAGCGGCTTCTGAAAGAATTTTAGCTCCAAAATTGTTTTTCATCTCGGCTTTGAATTCCTGCACGTTCTCTCCAGCAAATATTAGAATGTTGTATATATTTGAAGGTGTGTCTCCTGTTGTATCTTCTTCATCTTTTTGTTCAACATCCATGAAGCATGAGCCGCTTATTTTGTACGCAGGATGGTACAGTCCCATCGTCACATTTTCTTCAATTTCCCCTCGGGCTTGAGGAGTTAATCGAACTAAAAATGCGAAGTTCGGTATGTACCCGTAGACATCTACACCTTCTCTGTCGAGAAGAGCTCTATCTTCACCTTCTATCGGTCCGTCAAACTGTACAATGTAATATCCCGGTTCTGAATCGCCCGGAGCAGTTGCTTGCAGAGCCTTTGAGATCTCTGGCCCATATGCGAGGTCCACTTCCATCCCGTTGATATAAACAAGTTCTGCTTTTCGGTCGTATCCTTTTACGTTGGGGTTTTCGTTGTTTTTGTCACTTGTAATCGCTGGTACCATCGAAAAAAGCATTAGTACCACTAAAAAAATACTCATTCCTATCTTCAATTTTTCTCTCATCTTTTATTCCTCCTTTTTAAGTTAAAGGTAATACACAGTTATACCCTTCATATAAAAACCTTTCGGAAAAATATAGCCCTAACTTGTCTTCAAAAATTTTGAATTATTATTCACGCACGCAACTCTTTAATAACATCACCTAAAATTATCCCATGAAATTCATTTTCCCCTCGTGACTTTATTGGTGCTTCTCCTTGGATTTAAAAGGAGTATTAAAACGGCTGCATTCATTGCGCTTCTCTACACGGTGTGTGCGAGCGTGTACCTCGGTGCCGATGCGCTGCTTCTCAGCGTGAGCATTGGGAGGGGACTGTGGATGACATGCTGGATACTCTACATTATCTGGCCCGCACTCTTCATCTACAACCTCGTAGAACGAGTAGGTGGGTTCAGCGTTATCGAGAAGAAATTTAAACAGTTTTCAGACAAACTTTTCCAGCTGCTGATTGTGGGCTGGGTATTTCCGTCGTTTCTCCAGGGTGTCACGGGGTTTGGAACGCCGGTCGTCGTGACCGCTCCTTTACTCATGGCATGGGATACTCCCCGCTGATCGCTGCAGTTGTTCCGTTCATCGGATGTGCGTGGGCGGTGACCTTGGGGTCGATGGGATCCTCATACCTCGCGGCAACGCTTGTGACTCAGTTGAATACTGAAGAATCACTGATATTCGCAGCTTTTGGGGCGTTATTTCTCTCGATCATCTGCGTACTCACAGGGATGGTGATCGCGTATATTTACAACGGTATCAGTGCAATCAAACGAGGCTATCGAACTATTCTGATCTTGGGTATCTCCATGGGCCTGACGTTGAATCTGATGGTGCGCATCGAGCCGGCCATTGCCTCGTTCGCCGCGGGGATTGTTGGGCTACTCATTGGATTTCTGATCTCGTCACGGGAGCTGAGATCAAAAAATGAGAGCAATGTGAGTTTTACCATGGCATTTTTGCCGTATTACGCACTCATCATCACCGTCCTCCTGGTGATGCTCCCGCCGCAGATTGCATCGTTCGCAAAGACTCACGGCGTGATCGGGGTTTCCTTCCCGGCGACCTCTACGGATATTCAGACAACCCCGGCGATCGATCTGTACAACCCACTAAAAATCTTCGCACATCCGGGAAGTTTCATTCTCTTTGCGGGCATCGTTGCATATCTTATATATCGCTTGCGGGGGTTGGATCTTGAGATAGGAACGATACTGAAAAAGACCACAAAAAAGTCCTTCCCCAGCTTTATCTCAATATTTGCCGTGCTCTCGCTCTCTACGTTGATGATGGACTCCGGCATGATCACCGTTCTCGCTCACAAAGCAGCATTTGCACTGTTTCCCTTTTTTCTCTCCATTGATCGGTACCCTTGGAACGTTTATGACGGGAAGCAATACGAGCTCCAATATGCTATTTGGCGCGTTTCAGTACTCTACGGCAAAAAATATGGGAATCGATCCGCTGCTGATCCTGGGAGCGCAGACCGCGGGTGGCGCGATAGGCAAGGTCTTCTCGCCGACCGATATGGTGCTCGCCGCCTCCGTGACAGGGATTTTGGGCAGAGAAGGAGAGATCATGCGGTTCACCGCGAAGGTGGGCATAGGGTTCACTGTGGTAGTGGGGGTTCTCACCTTCCTCCTCGTGTAATCATCGGATTTTTATAGCGGGGGGACGCATCAATTATATGTCGGGCATTATCTTCTTCAGAACGGAAAATCTCGAAGAGATCACGAGGTTCTACTGCGAGAAAATTGGAGCAGAACTATGGCTGGATCAGGGCGGATGTGTCATTCTCACCCACGAAAATCTTCTAGTGGGGTTCTGCGAGCGGGACACGGCCGATACCCAGGGTGTGATCACATTTTTTTATGAAACGAGGAAAGAGGTCGATGAGATGTACGAGGAGCTTGAGGATCTCGCCCGGAGTGAACCAACAAAAAATGAGCAGTACCGAATCTACCAGTTCTTTGCAAAGGATCCTGAGGGACGTACTGTGGAGTTCCAGTCCTTCCTCCACCCAGTTCCGTCCCATGAATGTGGGGAAGAACTTCTAAAGAATCGGAGGAGTATACGAACGTTTAAGGATAAGGATATCTCTGAGGAAACGCTCTGGGCACTATTTGAGACATGCAGATTTGCTCCCACGTCAAGAAACTCCCAGTCATACTACTTTGTTGCGATCCGTGAGAGGAAGAAACTGGAGCTCCTTGCCTCTCTCCGTGGAGAAAGCAGCGCACCGATAGCTGAGGCTCCTATGGCCATTGCCATATGCGCGGATCCAAAAAAATCAGGGGCATATATTCAGGATGGCTGTATCGCTGCATACCACTTTCTTCTTGCTTCCCGAGTTTACGGCCTTGGCACGTGCTGGATTGCGGCGATGGACAGAAAAGAGGTAAAGGAAGCTCTTGGGATACCGGAAGAGCACTATGTTGCCACGGTGACGCCGGTGGGCTATCCCGCCGAAATACCGGAGGCGCCACCGAGAACAAAGGCAAAAGAAATGGTAAAATTTGTTGATTAAGATGGAATAAAATCCATATTATACCTTTATCTCTTTCCCGAGCATCCGCTTCTTCAACACCTTCGAAGCGAGAGATAGGACTATAAGATCGAGGGCCAGCATAATTACCGCTTTCCACCAGAGATCCGGCCACCCTACCCCTTTTTGCGTGATGGAAAAGATTGGGTCGATAAAGTAGTACGTTGGAAAGAACTTCCCAAGCCACTGCGGTATCTGGGGAAACATAATGACGATTGCAGGAAAATACAAAATCAATCCAAAGATTTTTACTCTTGTTATTAAATCTGTGATGTTATCCATCACCACTCCTGCCATCAGCCCTAATCCCACAGTGAAAGTCGTTCCCAGAATTAAAAATAACATGATGAGTAAAAACCCACCTGTAAGGGCTCCATTCAGCACCAGGATGAGTATTCCCAGTATCAGCCCGAGAAATAATCCGAATAGTGCTTTGGCCGTTATGACCTCAAGCGGTGTGATGGGGGTCACCAGTACGGCGTTCAGTGTTTTCTTCTCTCTCTCTTCGATGAGAGATGCCGAGATGATCATGCCCGCCATTAGTGCCGCTATTATCGTTAAGAAGGGAACGAATCTTACCTTCCAGGGATATTCTTCAGTTCCGATTACCTTCGTTTTGAAGAGTATGGTCTCTTCTTTACCTGAAACTTCTCGAAATGCATTCGCCAGAGTGGCTCCTATCGTCACTCTCTCGTTCAAAAGGCTCTCCCCGGAAATAAGAAGTTTTGGGGTAGGGGATACCAATAATCCTCCGTCGTATTCTCCTTCCAGCACATCTTCTCTCAGGCTCTCCTCGGATGAAACTCTACTAACGTCTACCGAAGGGTCATCTTCAAGTATGGACACGAGCTCGCCCTCGCCGTATATGGCTAGTGAGGGCCGTGCAGTGCCTACGGATCCCAGGACAGCATTGAGCACCAGTGACATGATAATTGGTATCACCACCATGTACAGGAAAAAAGTCTCTCTTGTTATGATGACGACATCTTTCTTTGCCATGGAGAACATTCTGGAAAATTTCATGAAAATCGCCTCCTCAGTGCATATACACCCAGGACAAAGAATGCTGTATCAAAGCCGGCAATGATGAGAAGGTCTTTCCATACCTCCACCAGCCCGGCTCCCCTGTTAAGAAGTTGTTCGAAAGCATCTGCCAGGTAGTACGTGGGTATCGCCTTTACTATGGAGAGGGAGACACCAGGCACAAAGATAAACATGCCCGGAAGTATAAAAATGAACAGTGGGATTGCCACGTAGATGTAAGACCCCAAAATATTTTTTGTCAAGCTCCCCAGAAATAACCCCATGCTCACGGCCATGACAGCACCAAGGAGAACCCCCAGGAACAACAGAGGCAGATTTCCTCTCACACTTTGGGTCAGGATAAGAATCGATACTGCAACAATAAGGGAATAACCAACTCCAACTATTCCTTTTGATAGTATTACATCTGAAGGAGACGCGGGACTCACTAAGACGGCTTTCATCGTCTCAAAAGCACTTTCTTCCACAATCAGTGTACTTATGGTCCACATTTCCATCATCAAAGCAAACACAAGAAAAAATGGCAGCGATTGTTCTCTTAAGGGAATATGCTCCCCTGCCATATCTTCCCCTAACATTTCTGTTTCTATATCCATAGGCTGCTCTCCATGAGCGACGTATTCAATTGTCATCCGCATGAAATGTTCAATAGAGGTTCTGGTACTTTCAGGTACATTAGATTTAAAATAGAGTGTGATTACCGGCTGCTCTCCAGAGAGCAGCTGAGAATCAAAATTTTTCGGTAGGGCAATGCCAGCGGCGTAGTCTTCCTCTTCCACGGCTTTTTCAAACTCCCCATCCGATGTGAAAAGGGTCATCTGCATGCCTTCTGTCCCAGTAATCTGCGAAAATAACTGAGAAGAACCTTCGTCATAAAGAGCTACATCGAAAGTTTCCTCGACGGTAGAAGGCAGCACGTAGTACATCACGGAGAAAATAATTCCCGCAAATAACCCCAGCACCAGCAGTTTGTTTCTCAATGCAGCGGCACTGTCCTTCCGCACAATCGCTTTGATGCACGAAGTTTTCATTGTTTCAGCTTCCTCCCCGTCAGCTTCATAAAGACCTCTTCCAGCGTTGCCTCCTGCGTATGCACGGTGGCAATATTTTTTTTCTTGAGAAGTTCTTTTGTCTTCTCGGGTGTCTCAGAATCGCTTAATGACAGAGTTTCTTCGCTAAATCCCTTTTCTGTCCGTATTCTCACCTTTAAAGCTTTTTTTCCCAGCTTTAGTTTTAGATTTTCTGGCGTGTCCAGTGCGACTATCTCTCCTTCATTGATGAATGCCACCTTATCCGAAAGCTTGTCCGCCTCCATCATATTGTGTGTTGTGAGAAAGATTGTTTTGCCTTTTTTTTTCTCTGCCAAGATTATTCTCCGTATAGAATCCGCAGAGGCAGGATCGAGGCCGCTGGTGGGCTCGTCGAGAAAGAGTAGGTCAGGGTCATTGATCAGTGAACGGGCAAACATAACCCGCTGCTGCATCCCCTTTGAGAGTGTTTCTGCCTTATCACCCTTCCATTTCGCCATATCTACCCGTTTGAGAAGGTGGTCAATATCAGCCTCCTGCCCGAACAGCTCTGCGAAAAAGCTCAGGTTTTCCTCTACCGTTAGCCGGGGATAGAGATTTTTCTCTTCAAAACAGACGCCAATTTTCTCATGGATTTTCCCCGAATCCTCGGTAACGTCAAAACCCAGTACCGTAGCCTTCCCCTCCTGGGGCATAAGCTGACCCGTAAGCATCTTCACCGTGGTACTTTTCCCGGCGCCGTTGGGACCTAAAAATCCAAGAATTTCTCCCTTTTTCACAGAAAAGGAGATATGGTCCACAGCAAGAGTCTCGTCATAACCATATGTAAGATCTTCAGCTTCTATTATCACAAAATCACTTCCATTATAGTTACTTATTGTACAACTGATATATAATACTTATGCCTCTTATGTATGGTTGGTTTAAATCACCACCCTACCCAAGGGCTTATGAGATCGTCGGGACCCGTACCACAACCTCTGTGCCCTTCGGTGCCTCCTTTATGGCAAAGGATCCATCAAAGGTTTGAAGGATCTTTTTCACGAGATATAGCCCCATCCCCGTTCGCTTTGACAGTGTCTCAAGGCTTTCGAGGATATCCTCTCTTTTCTTCTTGGAGATACCGATGCCGTAATCACGGATGGAGATATTGCATCTGCCTTCCTTTTCCTCTACGGCAATATCAATGCACACCGGTTCCTCCTGTGTATACTTTACAGCATTCTCAAGGATGCTGATAAATACCTCCTCCAGGAACTTGTTGGCCTTGATATAGTGCTTTTTAACTTCTATGTACTCCACCACTATATCTCTGTCGAAACGTTCTTTTATCCTTTCAATCGATTGTCTTATGGATTTATTAAGGTTAATCCTTGTTGCATTTCTTTGATTTATTTCTTTAAACATCCTTATATTTTTTGCAAGCCTTTTAGATCTTTTTATTGATTCCACTGCTTTGTTTATGTACTGCTTTCTTTTTTTCTTGTCTTCTGTATTTTCAACCATATACAGAGATACCATTATGCTCTGATTAATATTGCCCACATCATGAGCCAGAACATCGGCGTAGAACTCTGCATCTTCCTTTGCCTGTCTTCGTTGTTCTTCTGTTTTTTTACGCTCTGTGATATCCCTCACAATACTTTGGACATACTTCACCTCATCTGACTTATTCCTTATCCCTGAGGCCGTAATTTCCACAGGGATTATACTTCCATCCTTTCTCCTGAACTCCTTCTCATAAGTGGGAATTTCCTCCCCTCGAAACAGTCTTTTTGATTTCTCTTCAGAATCGGGAATATGCGATGGAACAACAATATCTCTGAGAGAGAGTCCCTTTAGTTCCTCCTCTGTGTAACCCAGAAGTTCTGAGGCTTTTTTGTTGACCTCCACATGGTACCCCTCCCTATCTAATATAAATATTGCATCCTGGTTCTGTTCCACAAGGGCACGGTGTCTACTTTCACTTTTTTTCCTTTTTTACCATCCATTTCGTTATACCTCTTGTATTCTGTATCAGAAGTACAAAAAACGTGTTATGTTTACTACCGATTAAGAACTTTATATAATTTTCTATTTACCGAGCTAAAAAAATGGTTTTTCCCTGTGCCATGAAAACCATACCTATAAAAATTGTGCTGAGCATGGGTAACAGATGAGAGGATTTATCGTTCATCCGACATATGAAATTAAGGGAAACAATGTTTTTGTTAAACTCTATGGGAGACTGGAGAATGGAGAGAGTTTTTTATGTCTAAAAAGATACAGACCATACTTTTTTATCAGAGAAAAGGACCTGCACTCTGCTCTGGAGGCAATAACCGTTGATTATGAGAAAACGGATCTTGTGAACTTCGCCGGAGAGCGTGCGGTGAAGGTCTATACGGATATACCTATAGATGTCAGAAAAAACAGGAAAAAACTTAGAAAAGAGGAAATAGAGTGTTATGAAGCCGATGTAAAATTTGTCTATCGTTTTTTATTTGACAAAGGGATATACGCAGTTATAGACATAAAAGGCGATTATAGAGAGGGAAAAAGGGTGGACAGAGTCTATAAAGATCCTGATATAACACCATCGGAAGGTGAGATACCTCTCAAAACAATCTCAGTTGATATAGAGGTGGATGAGGAAACGGATGAGGTGATCTGTGTTTCTCTCTATGATGAGGACCGGTCCAAAAGTTTCATCATCAAAAAAAATATAGAGGGTGCAGAGTACTGCAGCAATGAAAAAGAGTTACTTATAGGTGTTAAAGAGTATATAATAAAAAAAGATCCAGATATAATCACAGGTTGGAATGTTATAGACTTTGATTTTGAGTATCTCAAAAAAAGATTTTCTGAACGGAATATCTCGTTTGATTTTGGAAGATCCGAGAAAAAAACAAGATTTAGGACACAGAGTTCCTTTATCAGGTCCTCGAGGGTGAAGATAGACGGGAGGATGGTGCTTGACGCGATGTATATGGTGAGAGATTTTGCCGCTAAGCTTGCGGATTATAAACTTGATACCGCAGCTTCAGAGATCCTGAATGAAGGTAAGATCGAAATAACAAAGGATATGCATAAACTTTTCGAAAAAAATCCCGAAAAGCTCATAAAATATAACAAAAAGGACGCCGAACTCGTCTACAGGATCAACGAGGAGAAAAAACTTATCGAGTTCACGAAAAAAATGGCTGGGGTTACGGGTCTGCAGCTGGACAGGGTGAAAGGCTCGATAGCGTCACTGGACTCGCTGTACCTGCGAAAGGCGAGAAAAATGGGGATTGTCTGTCCTTCCGTTTCAGGCGGGCAAAAAAAACATGTTGTGGGAGGCCTTGTGCGAGAGCCGCAGTACGGGATATACAATAATGTTCTCGTCCTTGATTTCAGAAGCCTCTACCCATCGATAATAGCGACGATGAATATTGATCCTTTAACCTTTACAGAGAAAAAAACAGAGATAAAGGCCCCAAATGATGTTTATTTTACCGATGAAGAGGCTATTCTTCCGAAAATAATCTTGGAGCTTCTGGAGAAAAGGAAAAGAGTTAAACACATATATGAGGAACAGTACGCCATTAAGATAGTTATGAACTCCTTTTTTGGTGTTCTTGGGAATCCGAGCTGTAGATTTTACAATCCGAAGATCGCAAATGCAATAACGGCCTTTGGAAGGTTTTTCCTGGATCTGACAGCGGAAAAGAGCGAGAATATGGGATATGAGGTCATATATGGTGATACGGACTCCATATTTGTTGTTTCAAAGGCCAAAACTCGAGAAGAGGCAGAAAAAATCGGAAAAGAAATTGAAAAGCGTATAAACGAGTTTTATGAGTTCTATGTGACCGAAGAGTACGGACAGAAGAACTATCTGATGCTCGAGTTTGAAAAGCTCTACGAGAAGTTCTATCTGCCCAAACAGCGGAATGTGGAGAGAGGAGCAAAGAAACGGTATGCAGGACTGATTGGCGAAGAGCTGGACATTGTGGGATTGGAGTATGTCAGAAGAGACTGGACAGAGCTGGCAAGAGAGTTCCAGTACAATCTCCTAACAAAGGTTTTTGCGGATGAGGATTACGAGTCGTACATTAAAGAGACCGTAGAAAAACTAAAGGCCGGAAAACTCGACTCGCAGCTGGTCTATACAAAAGGGGTGAGGAAGGATCTAAGTGCGTATACAAAGACGACCCCGCCGCATGTAAAGGCCGCTCGGAAACTTGATACGTTCAATGATAGAGTTATCAAATACGTGGTGGCAAAGACCGGACCCGAACCTATCGAGCATATGGAAAAGGCAAGGATAGATTACAATCATTATATAGAAAAACAGCTCAGACCCATAGCAGACTCGGTACTGACCTTCTTTGATACGTCCTTTGAGGAGATCATCACCGGCAAGGAGCAGGCAGGTCTGGAGGATTTTTTATAGTCTTCTGGAGAAAAATGCTGCTGTATATATAAAAAGATAGAAAAATGCCAGAAAGTACATAAAAGATGGAAAGAGGATGGATTCAAATAGACAGTTCCCCTTCTCTATCCTGTTTGCCGTGATCATTGTTATCGATTCGAATCCAATGAAGATAAATAAAGGAAGAAAGTTCCATGTTATCAGTGAGAGGAGGAGAATAAGTATGTCCGCAATGGCCAGAGAGTAGTACGAAAGTACTCGTTTCATCTTTAACTCTTCCATGTTTCCAACCGCCCAGTGTTTTCGTTGGTCATATAACTCCTTGACTCCTATTGGCATTGTAGTATAAGCCACGGCATCCGGCTCGTAGGTCATTTTGAACGTATCTTTGATAGCTTCAGAAAAAACAAGGTCTTCCACCTTCGATTTTTGGAATTTTTCAGTATTAAAAACCTCTCGTCTGAATGCGGCAAAAGGGCCGGGGATAAACTCAATCTTATTTCTAAATGCCTTTACCCTTCTGAACATTGCTATCCTCAGGTGCTCAATGGCCTGTACTCGGGATATAAAAGCGTTTTCCTTGCGCACCTGAATTTTTCCGGCAACGGCATCAAACTCCCTGAGATTCGAGACCAGTTTTTTCAGTGCTCCTTCTCCTACAGTTGTATCCGAGTCTAAGATTACAATATCGCCGGAGGAGTGTTCTATTCCATAGTTAAGTGCGCCGGACTTTCCTCTATGCTCGAGATAATGAATCTCTACTCTGTCCTCCCATTTTTCCAGTGCTTCTTTATTTTTGCTGCCGTCATCTACAACGATGATATTATCTGGGCATACAGACTCAAGACAAGAACTCGGGTCTTTATTGTAGTTTGGCATGATTATTGTGTACTCTCCTCCGTACTCTTTTTTCAGATGAGATTTTTTTGCCGATAGAAGATAAAGAAAAAAATAATATGAGTCTCTAAGAATCAGTGTCCCTGTGAGGATCAGAACTGTTTCAAAAAGCATGGTCAGTATTATTCTTTCTTTATTAAAGTTTTTGTAGGTCGGAGGACTACCATGATAGTCGCATATGTGGGTGGGAACTTCATGCAGTCCTCCGATATATGCTCTTTGAGCCCATCCTATTTAAAATTTTCGTTGTTTGCAGTAAGCTCTTTTCGTCAGGAGCAACCATTACCTTTATAAAGGAAAGGTGTTTTATCAAACTCTGTTCCTTCACACACTGAAGGAAAATGTACAGTAAGCAAAAGTAGATAAACTTCAATACAAAAAAAATAGTATTGAAGTGCACCACCGTAAACTTTATAAAGGGGTGGTGCGGATGAGATGTAGGTGATGTATATGAATGGTATAGAAACTCAGACCACCAGAAGTGCACAGATAGAAGAGCTCAAATATAAGATAAGATACTACTGCAAATAAATTAAAAAATAAATTAAAAGTTATGATTTCGAGGTGATAGATATGTTTGGACCTGAAATGGAATATACGATTGCAAAACTCCGTGATATTGAGCGGAGATCAAAAAAGAGGTAAATTTTTACTTCTTTCTATTTTTTTTAAATTTTTTATTTACTCTCCACCTCTTTCTCCTTCCATTTACCCTTGCGGAACCAGAGATATATAAGTACAGTTCCCAGTATCATGGCAACCCCATATACGCTAAAAGCTCCTTTGAGTCCAAAGGCTCGGGAAAAGATGATCATGAACGGTATCTGGAAACAGAGGGCGTAAATAAAAGTAACAATCATAGGAGGCTTTGTATCGCCGGAACCAAAGAATGCACCGCTTAGAGGGATATAAAATCCCAAGAAAACAAGAAAAGGTGAGACCATTCGGAAGAACGTGACCCCTGTCTCCACTACTTCTTCCGTATTATTGAAAAAAGAAACAAAGTACGGCGAGAAGAGAAAGAAGATTGTCCCTGCGACTATCATTATCACAGCCCCCATATATCCTGCTTTTAACGCTGTACGTTCCGCCTTTTCCGGTTTTTTCGCTCCCAGATTATGTCCTATTAGCGTACCGCATGCCAACGTCAGGCCAAAGAGCGGCATCCATCCGACGCTCAGCAGCCGAAAACATATCTGGAATCCCGCGAGAGCGGTCATACCGAATCCCGCGATAATTCGTACGGTGATCATATTAGAAATATTTCGTATGAGATGTTCAAATCCGGAGGGGATGCCAATAACGAGGATATTCTTCATTGCGGTCAGATCCACCTCTATCTTTGTGGTGATTTTTACCACGTGCCGTCCCGTGGTAATCAGCCACAGTCCCGCCCCCAAACTGATCATCTGCGCAAGAACTGAAGCGGCGGCGGCTCCCTGAATACCCAGCCCGAAGGTAAAGATGAAGAGCGGATCGAGGACGATATTAATGAAGTTCGAGAGGATCATGATCTTCATTGGTGTCCGTGCATCGCCCACGCCGCGCATAGCGGTAAATATCGTAGCACCGGAGAGCATGAAGAGGAATCCGACGGACATGATCCGCCCATACGCCACGCCGTAATCGATGACATTACCCTCGGCGCCGAGAGCGATAAGAATGTACCTGACTAGGCCGATTCCCACAAGACAGAAGATCGCCGCAATGAGGAGTTTCAGCAGGAGGGTCTGTTTGACCACTTCATTGACCCTTTGATAGTTCTTCGCACCGTAATGTCTCGCAATGAGTGCCACGCTGCCAACACCGACTACTTCGTTGAAGACGATGGCAAACTCAAAAAAGATGCCGAACAATCCAATAGCTGCTATCTGTTCATACCCCAGTCTTCCCACCCAGAACATATCGGTTAGGTTGTAAAGGGTGGTAAACGCCATGCCAACCATTGAAGGAATCGCAATATGAAACAGCGCTCTGGTAACATCCATCTCGGTAAAATCCTTTTTTTCCATTGCACAGAGTCGATAATTTTACATAAAAAGTTATCTTTGTGCCGTGGACAGGTTTTAATATAGAAAGTTGCGTGTATACTAGTGATACCATGGAAAAAAGTAAATACCCGAATAAAACGATACGCCTTCTGTATGAACGCGCAAGCTGCCGCAGTTTTTCCGATAAGAAGATTGAACCTGAGGTATTACGGTATATTCTTGAATCAGGAATACATGCGCCTACCGGCGGGAATTTACAGCCATACTCCATTATAAAAATTGAAAAGAACGAAACAAAGGAAAGGTTAGCGGAGCTATGCGAAGGACAGCAGTTCATTGCCGATGCCCCTGTTGATCTCCTTTTTTGTATCGATCTTCACCGTTTAGAGCGGTGGACAGAGCTTGAAACAGCTCCCTTTACCGCACGTAACTCCTTTCGACACTTCTGGATAGCCTTCCAGGATACGGTCATCTGTGCCCAGAGTATCAGTACCGCCGCAGAGTCTCTGGGACTGGGTTCGGTGTTTATAGGTTCGGTTATGGAGGGCTTGAGAGAGATCAAAAAAATGTTTCATCTGCCAGAAGGTGTGTTTCCAGTAGTTTTGCTCTCCCTCGGCTATCCGAAGAAAAACCTGTCACCTCGGAATAAACTGGGCGTTCCTGCAACCGTCCATGAGGAAGTGTACCATGAGATGGAGGATCAGACGCTTCGTGAGGCATTCAACGAGAAATACGCTGATAGAGAGTTTAAAATCACCGAAAAACAATTGAAGAAGATCAAAATAGTATGTAGGGATGCTCACGGAGAAGAATTTGCTGAAAAATGCGCTAAAGAAATAGAGAAAAGAGGATATATCAATATGGCACAGTACTATTTCGGACTTCACTACCGTGCCAATGAGATGGCCAGAGGGAATGCCACTTTTTTGAAGATACTGGAGGAGTACGGGTTCAGTTGGTTTAAGGGATGAGGGGTTCGTTGTTGGTGAGATACTTTTTTATACGTCAGCAATAGAAAAATATTACCAAGGTGATAATAATGCTTGAAGAAACAACAATAACAAGGGCAATAATTCAGGAGTACACGGACGAGTTGCTGGACTATCTGGAAACGGATGTTGCTATCGTGGGTGCCGGACCTTCCGGTCTTGCAGCCTCATACTATTTATCAAAGGCAGGAATAAAGACGGTTATTTTCGAACGAAAGCTTAGTGTCGGAGGTGGCATGTGGGGAGGCGGCATGATGTTCAACAAGATCGTTGTGCAGGACGAAGGAAAGGCAATCCTCGATGAGATGGGAATCCGCACGAAGGAGAGTGAAAAAGGATACCACGTTGCCGATTCTGTGGAGGCTGTGGCAAAGTTTATATCAAAAACAGTCTCTGCGGGAACGAAGATCTTTAACTTAATCACCGTGGAGGACGTTATGATTAAGAATGAAGGCGTAGGGGGGCTTGTGCTCAACTGGACAGCCGTTGAGATGAGCGGTCTGCATATCGATCCGCTCACGGTAAAAACAAAGAAGGTCATCGATGCCACAGGCCACGACTGCGAGGTGGTAAAGGTCCTTACACGGAAAGCAGGATGTAATTTAGATACGAAAACAGGCAAGGTTATGGGAGAGAGACCTATGTGGGCTGAAAAAGGAGAAAGTAGCATCCTTGATAATACAAAGGAGGTTTATCCCAATCTATACGTATCCGGTATGGCGGCCAATGCCGTCTTTGGTTCTCCGAGAATGGGACCAATATTTGGGGGTATGTTTCTTTCCGGAAAAAAGGCTGCCGATCTCATAAAAAAGGTGATCCGATAATGGAAATTCCAGAAGGAATAGAAAAACTTGCAAAAGAGGAAGAGATAGAGGAGAAAAAACTAATAAGGTATATAGAGGAAGGTAAGGTCGTTGTCCTGAAAAACTCAGGTCATGCTATTGAGCCCGCGCTTATTGGAAAGGAGACCCGGGTGAAGGTGAACGCCAATATTGGGACCTCCAGGGAATTTATCGATGTAGAGGAGGAAAAAGAAAAGGCGCGTGTTGCAGAAAAATATGGAGCGGATACCATAATGGACCTCAGTACCGGCGGTGATCTTGATAAAATAAGAAAAGAAATAATGAAAGAGGTATCCATTCCCATAGGCACCGTTCCTATCTACCAGGCCGGAGAGGAACAGCTCAAAAAAAATAGGGCAATTATTGAGATGAGTGAGGACGATATGTTTAATTCTATTGAGAAGCATCTCAAGGATGGAGTCGATTTTATTACCGTTCACACTGGCGTCACAAGAGGAACTATAACACGGCTAAAGGAGAGAGTATGCAGTGTTGTATCCAGAGGAGGGTCCTTTTTAGCAGCGTGGATGATCCACAATGAGGAGGAGAATCCGCTGTACAGTAACTATGATTACCTTCTGGAGCTTGCCAAAGAGTACAATGCTGTCCTCAGCCTCGGAGATGGGCTGCGACCAGGGTGTATTCAGGATGCAACGGACTTTTCTCAGCTTTCAGAACTCTATACACTTGGAAGGCTGGTGAAAAGGGCGCGTGAGCACGATGTCCAGGCCATGGTGGAAGGACCGGGCCATATACCGATAGATCAGGTAGAAGCAAATGTTCTCTTGGAGAAAAAGATCTGTGATGATGCACCGTTCTACGTGCTCGGACCGCTGGTAACCGATACATCTATAGGATACGACCATATCTCCGGTGCCATTGGCGGCGCTATCGCTGCACTTCATGGTACGGATTTTCTCTGTTATGTCACCCCAGCCGAACATCTTGGACTGCCGACAGTGGAAGACGTAAAACAGGGAGTTATTGCCTCCAAGATCGCGGCACACTCCGTTAATTTACTGAGAAAGAAACGGTCGTTCAAAGAAGACATAACGATCGATGAGGCACGGAGGGATCTAAACTGGAAGGAGCAGATAGAGCACAGCATTGACCCTGAACATGCACGCGCTGTCCGTGAGGAACGATCCGATAATATGGAGACGTGCAGCATGTGCGGTGACCTCTGTGCCATAAAGATCTTGAGGGAGGAGTTAAAATAAACGCGTTGTCCATTGCAGGCTCAGATCCAGTTGCAGGAGCGGGAATTCAGGCTGATATCAAGACCTTTCATGCCTTTGACATATACTGTGCTACTGTGATAACCTCAGTTGTTATACAGAGCACAGAAGGTGTCTTTGAACGGCGAGATCTATCCCCCGAAGCTGTGGAACAACAATTAAAAGCCGTTTTAAGAGATTTAGACATTAAAGTGGTAAAGATAGGCGTGCTGCCAACTAAAAAGATAGTAAAAGTTGTAAAAAAGCATATAACGGATTATACGGTTGTTTTCGATCCGGTCATCTTCTCAAGCAGTGGATATCGCCTGATGGATGAGGAAGCTGTCGATTACCTTCGCAAATCCTTTTTTTCCGATATTTTTTTGATCACGCCAAACAGAGAAGAAGCGGCGATTCTTGCAGGGATGGAGATGGGTCCAGAGGATCAGATAAAAAAAGCCTGCAAAGTCCTGCATGAAACGGGAGCGAGAAATGTCCTGATAACGGGAACTGGTCGAGACATACTTTACAACGGAAAGGAGTTCCGTGAGTTTGCCTCTGAGAGAATAGAAAAAGACGTCCACGGAACAGGTTGCACTTTCTCCTCTGCCATCGCAGCAAATCTTGCAGAGGATAGGGCGCTTACTGAGTCTGTGAAGAGAGCAAAGGAGTATATTACAGGTGCTATAAAAGCTTCAAAAAACATAGGTAAAGGGCAAAATGTTATAGATCATTTTTATAAGGTGAAAAAGAAAGCTGAACGGTATCAAATAATAAAAGATCTTAAAGAGGCCTATAAATTATTGAAAGAAGAAGATATTCATGATCTCATACCTGAAGTTCAGTCCAACCTCGTTTTTGCTCTTAAAAATGCCGATTCGGCAGAGGAAGTTGCAGGATTTCCAGGCAGGATTATAAAAGTTAATGAAGATATAACGACGGTTTCCGCGCCTGAGTTCGGTGCCTCTCGTCATATGGCTAATCTTATACTTGAAACAATGAAATACAGTCCGAAAACACGTTCTGTTATGAATATAAAATACTCAGAGGTCGCAGTGAGGGCATGCAAGGATCTGCAGTATAATCTTTCCTTTATCGATAGAAAAAAAGAGCCAAAATCATTAAAGGAAAAGGAAGGAAAGACTCTGAAATGGGAGATCGAAGAGGTGTTCAAGCAGTTGGAAATAGCTCCCGATCTTATTTACGATACAGGGGATATCGGAAAGGAGGCTATGATAAGAGTTTTTGGGAAAACGCCGAGAGAGGTAGCTGAGAAGGTAATAAAAATAAAAAGAAAAATAAGGTCATAACTCATTCCTCCATAATGCAGAACTAATGACAAGTACCCATAGACATATGACAACTGCCCCTATTGTCTCGGGTATGGCAACGCCCTTCCACTCGGGAATCAGTGCTGTTACGAGGCCTACCGCAATGCCCACTATGGAAAAAACTCCAATCTTTCTCTTTCTTTTTAAAATAATAATACCGAAAAGAAAGATGGAAATAGAGGCCAGGAGGTAAAACCCCACGGAAAAAGCATAATGAGGATCTGTTCCTTCGGGAAAGAGACCTATGCAGATCAGAAAAAGAGTGCTCGCCATAAATGCAAGCCCTGCGCCCTTTTCGTATTTTTTTACCTTGGAATACAGAAACAAGGCAAAGACAAACCCAAAAATACCTGTAAGAATAAGCCCCATATTGAAAATATAGTTCTTTTCGCCACCTACTTGACCCATGTCACTCAGTGCGTTCCCCGTAAACTGGAAATCGTGGATGTACACTGTAGTTGCTATAAATACAAAAGCGGTCAGCGGCGTTAAAAAACCGAATAGTGCATATTTTCTGTCCATAAAAAAAGTATACCGAAGAAAAATATAAAGATTGCGATCTCTATAGACTGATCTGGTAAACGGTAGGGATAGTAGAGAAGGAAGGCAACGTTAATCTTTTTATTTCGGCGAACAACGAAGATTATTCTATAATTTTATCAAGGCGAGACAATTGAACGAAACAGTTTTAAAGTTTAAAGAAGATATGGAACTGCTCGTATTATAATGACTAATAGGAGGCAAAATAATGATGGAGATAAGGTTTCACGGAAGAGGCGGTCAGGGTGCAGTGACAGCTGCAAACCTCCTGGCAGAGGCCTGTTTCAAGGAAGGTAAAGATGTTCAAGCCTTTCCCATGTTTGGAGTGGAGAGGAGAGGTGCCCCGGTCACAGCATTTCTCAGAGTTGATAGGAATGCTATCCGTATAAAATCATATATTTACAACCCGGACGTTGTGGTGGGGTTGGATACTGTGCTTTTAGAGTCCATAGACGTCACCTCAGGCTTGAAGGAAGATGGTGCAATAGTGCTGAACACTGATAAAAAGCTGGATGAACTTGGATTGAAGGCCAAAACTATAGGCCTGGCAAATGCTACAAAGATAGCTATAGACCATAGGCTTGGAAGTAAGGCCTCGCCTATTGTCAACACAGCAATTCTGGGCAGTTTTGTAAAAACAACAGGATTTGTAAAGATAGACACTGTCCTGGATACGATAAAAGAAAAAGCACCTGCAAAAAGGGAAGAGAATGCTGCAGCTGCAAAGGAAGCATATGAGAACACGGAGGTATATACATGAGTAAAGATGAGAAGATAGAGATTGAGGGTGTCAGCGATATGCCGCCGATGGCAATGTCATCCGGAACAACGTTGTACAACAAAACAGGATCTTGGCGGTCTATGAAGCCTGTGCTTGATGAGAATAAATGCATTAAATGTGGTACATGCTGGAAGTTCTGTCCTAACGCATGTATAAGCGCCACTGAGTATCCCGAGTTTGATCTTGAGTACTGCAAAGGTTGCGGGATATGTGCTGAAGAGTGCCCTGTCGACGCCATTAAGATGGTGAGGGAGTGGTGATCCAATGGCAAAAAGGGTTATAGAAGGAAATCATGCCGTTTCATACGGAGCAAAGGACGCTCGAGCAGAGGTGATTGCTGCATATCCAATAACCCCACAAACACATGTGGTAGAGCTTTTAAGTGAGTTCTGTGCCTCAGGAAAGTTGGATGCCAAATTTATCAAGGTAGAGTCCGAACACTCGGCGATGGCTGCGTGTGTCGGGGCTTCGGCCGGTGGTGCACGGGCCTTTACCGCCACATCCTCCCAAGGATTGGCATTGATGCATGAGATGCTTCACTGGGCCGCGAATGGACGGCATCCAATTGTCATGGCAGACATTAACAGAGCAATGGGTCCGCCGTGGAACATCTGGACGGATCAAAACGATTCTATAGCTCAGAGAGACACAGGATGGCTCCAGTTCTACTGCTGTACAAATCAGGAGGTCTATGATACAACGCTTATGACCTTCAAAATCTGCGAGAATGAGGATGTGTTACTTCCTGGGATGTTAGTACTCGATGCCTTTGTACTCTCACATACCACAGAAGTTGTGGATATGCCTCCGCAGGAAGAAATAGATGAGTTTTTACCGTCATACAGTGCTAAATACAAAATGGATCTTGAGGATCCGCGAGCCTTTGGCGGTCTGATGTTTCCTGACCATTACTATGAGCTCAAGTACCAACAGCATGAGTCCATGAAAAATGCACTTGATATAATAGAGGAAGTGGGTAGAGAGTTTGAGGATCGATTTGGTCGATACTACGGTCTCATAGAGGAGTACAGAAATGAGGATGCCGATATTATTCTCATAGTTTCAGGGACAATTGCTCAGACCTCTAAAGATTCTATAGATGCTGTGAGAAAGGAGGGAACGAAGGCAGGACTGATAAGGGTTCGGTCACTCAGACCGTTTCCCAAAGAGAAGCTTAGAGAAGCCGCTTCAGATGCGGAGACACTGCTCGTTCTTGATAGGAATATTTCCTTCGGAAGCGGCGGTGTGCTCTTTACAGAGACAAGGTCAGCGTTTTATGAAAAGGACGATGCTCCTGGGATATACAGCGTTGTTCTGGGACTGGGCGGGAGAGATGTTACCTTTGATGATATTATGGCAATAATAAAAAAAGGCAAAGAAAAGAAGTTTAAGAAAGAAGAAGTTAACTGGTGGGGTGTTAAATTATGAAATACACAATACCAAAAGAGGAGTTAATGTATGAGGGCACCGTGGACTGCCAGGGATGTGGAGCCAGTCTTGCAATGAGGTATGCGTTAAAAGCACTGGGGAAGAAAACAATGATCGTGATCCCTGCGTGCTGCTGGAGTGTTATTGCCGGTCCATTCCCGTATTCCGCCTTACAAGTTCCGGTGTACCATACAGCCTTTGAAACGGCTGCCATAGCATCTTCGGGATTGAAGGCTGCGCTTGATGTAAAAGGAGTGGATGCCAATGTCGTGGCATGGGCAGGAGATGGTGGCACATTTGATATTGGTATTCAAGCTCTTAGTGGCGCTGCAGAGAGAAACGAGGATATTATCTATGTATGCTACGACAATGAAGCCTATATGAACACGGGAATACAGCGATCGTCGGCCACACCGTACAAATCATGGACAACGACAACACCCACAGAGCACCCGAAGGCAATGCCTAAGAAGGACATCGATGACATTATGGTGGCCCATAAGATACCGTATCTTGCTACTGCCAGTGTCGCTTATCCTGAGGATTTTATTGCAAAAATGAAAAAAGCAAAAGATATAAAAGGTACTAAGTTTATTCATATCCTTGCCCCCTGTCCCACAGGATGGCGGTCACTTCCTGAGTATACGATAAAACTGGCACGACTGGCAGTACAAACTAATATCTTTCCGTTATACGAAGTAGAAGATGGAAAATACACAATTAATAAAAAGCCAAAGAACCCAAAGCCTGTGGGAGAATATCTGAAACTCCAGGGGAGATTCAAGCATCTGAAGGAAAAAGATGTTAAGGATATACAGGAAGCCACTGACAAGAAGTGGAAAGAAATACTAAAAAAAGAGGAGATAAAAGATGTATGAAGTAAGATTTCATGGAAGAGGCGGTCAGGGTGCAGTGACAGCTGCCACCATCTTGGCCGATGCAGCGTTTCGTGAAGGAAAGGACGTTCAGGCGTTTCCCAAGTTTGGAGTGGAAAGAAGAGGCGCTCCGGTTACGGCTTTTGTGAGGATGGACGAAAACCCTATTGACCTTAAAACGCAGATATATGAGCCTGACTGTGTGGTAGTGCTTGATCCATCGCTGTTGGATGCAGTTGATGTAACAAAAGGACTTAAAAAAGATGGCAAAATAGTTATCAACACCTCCAAAGACGCAGACAAGTTTAGTTTTGGCGAGGGAAAGGTCTATACAATAGATGCCACCACAATCGCTGTAAAAAACGGACTTGGAAGTAAAACGAGCCCCATAGTGAACACTGCCATTCTCGGTGCTTACTCAAAAGCGATTGGCAACGTTAGGATAGACTCCATTGTTGAATCAGTCGGCGAGAAAGTTCCGAGAAAAAAAGAAGGAAATAAAAAAGCCGCTAGAGAGGCATACGAAAAAACGGAGGGGGAATAAAAATGGTAAAAATAACTCTTGGCGCGATAAATAAGGTTCCGGGAAGCTCAAAAAATTACAAGACCGGAAGCTGGAGAACTTTAAAGCCAGAAATAGATAGAGAAAAGTGCAAAAAGTGCTGGATATGTTATAAATACTGCCCTGAAGGGTGCATTGCAAAAAAAGACAATGGTCCTGCGTTTGATTATGATTACTGTAAGGGCTGCGGCATTTGTGCAGAGGAATGTCCTTTTGATGCAATAAAAATGGTAAAGGAGGAGAAATAAATGACAAAGACAACAATAAGAGGGAATATGGCCACTGCCCTTGGCGCAAAATTATGCAGGCCAGATGTAGTTCCTGCCTATCCCATAACGCCATCCACACTTTTCCCTGAAAAAATATCTGAGTATATAGCAGGTGGTGAGATGGATGCGGATATGATCAGGGTGGAGTCGGAACACTCCGCAATGTCCGCGTGTATCGGTGCAAGCTGTACCGGTGCCAGGGTCTGTACGGCATCTGCCAGCCAGGGTGTATCCCTGATGAGTGAGATGATGTTTATCGCTTCCGGCATGAGACTGCCAATAGTCATGGCTGTTGGCAATAGAGCTCTTTCGGCTCCGATTAATATATGGTGCGACCATCAGGATACCATATCACAGAGAGATACAGGATGGCTGCAGTTCTATGCGGAGAAGAACCAGGAAGGGCTGGATCTGATGATACTTGCATTTAAAATCTGTGAGGATGAACGTGTTCTTTTACCCGCTACTGTTGGTATAGATGCCTTTGTTCTTACACACACTATAGAGGCAGTGGACGTGCCGGCCCAAAAACTTGTGGATGAGTTCTTGCCAAAATACAAAGCTGTACAAACCCTCGATCCGGAGAATCCAATGACCTTTGGTTCATTTGGTACACCCGAGTTCTATCAGGAGTTCAAGTATGACCAGACAAGAGCCATTGAAAAATCAAGTGAGGTCATAGATGAGGCATTTGCAGAGTTTAAAGAGAAGTTTGGCAGGGAGTACAGGAAGATCATGCCCTATAAGTGCGAGGATGCAGATGTTATTATCCTTACTATGGGCTCAATGAGTGGTACTGCCCGTGTTGCCGTGGATAAAATGCGTGAAGAAGGAAAAAAGGTTGGATGTGCTAAATTAACGGTATACAGGCCCTTCCCGGCTAAAGAACTAATGGAACTGGCAAAAAATGCCAAGGTACTTGCGGTCGTGGACAGAGATATATCCCCTGGCTTTGGAGGTGCGGTATACGGTGAGGTCTCGGCTCAGTTTGTTAACAAGTCCGAGCATCCGTTGATCACCGATTACATAATAGGCCTTGGAGGAAGAGAGATTGAGATAGAGAGCTTTGAGGAGATGTACGAGAAATCAACAAAGGCTGCAGAGAAAGGGAAGGTAGAAAAACCCGTAGAATGGATAAATATGAACGAGGAGGTGCTCTAAATGACAGAGAAAGAACTTTTTTCCCCGGGACACAGGGCATGCGCAGGATGCGCTGAGCCTATTGCTGTGAGAGCGGTACTCAATGAGGCAGGCCCAAACACCGTGGCCACTGTCTGTACAGGCTGTCTTGAGGTGGTATCCACCGGCTGGCCAGAGAGTGCATGGGAAATACCTTTGATCCATGCGGCCTTTGAGAACTCCGCTTCTGTTGCATCCGGTGTTGAGGTAGGACTGAAAAAGATGGGCAAAGAAGATGCCAATATCATTGCCTTTGGAGGAGACGGAGGTACATTTGATATAGGTTTCCAGGCATTATCCGGAATGCTTGAAAGAGGGCACAATGTAACTTACGTCTGTCTTGATAATGAGGCGTACATGAATACGGGAATACAGAGATGTTCATCCACACCCTATGGAGCGTCTACTACCACATCTCCGGCAGGAAAGTACAGTATTGGGGAGAACAAGCCGAAGAAACCTTTGGCAGCTATATGCGCTGCTCATGACATACCATACACAGCCACAGCAGCAGTTGCCTACATAGAGGACCTCAAGAAAAAGGTGAGAAAGGCGTTGGATGTTGAGGGTCCATCTTTTATTCAGGTACACGTACCCTGTCCGACAGGCTGGAGATTCCCGCCGGAAAAAACAGTAGGGATGTCGAGGCTTGCAGTTGAAACAGGAATCTTTGCTCTCTGGGAACTCGAAGGAAGTGATTTCAACAAGATGAATATCACAAAGAAGCTCAAGAACAGAAAACCTGTTGAGGAGTATCTGAAACTTCAGGGAAGATTCAAGCACTTATTTAGGCCTGAGAAAAACCAGGAAGTTATAGACAGAATACAGAAAGAAGTGGATGAAAAGTGTGAACACTTTGGCGTAGACCTATAATTTCCCTTTTTCTATTCTTTTTTTTAGAGTTCGGATCTCTTTTATTCTTTTTTTATTGAAGATATGAGCGACTCTCTCAAAGGCCTCTATTTTATGCACAATGCCATCAAGATATGAAAATACATCTCCTGAGTATATTTTAATATTATACTTTAAAAAACTCTTCGATATCTCTATTGGCGAGTACCCTTTAAGCCTGTACGCTATAATTTTCTTGGATATCTTCTTAACAGCACAGTCACAGTAAGGATAATCCTTACACTCGCAGGTGAAAAACTCCAGTATCAACGGTTCAACAATATCAATCTTTTTCGGCTGTGTTATCGCTTCCAGTACCTCGCCTGAGAAGAGTTTTGTACTTCTTAACTCAAAGGTGCTGCGGAGTTTATGCGTGATATAGATATTTTCAAACTTTTCCAGCGAAACAACGGTATCCAGTATGTCTTTATTGAGATTTTTCCTGATACGTTCGGCTTCTTCTATATTGAGAAAGGAGACGGAGACCGCCCTTCCGTATGGGGTAGCCTTTTTGTTCCTCACAAGTTTAAAATCTCTCAGAGTTTTTATTTTTTCAGGGTTGATAGGATAGAGCGATTTTTTATTTATTTCCTCAAACTTACCGGG
>JAYEIH010000020.1:0-24195 GCA_034659995.1 Methanobacteriota archaeon
CCAAAAAAACCATGGGAACTCCCACCCGAGAAGCTCCTCAATACGCTCAGAATGGATGAAGAATATATATGGGAGCATTTTCTCGATCACTATACCCATTATCCGAGTATATTTTCCTGGATTCCTTTTCGAAGTTTCAAGCTCTACCTCAAGGCATCCTTGTACGATACGCAGGTAAAATCCATTCTCAATGTATGGGTTCTTACCTCATGGAATGAGTCGTATAGGAAACAGCTCAGCGATTACCGCACTGAGTTCCACAACACTGTAGATGTAGCATCCTATAATGATACCAAAGAACTCTGGGAGGATTATGCATCAGGGCTTATGAACGAGATTCCGTCGTATGAAGAGGTAAAAAAAGAGTTCGACGATATCCCTGAAAAACTCCACGGTGCGACGAATGAAAAAAGATTAATGGGGTTTTATAAGAGGGAAATGGAAATGCTGAAAGCGAACTATGAAAATAAAAGACCGGAGAGGATAATGTATGATACTGAGGTGCTCAGGACCCTTGAGACGTTGGCTGAGAATAATGGCGATACAAGCTCGGAGAGCTTTGAGGATTGGGAGATTCCTTATGGCGAGTACTTCGTGAAGGTCGGCCTCATTGCACTGCTCCAGACGCTTTTTGTTTTCGTAGGTTACTGGAAAGTGAGAGAGAGGAAGTGATTATTAATAATCTACGATTTTTTAAGAGATAATTACAAAACCCCACACATACATGAAAATACCGGAAACCAGAGGTACAAAGAAGTTGTCATCCATAATTATCCTCGAAAAAAGCCGCTGATTATCTCTCCTGTTTTCGAAAGGTAGTATCTCAATGAGCGTTCCGGAGATGCTGCCTGCAAGAGCTATTTTAAATATATAACTAAAATCGCTGACAGGTGAGATAAAGCTTAAGACAAACAACGTATACAGAAATACCGCTACAAAAAAAGCAGTGCTGCCTTCATAGGTCTTATTTCTGTCTATCCAGTGGTGGTGCCTCCCAAAGTTTTCCCCAATAATTGTGGAGAATCCATCCCCAAGGGCCATGATTCCTATGCACACCGCCGAGATGTAAGTAGGGAAGAGAAACACGCAGAGCTCAATGGCAACAATATAGATCAATGGGCCGACAAGAATACCGTACCTGTAATCCTCCTTTCGTGCCATGGCCTCAAATCCCTGTGGCCACAGTCCGCTCGGCCTCCAGAAAAAGACGACTAAAACAGTTATAATCGGTGGAATACACAATGCCTGATTTTTTGCTAGAAAGAGAGGATAAAAGGACCAGAACCCCATGAGGATATGAACAAACTGCCGTTTGTACTCTTCTCTGGTCATCATTATAGCACATCGCCGAAAGTATATTTAAGGATTTTGCAAGGGACAGAATAAAATAAAAAATTAAAAAAGTAAGAAGGTACTTAGAGAAAACGTTCCTTTTTTTTCCGTTCAAATACCGTCAGGCTCCATGACTCGTCCTTAATAAGTTTCAGTTTTTTCTTGCACTCATCACAGCTCACCACTTTCCCTTCTCGCGGATGGTCTATCTCTATGGGATACTCACATATCGGACACTGAAGTTTCATTGAATCACCTCTGAGTATACTATGGAAGGAGCGTGTTAAAAGATTTTTGCTTTATCCATAAATTAAACCTATAAATCTATCTAAAAGAATGTGTTTGAAAGGAAGAACTTCTGTTTTATAGTTATTCCTCCATTTTCTCGATTTTTTTGACTATTTTTCTTAATTCAGGAGGGCAATTTTCCGAATTATACTTAGAATTCTTTTTCACAATGTTTTTTATCTCATTTACTTTTTTTCTTGTGTCATCAGTGAGATAAAGAACTAGACTAAGAAGTGCTATTCCAAAACAAATTATATTGAATATACTATCATATTCCGATAAATAATAATCAAAACTAAAGATGTTGAACAAGACACAAACAAGAGAGACCCCCCATAACCAAGAGAACAACTAAAATATATCGCGCATCAAAAGATCTATTCATGATTTTCCTACCCTATGTAAGGTGGTAACTTGTCCACGTACTTATTTATACTATCTGATTTTGGTTTTAATATTTTTTCCAATGTTCTAACGTTAGACTTATTAGAAAATATTTCATAGACGTCCCTCTCTACCTCTTTCCATTTATTAATTGAATATCGAACTTTCTTTTTCCAGTCATTTACTGACGTATACTGGCCTTTAAATCCATCGATTTTCTCATTCATATTTTTAAATTGCGCTGTGTTATTCTCGCTTTTGACTTCTATAAGATCTTTATTACCTTCTATAAGTTTTTTTAAAGTGTCAATCCTGCTATTTGAATCTCCTTTAGCAGTCTCTATCTCTTCAGACAAATCAGAAAACTTATCTCTCATCTCAGCACGTGTATCCTTATGTGTATTTATTATGAGTTCTTTAAGTTCTTGGAGAGAAGGCCCAGAATTGTCACTGCCATTACTCATCCTTTATCCCCTCCTTTTTATAAAAGGCGAGTTGCTGTTTTGCCATTTCAAGCTGGCTCATCGTATAATCTAAGTTATCTTCAGAAAATTCCAGTGCCAATTTTTTATCTTTACCTTCTATATCTTTATATCCAAAAACAATAATAGCCGTAGATTCTCCTATCTCTTCAATATATCTATCTCGTATCGTACGATATATACGCCAAACAATTTGTGTTATATGCGGCAGTTTTAGCTCTTTGCCTTTAAGAAGTTTTTTCTTCCATTTCTGCTTTTTTTCATTATAAGTAATAAGAAAGTAATCAATGAACTTATCTGGTAATTCTAGCTTTTTAAAATCTTCTTTGAATTTTTTTTCATTCATAAATGGATCTACAGCATTCCTAAGAAAAAAAAGCAAAATTCTTGCTACTGGCGCTACTTCTTTTTGTTCAAGATCAAATTGTTTCTCCGTCCATTCCTCAAGTTCTTTGGATACAAACTCTTTTTCTCGGATCTCGTATTCAATTAGCTTGTCAAAAAACTTTATTAAGTCTTCTCCAGAAAGCTTTTTAACATGATCTAAGTCTTTAAAAAAACTCTGATCTACTTCTCTTTCCTAAAAAACGTGCAATTTCATTATGTCACCCACATAAAGTTTCTTTAGCAAATTTTACTAAGGACTATTTATAAAGCTTTCGATTGATGGAGACTATATCAACTTAGCCGTATCCCTCTTCTATAACGCTTATTATCCTTTCCGCCGTTTTCTCCCCGATACCTCTTACCTCCATTAGTTCTTCTTTAGAGGCCGTAAAAATACTTTTCACAGTTTTAAAACGAGTGAGAAGACGTTCTGCCAGTGTTGCAGAGATGTTGGGTAGTCCTTCGATAACATATCGCTGATTCTCCTCCATATTCATACTTTTTTTCGTTCCCCTCACCGGAATATCTTTTTTCTGGTTTTGCTGTTCTCTTTTAGCCATATCCAGCAGTACAAGCGTTGTTTCATAGGCATCCTTTGTAAAAAAAACATACGTATCAAAGTCTAACATTATGGAGATAATAGCGTTTAAAATTGAGTTGGAGGACATTTCATGCTCTGAATAGAGATCTTCTCCCTCTATGATAAGTATAGGGAACTCATAAGCTTTTGAAAGATTTTTTATCTGTTGAAATATCTTTCTGTCCATTAAACTCCTCAAGAAATCCTCAGTGCTCTTTCGTTCAACGCAGACTCTATCAGAAAGTACGTAATCGCCTACAGGAAGACTTTTTTGCTCCACTGTACAGCGAGAAGATAGGTATTTTACTACAGGGCTCTTTTCTCTGTGATCTACCAGTATCTTGATGAAATCATCGATTTTCGTCTGTTTCTTTATATACTTCTTTTTTTCCAGTTTCTTTTCCATTTGCAAGAGTATTTTATGCATCTTCTTCTCTTTTCTCCTGGAAACCCAGAAGTATGCCTCATCCCTTGTATCTCCCGTGTACAGCACAGAAACCTTTCCCGCCTTTCTTCTTCCCGTTCTTCCTCTTCGCTGAATTGTTCGTATCTCTGACGGTACGGGCTCAAAGAATACTACAAGATCGACACTTGGAATATCCAGCCCCTCCTCCGCGACAGAAGTGGCCACAAGCACATTGTACTCTTGGGTTCTGAACTCCTCCAGGATTTTTTTCTGTTCTTTCTGTGTCAGTCCTCTGTCCTTCTTTTTGGAGCTTTGTCCGACAAATCGCACCGCTCTCACGTGCTCTATCTCATTTACCATCTCCACAATCTTTCGGGCCGAGTCCCTGTACTGGGAAAATATAATAATATTTTTACATTTTTTTATTTGATCTCCGATTATCTCGTTCAGTTTCTCATATTTGGGATGTCTTCTCTCGGTGCTCTCTGCAAGATGTATGGCTTTTTGTACCATAGAAGAGTTGCATATCTCCTTTGAGGACTTCGCCTTCTGCTGTTTCAATCGATCCATATAATCAAGAAACGGGAGAATCCCCTGGGTTTCAAGGAGTTCTATGGAGTGTTGCATCTTCACCGCTGCAGACTGCGCCATTATCCCAATAAAAAATCGTTTATTTTTCCTTCCGTAGCTTTTATTCATCTTCTTTCGTATTCTTTTCCCCAGATCCAGCAGTACCTTTTTTGAGATGTTTACGGATGAACTTCGTAAAAACCCGATATTTTTTAGGATCTTCATTTTATGCTTTAGGTACCCTTCCAGATACTTTTGTATTTTTTTGTATTCCTTTGGAAGCTCAACCTCAATCCACTCGACATCTATTTCTTGGACATATGGTTTTATATCCGGGGAGCTCTCTGTCCGCACCTCGATATTTTCAATGAAAAGGTTATCCAGAACTCCCTCGATTTTCTTTTTATTACTTCCCGGAGAGGCCGTAAGCCCCGTTATAAGATTATTCTCTCCTTCGCCCATATACCGCTCCGCTATAAAGGTATACACATACTCTCCCACTGCCCGATGGGCCTCATCGAAAATAATCATCGAAACATCCTTAAAATTAAATCTCCGGGAGATAATATCATTTTCTATGACCTGTGGAGTTGCAAATATCACTTTGGTGTCTTTGTAGAGTTTTTTCCTTTTTGAAGGCTGTACAGCACCTGTAAAGAGCTCCATTTTGTCCATATTTAGGAAATTGGAGAATGTCTGGTGATGCTGCATCGCCAACGGCTTGGTCGGTGCTAGGAAGATCACCTTCCCCCCATATTTCTGGATTCTGTACACCGTTAAAAGCGCAGCAATTATTGTTTTCCCCAGTCCTGTGGGAAGTACGATCATAGAGTTCTCCTCCCTGCAGCTGTCAACAATCGTTTCTTGGTATCTTCTTGCTGCCACCGTATCTTTTTTGACAAGAGGATGTTCGATAAACGCCATGGATGGTACTCTCATTGGAGGTATAAAAAATTATGTGAGAAACCCGATAGTTTTATTAACTTGTGAATCTACATATAGCATGGAAAAAGGAGATGTTAACAAAATGGGGCTTGTAATATTTTTTATAGGATTGATACTGTTGATATTTGTTTTTGTTACGGCATACAACATTTTTCAAGACCCCGAAATACTGAAAATAAGTTTTCCTGAGGAAATAGAAGAAGAAAACGCATTTTCTACCCTTTTCGAGAGTATTATAACGGCAATTGTATATATAGGAACTCTCTGGATAATGGGCAGCATTTCATCGCGGATCTGTTCCGAGGGAATAAAACTTTATAAAGAGAAGAAGTGAGAATCTTCAATGGATCTCTTAGCAATAATTCCTGCATACAATGAGGAAAAAAAGATAGGTACGGTGGTAAAGGAAACTCTCGAGTACTGTGATGTTCTTGTTGTTGATGACGGTTCTGTAGATGGCACAGGGGACATAGCAAAAGAAAATGGCGCTTCTGTGACAAAACATGGAAAAAACATGGGGAAGGGCGATGCATTGATCACAGGATTTAATTACGCCTTAAAACACAAGTATGATGTCGTGATAACACTCGATGCGGACGGACAGCACGATCCCGCGGAGATTCCAAAGTTTCTCAAAAAGGCAGATGAATATGATATCATTATAGGAAAAAGAGACTTTGAGAAGATGCCACCGTTCCGTGAGATCTCAAATAAGCTTACAACGCTGATGCTCTCCATCAGAACAGGTCAAAATATTGGCGATAGTCAGTCAGGGTACAGACTGATAAAAACTGATGTCTTGGAGGGATTAAATTTTAAAACAAGAAGATTTATCCTTGAATCAGAGCTATTGATACGAACGAAGTCTAAAATTGGAAACGTGAGGATAAAAACTATCTATGCAGGTGAGAAAAGTCATATAAATACCTTTAAGGATACAATGAAATTTATAAAATTCTTGGTACGGAGTGCATTATGACGAAAAAAATTAATAACGAAAGGATAACTACGCTTCTTCTTTCCGGAGCTAAAATGACAGGTAACCACTGCAAAAAATGCTTATATCCACTATTTGAAAAAAACGGAGAATTGTTCTGTCCAAACTGTGGTTCCGAGAAAAAGGAAGATCTTACGAGAGATGGGATCGTCGATGAAAAGATCGAGTTTCTTTATATAGAACTAAAACAAGCAACGACTGTAGAAGAAATAAAAGAAATAGGAAAAGCGATAGAGATACTCAGAAGGTTAAAATCCACCTAACTTTTTTCCACTGTTCCCACGTCTGCGTCCACTTTCAATCTCTCCCCTGTTTTTATGTTCTTGATATCAATCTCATCGACACATGGAATACCTGAAAGTATGGCACCTGTGGCGACTATGGTCTCTGTTTCCTCGTTTATTATCGCTTTTGGCCCAACACCGTTCATTTTTAATCCGTAAATGACATAAGATCCAACGGTGGATCCCTTTCCACGAGGAAATACCAGTATTTTATCCGTAACACATTTTCCCTCGAGTTCGTGACCTTTTTCTATAACAATTCCTGTTTTTGCATCGATCCCCCCGTAAAATCCTATCGGTTCCTTTGACACAATGGCTTCTCCCTCCGCCTTTCCGGGATTTATTACTCTTCCCTTCACCGGATCACCTCTTCTATTAAAGCATCTACATTATTAAATATCACATTCTGCTTGCAGAACCCCGGCAGGTAATTCGCAGCCTTTCCCGAGTTTACACCTGTGGTTTTGTACCCCATCTCTTCTATGGGCGATACGACCATGCATGTGTCTGCAACGATCTTTCCTCCGGCCTCCTCAATTGTCTCTGTATATCCCATGGCCGTTGCCGTTTCTTTCATAGTCTTTGAGGTGCATATCCAGAGAGGCTTTGAGAGCTTTTTTCCTCTGAGCTTCTCTGCTACCTCCACGATCTCACGAAGGGATGCATGAGGGCATCCGAGAATTACGATATCCGCATCCTTTCCGGTGGTTAATTTCTCATACGTTTCCGCGATCTCTTTTTCGGTGACATTTATGGTCTCCAGCCCCTCTGTCTCCATACGGTCTGCTTCCGGCGTAAGGTTCTCTGCATGGTACAGCGCTACGGCTCCCGAAGCTGCCATTGCAGCCCCCAATGCCTTTAAATTGTCCGTGTTTGCGTATTTTATTCCTCTGTAGTATGGAATCTTATTTTCTACAATTTTGCCGACATAAGATCCGAGGGCTCCGAAATCTGAGCTGCTTTTAAGCTCTGCGTCAACATCAATGATTAGATCCGGCTTTCTATTCTCGTCGAGGTGCAGTCCGTAGTTCGGTGTCACACCGCATAACGCGGAGGCCAGTGCGGACGGTCCCCCCTCTCTGTTCGTCCTCGCACCGATAACAGAGTTTGAAAATGAAACAGCGGAGGACTCCGACCATGCAATATGTTCTCCAAACCGCGGTAGATTACCGGCGAGGTAGGGGGTACATGTCGCCGTAACAACGATCCCCATCCTTTTGAATGCATTCATAATTCTTATCTGGCCTTCAGCAAACTCCTCTGGGAATCCCAACTCTTTCCAGTTTTCCATATCCATTCCTGCAGGATTTAAAAATGTTAAAACCTTAACCCTTGCACCCTTCTCTGCAAAGTCCTCAAGAAAGTCCCTTCCGGGATCTCCTATGGATTTGTATGATACCCCTGCTACCTGAACGGATCCTACAGGTATCATTCTGTCCGCTCCGTAGATATCTCCAAGTCTTACGAGCAGACGAAACACCTTTTCGTATGCCTCTCCCTTTTTGCCATCCAGGATGGCTTCTTCTTCCTTTGTTAGATACATGATATCATGCTCCTACAGTTCTTTACAATCCTATCTATCTCCTCTTTTTTAGCATTTTCTATATGCACCCCCCCAATCGCAACTGCTGTTGTACTGTATTTCTCAGATGCTTTCTCAGCTATGGGCTTTAGTACAACAGTATCGCGATGCCCTTCCAGCTCAATGACACGGGGTGTTTTATTCGGCTCGCAGATCACAATTCCACCTATATGGGGTTTTTCTCCCCCACCTAGGAGATACACTCGGTCATTTCCGATTTTCTTCTCTTCGAGCCATACTGAGTATCTTCCTTTACCCCTTGTAATCATCGAGATCTACCTTTGTATAGCTTACCCTCTCATACTTATCCGGATCCACATTAGGTGGTATTGTAGCGTCTATACCTACCTTTGTTGTCCTTGTCTTTTTTCCAGGAACATGCTTCCCCGAGGGGTCAAGTGAGCTTCCCGGCTGATCCGGATAGGTATATAGGTCCTTATCCGCCTGAAACCTTGTCGCTATTGCCCACTCCAGTGCATTCGAATCGTATATATCGACGTCTTCTTCAACAACTATGACATGTTTCATGCTCCCGTGTCCTTTAAATGCTGCTTCTATCGCCTTTTTGGGGTCATTCTCGTTTTCTTTTTCTATTTGGACAACGCCGTGTAACCAGGATCCTCCTCCCATGGTTATGAGAACATTTTTGCATTTTACTACCTTGCTCACCTCATCGTATATCGTTGGCTCCTTTGGCATACCCATGAGCATCTTGTGCTCGAGTCTTCCTGGTATGAGTGCCTGGTACATCGCATTCTTTCTATGCGTAATGCAGTCAACAACAAAGACAGGCTCCTGTCTTTCAAAGTCCCGAGTCTCCGTAAGGTCAACAAAGGGTCCCTCACGATCCAAATCTCTTGTTATTCTCCCCTCAATAACAAACTCAGACTCTGCAGGCACCTCCAGGTCTTTTGTCACACATTTTGTTAGCGGTGTCTCATATAGGGCGTTGGCAATGGAGAGTTCGTCTGCGTCCCGTGGAGGACCCAGGGATGCAGCTACCATCACAGGTATTGAGTTCCCTATGCAGACAGCCATCTCAAGATCTCCTTCTGTTTTGTCGTACGTTGTTCTCGTTTGCCTCTTTTTAATCAGCCGTGCCGTAAACTTGTTCTTTCCTACCTGCATAAGTCTGTGGTAACATGCATTCCTGCCAGTCTCCGGATCCTTTATTATGGCTACAGAGGCCGAACTGTACCTTCCGCCGTCACCGGGAAGGTGGAGGAGTACGGGGATCTTGTCGAGATCCAGATCTCTAACGACTACCTCTTGACAGGGTGCGTTTTCCACCATTTCTGGCTTTTTTGGTGATCTAAGTGCATCGACCAGTTTGAAGAGCAGTTTGTCCTTTGTAGTTCCCAGGCCTTCTGCTATTATATCTCTGTCAGATGTGATTCCTCCAAAAACAGAAAAATCATAGCCCTCGACATTTTCAAATAACGTAGGTTTCTCGTCGAGTGTGTATAGTATATTTGCTATCTCATACTTTGTGGAGACTTCCTTTTTAATACGAGAGAGCTTTCCTTCCTTTTCCAGTTTGTTGAGAAAATTACGTAAATTCATGAAATCACCGTATTTTTGTTCTTAGAACCTGGAACCCTTTCTTTTCCATTGCAGATGCAACATTTTCCTGCAGTTCTTTTCCGGGTGTCAGCGCGACCATGCAACCACCTACGCCTCCTCCTGTGAGCTTTGCACCGAGGGCACCATTATCTCTGGCGAGGTCAACGAGGAAGTTCAGCTCCTTACCGTCCACCTCTATGGCCTGAAGCTGCCTGTGATTCTCATTCATAAGCTTTCCCACACGCTCCAGATCGTATTTCATAAGTGCTTCTCTCGCTTTATAAACGAGTTTTTCTGCATCTTTGAATACTTTATCATATTTTTCCGGGTACTTTTCCTTCCTTTTCCTCACACCTGCGACAACTTCCTTTGTGTTTGCCACCACACCGGTATTCCCCATGACGATCTCTACCGGCTTCTTAATCGAGAGTCTCTCTATTACGTTTTCTTCTCCTTTCTTAAACCATATAAGCCCTCCAAACGTAGCTGCTGTATTGTCAATGCCAGAAGGCGTACCTGCAAAAGCTCGTTCTCCCTCGTAGGCAGCGTTGTTTACCTCCTCGTCAGAGAACCCCAGACTGAACTCATCGTTCACTCCTCGCACAATGGAGACTAAATTTGCAGCACTTGCACCAATACCGGAAAATGTAGGGAGATTTCCTCCGAGTGTTATTTGAATTGGATTTTTCTCCACATCAAAACCCATATACTCTGTTACTCTTTTCAGAGCCTCCATTTGATGTTCTTGTTTCTCCTCGCTGTATCCTTTTGTGCCCTTTCTGTTATCAATTAGATTAATACCCTTTTTATCATGCTTGATAACCTCTGTGTCCGTTGTCAGCCCGATGGCAGATGCGATCGCCGGAACACTGTGCACAACAAAGTGTTCATTAAACAGAATTACTTTTCCATATCCTTTTCCAAAACCCATATAATCCCTCCTTTGATATCATAGATAGTACATAGCATACTTCTTTATTAAATTTATCGCAAAACTACAGAACCGTAGCCCACGACCGTACTCGTATCACCGGATACCTCATAGGATGTAGAGTAATCCACGATTTCTCCTTTCTCTACACAGTCCTTTAACGCGTAGATCATTGCAGATACGCACCCATAGCCGCACATGGTGTACCCTGTCTCTACAACACTATATATTCTATCCGGACTAAGATCTGCCACCGCATTAAGGATCTCCACGTCTTTTTTTTCCATGTTTTCAATGATATTTTCTCTGAATGGGATGTACCCATAGTTTCTGCCGTAATGCATCAGATCGCTGCTTGCGATTATTCCCACACTTTTATTTTTTATCACCTTTTTCAACGCCATTCCAAGTTCTTTTGCCGTTTCATTATCCTGCATACCCATGGAGATCGGCACAAATTTTATGTTCTCGGATAAATATTGAAGAAACGGGAGTTGAACCTCTATTGAGTGTTCGTAACGGTGACATTCCTCATCAAAGGTAAGAATTTTACAGCTCTCCAGAAGTTCCTCTGCTATTTTTACATCTATTCTTACCTCTCCCAGTGGGGTTTCCCACGCTCCCTCCTTCATCAAGGCCAGAGGTGAGCCTCTCCCCGTATGGTTGGGTCCGAGAATAATGAACGTTTTTGCGAGCCTTTTGGCTATTGCTCTGTAACCGTAACTTGCAGTTTTTCCGGAAAAAATATATCCGGCGTGAGGACAGAGAACACCAATCTTTCCTTCATTTCTTTTTATTACCGGTCTTTCTTCAAAAAAATCCTCTATTGTCTTCCGCAGTATGGTGGGATTGCCAGGGTAAAATCTGTCGGCAGCGATGTTTTTTCTGGTCATAGTACTAACTATGTTTTAGAACTTTATAAATTTGCCTAAAAATAAAAAAAAAGAAAGAAGAATTAGTCTTCTATCGTTATGGCACCTTCTGGACACTGAGTCTCGCAGAGTCTGCATGCAACACATGCATCCTCATTAACAGGAACAGCTTTCCCATCCTGTATTTCATAAACATCAGTGGGACAGTTCTCTGCGCAGGTTCCGCAGCCAGTACATGCGTCTTTATCTACTGTTACCGTAGTCATATAAACACCGTTTAAAGTTCTCTATTCTCTTTATTAAGGTTTCGGTTTTTACGGCTCGGCATCCACGCGATTGAAAAGGGATATAACAATAAGAGTGAGGGAGAGAGATCGCAAAACATGGGCAGATTCTCATTACCGGTGCCTCTCAGGGGTTATCTTGCGAAGCAGTGCTTGGAGCTCATGAGAAAGGTGGAATAACACTAAAAAATATACCATTACCCTACAAAAGGATTCAGTGAGTTCGTCTTTATCCCAAAGGGGTATGTATACAAAAATGATCCTTCGATATCTAAAAAGTACAGAAACATCTCCTCCGTTGCTTCCTGTGATGCCGCCCTTTTTATTGATGGGCGAACGGGGCGATGAATGAGTTTATAATTGCTTACGATATGGAGAGGTCATCGGTATTCTTCGGGGCAGCGATGGGATAACAGAAATAGCGATTCCCGTTCTCCTGCAGGGTATCTGTAGGGAGAGTAACGCAGTGATATTCTTTGATCCCGAGCCTCGTTCATTGGTGAAACGAATTTTATGAGATTTAAAAGGTAATAAAATACTTTACAGTAACCTTTAAATATCAGCTCAGTTCATTATTTCATAATGCGGATTGGTATCATAGGATGCGGGTATATAGGAAACGTGATAGTTGAGAACTTCAAAGATGAGATTCAGGCCTGTTATGATAGAAATTCAAAAAAAACGAAAAAAATAGATAAAAGTCTGAAAAAAACTGTTTCCTGCACCCTTGAGGAATTTATTGCAATGGATCTCGATCTTGTTGTGGAATCAGCTTCTGTGAAGGCTGTCAGAGAAATAGTACCACAAACTCTTGAGAATGGAAAAGATGTTCTGATAATGAGTGTTGGAGCCCTTGCGGATGATCAACTGCTTTCAGAGTTAAAGAAATCTGCATCCGAAAATAACTGTAGGATATATATCCCTCATGGTGCCGTAGGCGGACTGGATGCCATCAGAGCAGCATCCTTAGTTGATATAGAAAAAGTTGTTCTTATCACCCGAAAAAACCCGGACTCCCTCGGGCTGAATGTGATCAAAGAGAAAACAGTCTTTGAAGGTCCTGCTTCTGAGGCGATAAAGAAGTTCCCCCAAAATGTCAATGTCTCCGTTGCTGTGAGCATTGCCGCAGGTAAAGAAGCGGAGGTGAGGATAATTGCCGATCCGTCTGTGGATACGAATATCCATGAGATCTATCTCAAAGGGGCCTTTGGGAAAATAAACATGCTTTTCAATAATTTTCCCTCGGAAAACAAGAGAACTTCCATGCTTGCAGCACTTTCCGCAGTGAACATGATAAAAAGCTTGAAATCAGAAATATTTATATATTAGGTGGTTCCATGTTTTTAGACAGGCATTCAGAAATAATAAATGAGATAAGCTATCACTTGGAAAATATTTTGAACGAAAGGATAGGAAGCTGTGAAAATACAACATTAAAGAATTTTTACAACGATATCAATGAGGTCACAGGAGGGGGAAAGAAACTTAGACCTTTAAGCATGATCTTTGCATTTAATGGAATAAAAAACGAAATAAACGAGAATATTATTAAAGCTTCTGTTTCCTGCGAACTTGTCCATAACGCATCGCTCATTCTGGACGATGCTATGGATGAAGATGTCGTAAGGCATGGAAAAAAGACGTTTAACTCTGTATATGCGGATAAGTTTCTGGAGTCAGCGGGATTTGAGTTTAAAGAGTATAAAAATGGAAAAAACTGGATTAAAAAGAATTCCATTCTAAGAGTTATAGAGCTGCAGAGGAATATTTCAAGGTTTTCCTATGCGCTGTCGGTACTCGCCTCTAACGTTCTGTATGAGCTTAGTGAGGAGGTTTTAAACTCGTATTTTCCCACGAAAGAGAGAATAAAAGCACTTGAACAACACAGAGAGATGTATTTAAGACTCAATGAGGGGCAGCTCCTGGATATCTTAATGGAAAAAATAAAGGTTAACGAAAAGGAGTACCTTGAGATGATAGATAAAAAGACAGGAATTCTTTTTATTTATCCGATAAGAATAGGACTTATTTTTGCAGGAACCAAAAAATACAGAACAATGGACCGGTACTCGCTGGATATGGCGAGGGCATTTCAGATACATGACGATATCCTTGGAAGCTTTGCCAGGAGTAAAAAAACAGGAAAACCAAGCGACTCAGATATAAAAACAGGGAAAAATACCCTTCTGGCTATAAAAACACGGGAGTATGCAGAAGGAAAGGAAAAAGAGAAGTTTAAAAAAGTGTTTGGAAATAGATCAGCAGCTGAGAATGAGATTGATGAACTGAGGGATATTATTAAAGAAACAGGAGCATATGAGTACTGCGTCAAAAAGGAAAGAGAACTGATAAAGAGGGCAAAGGATAACATTAGTGAGGAGCTGAATGAAGAGAGTGTAGCATTCTTCGAAAAACTTGCCGATTTCGTTGTTAGCAGGGAGTTTTAAAGCTTTTACATATAATATACACCTCATAACTACCCTTTCTTGTAGTCTTGGGTCTGTATGGTTTTACATAGTCAAATTTCTTTTTAAGTTCATTAGAAAAGCCTTTGACATGTTCACTCTGGAATATCTTTGTCAAAAATTTTCCTTTCTCTTTTAAAGCTTTTTCCGCAGTTTGGAATGCTTTTTTAGCTAAAATATATGATCTGTACTGATCAACATCTTTTTTTCCCATTGTTTTCGGGGCCATGTCCGAGAGAACGGCATCGTACTTTCTTTTTGCATGAAATTCTTTGATATCGCATAGTGTGGTCTCAACATTCGCATATTTAAGGGGGGACACTCTTTTTTTATCTACGCCCATAAGATATCCATCGTCCCCCACGATCTCCCTTGCTACCTGAAGCCATCCGCCCGGGGAGGAACCGAGATCCAGAACACGATCACCTTTTTTAATCAGGTGAAATTTTTTGTTTATTTCTTTTAACTTGTATGCCCCCCGTGATCTATACCCTTCCTCTCTTGCCTTTTTGTAGTAGTGATCTTTTCGTTTGTACATGCTATACTTCCTCTTTTTCAACTCTGTATACTGCCACCAGAAGGCACAGTAACAATGGACCTAAGATGAATCCAGACATACCGAATGCTACGGGGCCGGCAATAAATCCAAAGAGGATTATGAGCGGATGGATCTCGCACTTTTTTTCTGAGATATACGGTGTTAACACAAATGCGGGAACGTATGTGAGGACGGTTATTCCGAACACAAGTATGATAAGTGATAGCAAAGGATTGTTAAATGCTTCCACTACGGCTATGGGGCCATAAACCATTGGTGCTCCGAGTACAGGCAATAGGCCGAAGAGAAATATCAAAAATCCTATCAAAACGGAGTAATTGAGAAAATAGGGGACATGGAAGCTCAGTCCAAGTATATAAAAAAAGAATCCACCCACTGCTCCTGTTATGGCTGCTGTGATGATATACCCATAAAAAAGTCCTTGCAAAGCTTTACCCAACTCTTCAGTTAGTTTGAGGTACCACCCCTTTATTTCCTCTGGAATACAGGTGTCAGAGGCCCCTTTTAATTTTCTTCCGTCTCTGAGAAAGTAAAAGGTGGAGAACAAAAATAGCAGTATCTCTATGGAGGTGTAGGAAATATCTCTAATGAGGTTAAATGTTGTTTTTATATTCATTGAACTTTCTATCTCCTTAATGAGGCTGTTCACTTGGGAAGAGATGGATACCTCCGTTCCCAACTCTTTTAAATATTCTTCAAGTTTTGATACATTACTTAAAAAGTTATCAGGGCTCTCTAGAAACTTGAGTGTCTCGTTTACAACGATATTCATCGTTGCAATAAGGATCAGGACAAGGGGGATCAGTATTACCAGCACCGTTACGAGGGATGCAAGGTCTCTGTTTTTAGTCAATCTCTCAAAAAAATCATTCAAAGGTAGGAGCATGTAGGAAACAAGAAGTGCATAGATCAGTGGTGCAAAAATTTTATAAAATAATAAAACATTGAGTAGAATGATTACAACGACAATAAGTGGTTTGTACCATTTTTTCATACTATTTATTCTTTCTCTATCTATTAAAGGTTAGGCGTTCAATTGAACTATGGTGTCATACTTCAAAAATAATAAAAAAGAAAAAGAAAATTAAACTCTTTCAAGAGCAAGTCTGACATCCTCAGATCTTACCGTTTTTCTTCCCGCGTGCTTTGCGAGATTTGTTGCCTCCTGTGCTACCTCTACGCCGAAGTTCTCGAGGTACTCAGCCATTGTTACAACGGCTTCATCACTTACTCTTTCGGCACCGGCCTTTCGTATCATCTTATCTATCGGAGCTTTGGCTAATATCATTTTTGATCACCTATAAGACCTTGGAACACCTTATATTTAAAGTTTTCGGTCACATATAGGGGATCAACCGTGATTTTCAATGCAGATGCGGATTTTTCTATTTTGAATAATATGATACTATGATTATTTATAGAGTTACGTTGTAACCTCGCATCCATCCTTTTTGACTATTACGGTGTGTTCACTCTGCGTTACAGACCCTTTTTTCTCATCCTCAAGAACATTGAAACTGTATATTATATTTTTTTTCATCAGGAGTTTCAGTGCAAATTCCAGTTTCCCCCCTCTGATTCTTTTTGAAAGCCATCTTTCGGCAAAGGGGAGATTGGGGTAATTCTTCCTAATATCTCTTAAAACTCGGCGTGCAATTTTCAACCGTATCGGTCTGTCCCCAAGGTACTTGAAGATAAAAACCTTGCTCTGATTTATTGCCCTTCCGGCACCATCCGTGGCAAAGGGTTCTATGGCAAAGACATCGCCATCCTTCAGTGTGTATCCTTCCTCAATGGCGATATTGGGAACTGTTACCCCCTCATGAAGTTTGTTCTGGGCAAGTTTGTGTCCGTTAAGGTTCTCTATGGGCTTAAAACCATATTCTTTTATAGTCTCCTCGACCCTTACTCCTATATCTGCGGTGTTTACCCCTGCCTTTATCATGGAGATGGCATTTTTTAAGGCTTCCTCAGAGGCTTTGATTATATCGTCCTTTTCTTCTCCTATTCTTACGGTAAAGGCGGTGTCAGCTATATACCCATTTATATGCGCCCCCAGATCCACTGTTACATAATCTCCATGGCCGAGGGTAGTTTCATCATGAATGGGCGGAGAGTAATGAGCGGCTATCTCGTTTATGGAGATGTTACACGGAAATGCTAACTCTCCACCCAGCCTCTGTATTTTACCCTCTACAAACTCTGCTATGTCCAGGACTTTTGCACCATCTTTCAACATCGGTCTAACTTCTTTTTTAACGATCTTTGAGATCTTTCCGGCTTCTCTGTACTCATCATACATTTTATCCCCTAAAAATTGGTCTTTTTGATAATTTTTTTGGCATTGGAAGCTTTTTAAATGGTCTTCCTCCTGTTTTTTCTTCGATCTCCCTGAGAAGGTCATTTAATTTCATCTTTTTATTCCCTTCGCCACGAATACGCACAGAAAGAGTCTCGTTTTCTATCTCTTTATCACCGACAACCACTATATACGGTACCCACTCTTTCTCCGCCTTCCTGATTCTCTTTCCGAGTGTCTCATTTCTGTCGTCTATATCGTATCTTACCCCATCAATCTCCATCTTCTCTATATACGCCATATGATTGTCCGAGATTGGCATGAATCGTATCTGCGTCGGCGAGAGCCAAAGGGGTAGTGAGGGTTTTACTCCTTTCTGTGATTGCATATATGCCTTTTCCAGAAGTGCATACATTACTCTCTCTATAGCTCCGGAGGGCGAAAGGTGCAGAATTACAGGATGATTTTCATTCCCATCGCTATCTGTGTAGTGTATGTCGTATCGTTCGCCATTTTCTATATCTATCTGGTCCGTGGTAAGTGCCGAGGCCTTGTCAAGATTGTCGACATAGTTCCATTCATATTTAAAGACGAAGTAGAATATTCTCTCAGCCCACATCTCTACCAGTGCGGGTTTTCCCCATTTTTTTACCATATTCACAACAAAATCCTTATTTTCCTTCCAAAAATCCTTTGTAACTCGGAGACCAAGCTCCAAATCCCTGGGAATATCCAATCCCACACCTTTCTGGATTTTTTCCGCCAGCTCAAACCGTATCATCATCTCTTCCTTCGCTTCCTCGACATCCGAAACAAACGCATGACAGTCCGGCATGGTAAAGGCCCTCAGCCTTCTCAGACCGGTAAGCTCTCCCCGTTGTTCCACTCTAAAGCTGTACTTAGTCATCTCATAGAGACGTAAGGGAAGATTTCTGTAGCTTATTATTGCATCATGTGCCATTAAAAACTGGCCAAAGCATGCCGCAAATCGAAGGAAAACTCGTTTATTTGGCGTTTTGATTACATACTGCCGTGCCGGGAACCTGTGAAGATATGATTTTAGTGAGGGATGTTCAAAATCATACATTATCGGAGCTTCTATCTCCATTCCACCGTAATCTATGACGTTCTCCGTAACCCAGTCCTCCAAAAGTCCTTTGATCAACCGTCCTTTTGGGTAGTATCGAAGATTTCCCGGATCACTGCCGGGCTCATAATCCACCAGCTCGAGCCGCTGCATTAACGCAACATGCGGAGGCTCTTTCTCCACCGCTCTTCTCTTCTCGATCTCATAACTCACAAACTTCTTTAAGTTTTTGTGTTGTGAAAAATCATAGGTATCCGTTGGTGTTAGCTTTCCCTTTTTCGTTAGTATATACCATGATGATTCTATCTCCTCTCCTCTTTTTAGAGCTTCGGATACCTCTTCCTCCTCTTCCCCTGTAATCTTACGCGAAAGCTCTGAGAGAGGATGGCCCTTGCAGGAGATCTTAAATGCTTTGTAATAGCCAAACGGCGATTTTTTCACGTTCAGATCAGATTTTAGTTCGGTATATATTGCATTTACTGTATTGTCAGCGAACTTCGGTGATGCAGGTGTTGATGTAAGGTGAACATACGGGTATATCATAATATTTTTTGTGTTTACTGATTTTGCCGTCTTTTTTATTTCTTCGGATGTTTTTTTAACAATAGTTTCCATTTTTCCCTCATCTTCCTCCTCAACGGAGGTAAAAACTACCAAACATTCTTTCATTCTTCCTTTTTGCTCCTTTTTTGGGATTTCTTCAGCAAAATCCAGCTTTTTTTTCACTTCATACTCTATATAGTCGCTGTGTATCAGCAATATTTTCATCTTTATCACCGTAATACTGTCAAAAAGATAAAAATTTAAATAGGTTTGGTTCCAACAAGCCTTAAACTGTACCGTGCATGAATTTTGTGAACCCTATGCTTTGTTTTATCGATGCCCCAGCGTTCCCGAAACCCGCGCCCGTTTGATACTGAGGTTCACGTCCGCCAAGGCCGGAAGGGTCTCCCGCGGTTGTCTGAAGTCTTTAATCAGGTCTATGAGCCCGAAGGCCCCCCGTCGAGGAGGGGGATAGAACTTGGTGAGATGGTCTGCGTTGATTATGTTCATGGTATCACTTACATTCTAAGATACAAATTGTATATTTAAAAAGCAATGACCTCCAAAACTCAGTTCTCTATAAGCTGCAGCACGTACTCCAGCATCTCATCACCGCCTCCGTACTCCCGTTCGACATAAATATCAGGCGCGGTATGGGTCTCCTCGTTGGCGGTGCCGTCAGGGTTGATACCCATGCTGTCAGCTGCTGCAACGATGAGTTTGCTGTTTGGAAGGACAAATGAAGTGGGGCCAGTGGATATACCATCGCCTCCGGTAGTGGTACCTACGAGCGTTGCGAAGCCTGATTCTTTGGCGAAAGATGCAAAGTTTTCAGAAGCAGAGTATACCCATCTGTCCACCAGAAGGTATATATCTCCATCGAAGGGAGTTTCTGCTGCAGCTTTAGAAAATGATCTTTTAGTTACTCTTATGCTTGAGAAATTACCTGTTTTTACCTCTGGAGGAGTAGAAACATAGGATTTTAGCAACACTTTCGTTCCTTGCCGGGTTTTGTTTGCAAGTCTTCCCTGCCTGGGCGCAAAGAAAAATCCGGCATTAATATCTTTGTTGGTGAGAGGATGGACAATGTTATTCGGCCAGTATGTATTGTCACCGCCACCGTTGCCTCGAATATCTATTATTAGAGCCTTATAGCCCTCTATGGTATTATAGAACTCTAAAAGCCTTGATCGGTCCTTCTCTCTATTTCTTCCAAAGGATCGTACTTTCATATATGCTATTTTCTTATCCTCCCACTTTTTAAATTCGACATTTGGTTTGTTGTTCTGGAAGTACACTTCATACGGATCTTTAGAAACACATTCAATAGTTTTTTTCACTTCCGCTCCGTCTGATTTTTTGATGGTGAAGGTGGTATTCTCACCGAATACAGTGGGATCCAAGTATCGCATAAAGAGTTTGCCTCTGTCACAGTCGTGCCACACCCGCGTGTCCGTTTTCACTGAGTCTACTGCATCGTCCACATTCTTTTCATTCACCTCTATTACCTTCGCACCTTCTTCGATCCCGTACTTCTCCTTCCAGTTACCGAGTCCATCTACAGCGATGTACTCGCCTCCAATGCATGAGAAAAACACCTCGGGACAGGAGTAACTCCATGCCTCCCCCCAGTACATATATGCTTCTTTGGTTCCTTCTCCAAAATCCCAGTTTTTGACCCATTCTGGATCGAGTAGCCCCGTATGTCCATTCTGGAGCGTTGCTACTGCTTTTCTCATCAACGAGAGGAACTCCTCATTTGTCTCGATCTCGTCTAGTCTTTGCATGTACTTATCCTTTAAATCCAGCCAGTTGTAGCCGTGCGTTCGTTCCTTCACCCAGATATATGGATAGTTGTACTCGATAATGTAGCAAAGCGCTTCAAAATCTTCTTTCCACTCACTTCTCGTGAGCTCTGAATCGAAATCCGTTTCTTGTTTCAGGGACCGTATCCATGGGAAATGTGAGGTGATATTTTTTACGGAGCTATCATGGACCCAGCCAGTGAGAAAAAGTTCCTTTCCAAGAAGAGAAAGCGGAACTTTTATCTCTACCGTCTGCTGGGATACGGCTCCTTTTGCCTCAACATCTACTTCTTTCCACTCTGTTCCCTCTTTTTTGAAGAGGTGTATGTTGTCCCATGTGTTACACTTGATCTTATAGTCTGCACTCTCATCAAGATTGATATCAAATCCAAGGAAGTACGTTTCCCTATCAGAATCGAGACGAATAAAATCCATCCTGAGAACAAGGTGCTTGTCATCGATTACAGCATACATCGATTTCTCCGTGTCTTCATAGATGGGATTAGTAGTCTTCCAGTCTTCTGATAAACCATCTATTTTTATATCGGCATTTGCAAGAAGACCCACTCTTGCCGATTCGACAGTTCTTGAACTTTCCTCTATGCACGCTGAGGTGAGAACTATCAGGATTGTCACCTGTATTACTAGTATTGTTATATAGTTTCTCATATTTGTTTGTAGTTTTCTTGATTCTATAAAGTTTTTAACTTCGTTATCTACAACGCATATAGTTCCATTCAACGTATTATGTATCGTGTATGTTTCTTTATCCTCCATAGGTACAAATCATGTTATATATTGAAGGTTTCATATCATCTCCTAAAATTGACCAGCTGAATGTATTATGGTGGAGTGCAAATACCGTGTAGACACATCTCAGTAATGGGGTTGGGACAATAAAGACAACAATAACTACCATTGCCCATTGGACCGCCTTCGCACCAGCATGGACAAATAATCTTATTTGGACTCACACCACCTTCTCCTTTCATCAACACATCCAGTTTCATATTTTTATCGCTTCTTTTTAGTTTACAACTACATAGTTAGAACTTTCCTTTATAAATCTTTCGGTGGTTTTGCACGAAATGATGCATTATGGGAAACATATAAAAATGTAGAAAGGTATCTCTGTACTAGAGGTCGTAAAATGAGAAAGGTCTACCTTGCACCACTCGCCATCCTTTGTCTACTCACTGGCTGTATAAGCACGCCCACAGGAAGTAACGCAACTAAAGAAACCGCACAGAGAACGCTTTCTGAGGCCGTGGGGGTACGCCCCGGTGTGTACGTGTCCAATGATCCCGCTGCACTGCCGCTGCCCACGGGAGGGTACGATATTTATGTCATTGGAGAGGTACATGGTATCCATGAAGTGCAACAACTCTTTATAGAATATCTCAAAATGTTGCACGAAGCGAATGGCCTGCGAGATATTGTGTTAGAAGGATCTCAATTTTATGAAGGGGAGTTCAATAAGTACATACTTGGATTGAGCGATAGATTATGGCCTACTGAGTATTCTGTAGATATTCCTATGGCACTGAGAATGTACAACAAAACTCTCCCCCAAAACGAGAAAATTCATGTGCACTGCCCTGATATTTATCCTCATATTTCGACAATGCATGGGTATCTCTGTGTACTAAAGGAGGAAATCGGTAGAGAATCTGAGAATATAGAAATTCCTCCTCTGAAGGAGTTTGAGCGATGGAAGGAAAATGAAATACTCGCAATGATAGATCATCTCATGGAATCAACAGAGAACGATGAACTACTCAATGAGCTCAAAACTGCGAAGGCATCAGTCCAATGTTTTTTCGCCAAAACAATGGAACAAAAGTATTTAATTCGTGAAGAAACGACTGCACAAAATATCAAGTATCTCTCGAAAGAACTCGACGGTGCACCGGTGTTAGCGTTGTATGGGGACTGGCATGCAAAAAAACACGATTCTATAGAAACACATCCATATGTACATCCGTGGGCCTCACGACTCACAGAAAAGGGAGTAACTATTTGCTCGATATATGCACTGGGCCTTGAAGGAAGAAGATGGAGTCCGACTCATGGGGAGGTAGTAACGTTTCATCACGATTCTACCCAAATACAGTTTGCCGATGGTAGCACTTTGGCGGACATTTTCAATGAGAATCCTGAGTATACCATCGCCTATATCGATCTAAAGGAACTTAATTCATTAGAAGTAGAGTTCTATCGATCTACGTATGTACTCTTTGATCCCACTACACCCGCAGGAAGGATATTTGATGGAATTGTTGTATTCAAGGAAGTAACTCCTAAAAATATAATAAAATAGAAATATAAACGTAGAATTCAAAAATCACATTATTTAATGTACTACAATCAATCGCATGAGCTATGATCATGGTGATGAGAACACAAACATGATGACAGTACAATCCTATGAGGGCCCATGAGAGATAGGCTCACAGTAGTATGCATAGCAGTCTCCACTCATCGGACACGCATCAAGGCCACTTCCTGCCTCCGGCTTATTCAAGATCTCAGGCAACAATCCCATAGTTTCTCATCTCTTTTTAGATCTTTCGGCACTTCTTAACTTAATGGTAGGTGATCCAAGAAGGAAGTACCCATTAGGTTGTTAAGAGCAGTATGGGAAGTTAAAGAGACAATTTTATGAGAACCGGGAGGAGGGAATATATGAGTTAAATCATGCAACCATGCAGTTCTTTTTCCCGCTGATTGTTCCTCTGTATGCATCTATGTATTTCTTAATATCACCATTATGAAACTAATTTTTTAGTTGGGAAAGTAATTTTCAACTGAAAGAATGTTAAAAAAAATTTTTAAAGATTTTCTAATACACTACAATAAAGACAAGTAGTTATCAGAGAACATGTCCAAATAGGTACATTCATAAGGCAAATGGAGATTCAGGAGGAGTGAGATGAGCAGCAAAAAACAAACAAATTCAGAAAAAAAATACAGAAAGCTTTTTGAGCACTCAATGGATGCTGCATATATCACAACTCCCGAGGGCGAGGTAATAGATATCAATCCCGCCGGACTGGAGATGTTTGGCTACAGCAGAGACGAATTTTTGAAACTGGATGTCTCGGATCTCTATGTTGATCCTCCTGTTAGAGAGAAAGCCCTAAAAGCACTGGAGGACCAGGGCTATCTCAGGAACTTTGAGTATGAACTCTATAGAAAGGATAAATCCACAGTTACCGTTCAGGAAAACTGTACATCTGTAAAGGATGAAGGGGGCAGGGTGAGTATGTACTACGGTGTACTCAGAAATATCACTCACCAAAAAAAACTCGAAAAAAAACTCTCTACCATATATGGTCTCTCAAAGGAAATGACCTTGAGCAGAGACACAGATGAAATATCAAAATTTGTGCTGAATGCGGCAAAAAAAGTATTAAATTTTGACATCTGTGCCCTTCTTTTATTAGATGATGAAACAAATGAGATCTATGTCAAAAATTATTATGGGTATGATAAAAAAATCAAAGATTTTAGAGTCTCGCTGGACGATCCTGTCGGAATCACTGCGTAC
>JAYEIH010000021.1:0-5025 GCA_034659995.1 Methanobacteriota archaeon
AGATAGTGTTTCCGAAACACTAACAAAGTTAGTGTTGTATCCATCCTTGGATTGTTCTTGAAAATGTATGGTGATCATGATGGATCCACAAGATTTAAGTAAACGAAAAAATAATCGTACTCAACAGTGATTTTGCACGAAATGATGCATGATAGGAAACATATAAAAACAAAAAAAAGACGGCGCCTATCCAAAAAAAAGAAAAAAGAAAGGAGGAGTTATGATTCTTCTTTCAGCCTTTTAAGGAGATCATCCAGTTCTTTCATCTCCTTTCTGTCCAGTGCATCCTGTATAAGGGCATCGATTGTATCTCGTATCTCCTGATGTACCTTTGGATTTTTTATAACCTTTGTTTTTCCATCTTTTACTATTTTCAGGTCTTCGTTGAGTATAATCTTTGTACCATTGGCTTTCATGATGATCTTATTCTCTTTTTCCAGCACGTAGAGGTTATCGGATCTCAGGGTTCTTTTTCCATCCTTTATCGTGAGTTTCAGGTCGCCGTCCTTAACAATGACCTTATCGGGATTTGTTATGACCGTTCTGTCCTCTTCCTCCAGGACTGTCCTATCATTCTTCATAGTAAGGGAAATCTCTTTGTTCTTCGTTCGTATCTTGGCGGCTATATCGTACAGCCTCTGCTCTTCCCACTCTGTATCCGATCCCTCAACGAACTTAAATGGGCCGAGTTTTACCCTTGATCCTTTTCCCTCTCTGTCTATTACCTCTATCGGACCTACCTTCACGTAATCGCCGTCCTCTGACTCTCTCACTTTTATAAACGGCAGCTCTACATTGGTCACTGTCTTTTTGAACTTCTTCCGTATCTTTTTCCATTCCTTTTCCTCTATCTGTATCCTTGCAAGGTCAAAAATTTCATTCTTTTTCAGCCCCAGAGTTTCAAAGTCCTTCTCCTCTGCCGTTCTCAGCTTCATCTTCTTTTTTATCCTGCTCCACTCGCTGCCCGTGAGGCTGGTCATTCCCTGAAAGACATTTATGTACTTTTTAAGGTCCGCATCAACGACGTATGAGCCCTGTCCGAAGAACACACCGCCCATTTCTTCTCCATTGGCTATGGGAACAAATATGCTGTTTTTATCTATGCTTATCTTATTTTTTCCTCTTTTTATTTCAATATCTGATTTTAATACACGGGGTTCTTCTCTTATCCTCGGTTCACCCGCCTCCTCAGTTGTTTCAAACTCTGTATCATGGAACCATCTGAACTTTCTTTCCTCCTCAAAGACGCCAACAATATATCCCAACGCCACAGCTCCGATACTTCCAACGAGAATTAATGTCTGATACTCCGGCAGGAGGTCCAGTATCCTTGTAAATATCCAGAAAGCTATTCCAATGAAACCCGCCCCATAAAAAACCGTTCTGATACCTCTCCTGTTTTTTCCGATGGTATAGCCGATGAGTATCGAGGCAAAAAACCCGATGATAAAATAATCGGAGTACTGGGACCAGTAATCGAACCCGACCCAGTCAAAATGTTCTCCTGTCTCTATAAAGAGCCAGGACAAAAATGCCGCCTTTGCAACGCCGTATGCCACTTTTTTAAGTTTCACTCTGTATTTTGCAGCATCGAATACAGAATCTGCCAGGAAAAACAGGAACACAAGACCTAAAAATTCCTTTGAATACTCGTACTCTCCGAAAACATCTGTCGTCTGCGTTATAAACCAAAACACCAGAAAAACAAGAGCTATCCTTCCACAAAGCTTTCCAAGAACTTTTGTTTTATTCAAAAATATCACCTCTGTCGTATTTTTCTCCTATATCCTTTAACCTCTTTAAGTATTTAAAACCCTCAATAATCCCCATATTCAGGGAGAATTTTCCATTCTCATAGAAGATCTTTCCATCTCCCTTCATTTCCTCAAAAATATTTATTAAATCGTCTACAAGTTCATTTTCCTCTGTTTCGGCTCCGAAAAACTCGTTTCCACACCGGCACTGAAAAAGTGTTGATTCAAATGTGTCCAGGGCAGAGTTCGGATCGTCAAAGGCTTCCTCGAGATCTATTTCTTCTTTAAACCGTATCTTTCTCCCGCACTCCGGGCATTTTACACTGAGTTTTATATCCTGTATTTCATCTATACTTTTTTTAATCTTCATTCCTCCACCTCACATTTGGAACAGAGAAACTCTATTACCCTGACGGCAATTTTCCCCTGGGTAGTTATCTGGTATTTCCCTCTGTATCGCTCCTGATCCGTAAGCCCTACATCTTTGAGACTGTTGAGATGAAATCTTAGAGGGGAATTATCGAGCCCTGTGCGCTCCTGAAGTTCGGAGAAGTACTTCGCACCTTTGTATAATCCTCTTAGTATCTTCAGTCTCTCTTCATTTGCCAGTGCTTTCAGAATACCTTCTGCAAATTTCTCATCGAAGATAATTTCCTCTTTCGCGGGGATCAGCTCGGAGAGTTCCTCGGGTTTTTCGTACTTGCTGAGCATCTCATCTCTAAGGTTCTGCATCTCCTCCTTGAGTTCATTTCTCAGCTCCTTTTTGAGGTCTTCGATATCCTTCATACTATAACTATACCCTCTCCTTTATAAAGCTTTTGGTTTTATGTACTTTAAGTTTAATTTATTGGACTTTTAGTTCAACTATTTATTTCTTGGCATTGTGAGTATCTCCTTGATATCGAGATCAAAGAAGGAGAACGAGTGTATGGGCTTAACTACCGCAGCAGTATCCGCGCCTCTGCCTGTTCCTCCTATTGTCATTATTTCTTCATCCATAACGATAATACCTGCATCAGCGGCCATCACCGCTATCTCGGCGCAGACCTTCATTCCCTGGGAGAAGAGACGAAGGGTATGGGCAATGATCTCTGGTGAACTTACACCCTCAAACTTCTTTGAGATACCTCTTCCTACACCGGAAAGAGCGTGTGTGGACGTGAGAAGTTCCATTCCTGCATCTATGAGCTTCTTCTTCATTTCATCGCTCATCTCAATCTCGCCTTTCTTTTTAAAGCCCGCCTGATGAGTTACAACAATGGCTTTCACGTTTTTCGGAGCGAGTTTTAGAAATTTTTCGGCCGTGTGCCCGCGGGTGGATGCCATCACAAAGGTTTTTATCCCTAGTTCTTCAGCTCTTTTCAGCGCAATTTTTATAGTAGCTTCCGTATTTTCCTTTCCTTTCTTTTCAAAATAGAGAATTTCCTGTTTCATAGCTCTTATTAGAGAGTAAGTTTAAAAATTTAATGAGTTTTCCGTTATTTAACAGCAAAAATCACCGGAAAATTTTTATACAAACAACTCATCTCAGTATAGTGGTCGGATGATCGAGATAAACAATATTCGCAAACAGTTTGGGAATACTCATGCGGGGGGCGGTATTAGCTGTACGATAGAAAATGGGGAGATCTATGATCTTCCGAGCTCAGTAGGGGGGAGAGTATCTCACTTCTCGTCCTGGTGGCACTTTTGTTTGTAACGGTTGGTCTGCCCGTATTGCTTTTGGGAGATCCCTACGGATACTTTGCTGGGTTTTTCGTCTCTTTAGTGCTCTTTTTTTATTTTTATGGCAGGTTACAAAGGCGTGATTGTGTTTTTATAGATCAAAAAGAAAAAAAGAGCTTACTGGTAGCTCTTCCATTTCTTTTCAAGCTCAGGGTCCTTGATAGTTTCCATTACATACTCAGAAAACTCTGCGTTGGTGGCACCGTCGTCATGTCCCGTAATTGAGAGCTTCTTCTCGTACAGACCGCAGATATCAAGTGCCTTTTCCAGGTTCTTTGCTTTATCTGGGTAGCCAATGTGATTAAGCAGCATGGCCGCTGCGCGCATTATGCTCGACGGATCAGCGTACTTTGCTCTTCCTTCCTCTACCATTCTTGGGGCAGTTCCATGGATAGCCTCAAACATCGCATATACCTTTCCTATATTTGCGCTTCCGGCCGTTCCAACACCACCCTGGAACTGTGCCGCTTCATCCGTTAGTATGTCCCCATACAGATTGGGAAGCACCATAACACGGAACTGTGTTCTCCTTCCGGGATCTATCAGTTTGGCGGTCATTATATCGATAAACCAGTCGTCCCATTCCACCTCGGGATACTCTTCGGCAATCTTTTCCGCCATATCGAGGAATTTACCGTCCGTCTTCTTCACAACATTCGCCTTTGTCACAACAGTTACTCTGTTTATATCATTCTTTTTCGCGTAATCGAACGCCATTCTAATAATGCGCTCAGAGCCCTGTGTGGTAATAGCCTTGAAGTCTATCGCCAGATCATCGGTAACGTTGACCCCTTTTCTTCCGAGAATATACGCTCCTTCCGTGTTTTCCCTGAAGAATATCCAGTCAATACCTTCCTCAGGTACCGTCACCGGCCTAACATTGGCAAAAAGGTCGAGTTCCCGACGCATTGCAACGTTGGCACTCTCAATATTCGGCCATTTGTCGCCCTTCTTGGGGGTTGTGGTTGGCCCTTTCAGGATAACATGGCAGTTCTTTATCTCCTCAAGGACATCCTCGGGAATAGCTTTCATGACCTTGGCCCTGTTCTCAATGGTCAGGCCCTTTATTGTTCTCAGTTCGACCTTTCCACTATCGATCTCATCCTTGAGTGAAAACTCGAGAACACGCTTTGATTGTTCAGCGATAAATGGCCCTATTCCATCTCCGCCTACAAATCCAAGTATTATCGGCTCGAGACTATCGTAATCTGTCCATTCCTGACTCTTTTTCATTCTTTCCACTCGTTCAAGCTGTTCAGCAAGAACGTTTCCAAAATGCTCCTTTGCTTTTTCTATAGCTTTCTTATCAATCATATCTACACCTCATTTATTTTCTACCTCCTCAGGATTATCCGGGACATCGTAGAGAATATCATCCCACGGATGCCGGTACAACGGTGTTTTAAGTCTCTTCTGGTCAAAGTAATGTCCCATGAAGCCCATTGTACGTCCAATAATGAACAGTGCGTTGAAAAAGCCCATATCGATCATTTCTTTTATCTCACCATCCTCATAGCCGAGATTCTTAAGCATATCGACACAGAGT
>JAYEIH010000022.1:0-4979 GCA_034659995.1 Methanobacteriota archaeon
TAACTCCCCTTTGTAGAAATGTGCCATAACGGTCTCGTGATTCTCTCTCGTTTTTTCTACGTTTTTTTCTTCCGTCATATAAAAACCTATCTACTACTATCTCCATTATATTTTTTATAGATTTCGGTTTTTCTTTTGCATACGGGTTGGAGGGCAATCTTCGTTCCCGCAGATAAGCGTGTCGACGATCTGATTCATTTTCTCGGAAAATGAAAAAGACCGCAGAGCATCATTAGCAGAGTAGTTTTTCCCGATCCATTCGGGCCGATCAATCCCGTTATTTTTCCTTCGGGAATGGAAAGGCCCACATCGTTTACTGCAACGATATTTTCGTACTCTTTTTTTAGGTTATTTGTTTTTATAATAGAGTTTTCATTGTTCATCTATATCACCTTCCTTAGATCTTACACTTTTCTCTTGTAGATATAGTAAATCACCACAAGAGAAAATGGTAGCAGAATTATAGCAGGTGTATATGGCGGTGCATACGTTTCAAAGAATCCTTCTAATGAGTTGAACCATCCTTCTTCACTCGGTATCGACTCTGTAAACATCGCAAAGATGTCGAGCCCCGCCATGATCCATATCATCATGGAGCCCATTACTGCCTTTGAAAACTGGTGGACTTCAGAGAAATTTTTAAGGCTGGATAGATAAAACAAGCCTGCAAAGAGCACGACAAATCCGCCCCATCCTCCTCGGAACATCTCATTGGGTATCTCCAGGATGCTCCACGAAAAACTTGTTCCTCCTGCAGTCACTGCCAGTTCAGCGATACCGAACAATGCTGTAACGATGCCCAAGATTCCAAAGTATATTTTAGCCATAGTGTATCCACCCATTTATGCCACCCCCAGTAATATCCCTATCAAATGTATCAGCCCCCCGTAGAGGAAAACTACCATTGCAAGGATAGCTACACTTCCGAGTAGGTCTTTCCATCCTTCCTTAAGTATCATTGCAAATGTCGCAACACAGGGGAAGTATATCGAGACAAGTACCACAGAGGTAATCATCTGATAGCTTGTCATTGGGATTGCAGAAAGTTGCGCCACAGCAAGATCTTTTCTCAAGAATGCTGCAATTAAAGGACCTACCGTTTCATTGGGAACCCCAAACCATCCGGAGAGAAGTGGCGACAGAGCATCTGCAAGCCAATCCATAACTCCTCCTTTGTAAAGTATGTTCACGACTGCACAGCCTAACAGTACAAACGGTATTGCAACTTTAAAGAATCCCATAACTCTCATCTGTAGTTTTCTTCTTACATTACGCATCATAGGTCTTTGATACGGCGGAACGTCTATCAAAATCTCTGGAGACTTTCCCGGTATTATCTTATTCAAGACAAAACCTAGTACGAAATATCCTAGTAATAAATATATCAAAACAAATCCCATTGTATCGGGGATCACCTCTTTCATAATTCCGAGTTGAGCACCGCATGGAATGAATATTGCAAGAAGTGTCATCATTATAAACCTTTGTTTTCTCGTTTCGAGAATCCTTGATGCTGTTACAGCCGGTACGTTGCATCCAAGAGCTAGAATAGTGGGTACTATCGCGTATCCGTGTAATCCTATTTTGTGCAGTACAGTATCGATAAGAACTGCAAGTCTCGGCATATATCCTACATCTTCCAATAAAGTCAGTATCAGATAAAACGCAATTATTGCAGGCAAAACTACCCCTATTGCAACAAAAAGTCCCGATGTAAGTACACCAAAGGCTTCAAAACAGTTGTCTGCCAGTGGATCTCCTACAAAGATATAGTAAAACCATCCACCTTTGCCAGGAAAGACTGTTTGTATCCATGGCAGGAAATGCTCATCAAACAACTCGACAAAAAATCCATCTGTAAAAAATCCTGCAAACGAACCAAAAAAGCTCCACAGACCGTATAAAACTGCTATGGCAATGGGTATACCTGTTAAAGGTTTTACAGTTAACTCACCGATTGCATCTTTCAATGTATGCTTATACTTACCAAATTTTACAGTCTTTTTTGATATCTTATCGATCAGATCCCATCTTTCATCAACACTTAACATTTAACCACCTACATTTTTAATAATATCTTCTATTTTAACAGAACTTGTTTCCTCTATTCTTGAAACTACTTCCTTCATGCCCTCACCGCTTATCGCTACTGTGGGCATTACTGGAACTCCAAGAATTCTCTCAAGAGCTTTTACATCTATCTCCATCTTCTTGTCCTTGGCAACATCCCACATATTCAACGCTATTATAACTGGATATCCTTTCTCTATAAGTTCCAGCGCTAAATAAAGCCCTCTTTCTATCTTAGAAGCGTCAATAACACATATGACAACGGCATCTTTTTCCTCTTCAAGCATTTTTACCGTGACCTCCTCCGCTCTGTCCTTCGGTTCCAAAGAGAACGCACCAGGGACATCGATAACTTCAACATCTCTATTTTCTAACAGCATGTATCCCTTTGTATAATCAACTGTTGTACCTGGATAGTTTGATTCAATGACATTCGATCCTGTCAAACGATTGAAAAAAACGGATTTCCCAACGTTTGGATGCCCCATGAGTAAGATCTTCATTTTTCCACCTCTATAATGATCTTACTCGCTATACCCAATCCTAGGGATGTTCTAGATTCGTCGACTAGTACTACAAAGGGTCCTTTTATCGGCTGCTTTGTGATCATTTTAAGCTTTTTTCCTACTCTGATGCCCATGCCTGCTACTTTCTTCCTTAAACTTTCTCCAATACTTTTTACAACACCTTCTTCTCCATAACTCATTTCAGATAGTTTTTTCTCCATTTTATCACATCCTAACTACTCTAATTTTTCGCGCCATTCCTCTGCCTATTGTAACTATATTTCTGTTGACTTCTATGGTAGTCGGACCGCGACGAGAAATTACCCGTACAATGCTCCCTTCAAATATTCCTCTTAGCGAGAGCTTCTGTCTCAGCCCATGACCTCCATGGATGCTAACGACTCTTGCCCGTTCGCCTTCGTTCATCATACCGAGGTACATTTTTCTCACCAGTTAGGCACACCTACTTTAAGGTTGTTAGGTCTATAAATAGGTATCCCTAAAAAGATTAGGCAAATCTTAAAAAGCCTAATTTATTCTTCTTTCCCTTCGCACTGGATCTCTCCCGTCTCACAGTACGTCTGGTAATGTTTCAGCCATTTAGGTGGGGCGGGGGCATTCTTCACGAACTCCACAAACTTTGAGAACTGTTCAATTGTTTTTGGATCTAAATGATGCTCCATGGTACACGCGTCCTCCGAAGCAATCCTCTTCGGGACCAAAATAATTTCCAAAAAACTTTCAAATATATCGTGTCTTTTTTTTACTCCTTTTGCTATTTTTCTGCCTTTCTCTGTGAGAGTAATACCGCTGTATTTCTCATAGATTATAAATCCCCGATCACTCAGCTTTCCCATCATCTCGGTGACGCTCGGCGGACTGACCTTAAGTGCCGTGGCAATGTCCTTTACACGTGCATACCCCTTCTCTTCTATAATATTATATATTGTCTCGAGGTAATCCTCAATCTTCCTGCTCAGCTCTACATTAGGCATACCTAATAGTTTTAGGATAGTTATAAAAAGGTTTGCCCGAGAAAAGAAAAAAGAAAATAAAAAAGTTACTTTTTTCTCGTGTAGAGCACTGTCAGCAGAGCTGCCACGGCTATCAGTGCCAGGATAAGTTCCAGGATGTGCGATTCTTCTGTTTCTTTCGGGTTCTGGGCCTTTACAGCATTGAAGAGCTGATCTGCATTGTACTGTATCATCTTATCCAGAGTCTCTGTTTTCGGAATGGCGTTTGGGAAGTTTGTCAGAATAACATGGCGGGCACCGATCTCTGCAGCTATCTGCGATCCGAGTTTCGTTCCGCTCTGGAGATTATCGATCACTAAAATAGCTTTCTTTTTAGTAAGCTCATTTATATCTTTCATCGAGACTTTCTCGGGGGGACCGTATGTTGCTACAACATTGAAGCCCATCCACTCGACAAACTGTTTCTGCCACTGCATGCAGATAACATCTTTGTTTTTCACGTTCAATGAGTCCGCATCTTTTTGTATCTCCTCTCCCGTCTCTTTGATCTTTTTGATTGCTTCTTCTGCATTTTTTTCGTAATATTCAGCGTTTGTCGGATTTACATCAGATAATGCATCTCTTATCTCCCTCATTTTTTCAATGATATGTTCCGGCGTATTCCATTCTCCTTCGGTAAGGACTTTTTTTACGTCTTCATTTCCCGAGGATTTTATGAGATCATCGAGCCAGGGTTCGATCCCACTATATATAATTAGAGAGGCGTTGCTGACATTATGAACATCTCCTGGCGTTATATCAAAGTGTGCAGGACAGGTTCCTGGCTGTACAAGCGAGATAACCTCAACCTTTTCCCTGCCTATTTCCTCTACAAAACTCTCTATAACGGTGGTTGTGCAGATTACTGTTTTCTTTTCCTCTGCATTTATCGTACTTACCATTGAGAGGAGTATCATGAGCGCTATTATGCATCCTATTTTTTTCATTGTATCACCTTTGGTAACACGATTTTTATTTCAGTGCTACCATTTATAAAGGTTTCGGCCCCGATGCTGCGCTGTTTCTCACTGCAGTATCGAAATACAAATGGGGTCTACGTCGATCTGTAGCGGCGTACTGCGAGTATTGTCGCATTACATCTCACAAATAGAAGCTACTGAAAAGAATGAATTAAAAATCCATTCTGGACGTATTTACTAAAATAAATGACCATAGAGAATTTTGAAAACATCACAGGTCAAGCTGTGATGTAAATATACAACAGAGGGTTGTGTATGTAAAAACTCACGGGTTAACTTTATATAGCCCCATGAGCTACTTTTCTTATGAAATCCTTACTTGATATCGCCTTACAAAAACGTTATAAACGTGTAACGCTCGAAGGGACACCCTTCGAGCTCTGAACTCATAAAATGAAGATTTATGAGTG
>JAYEIH010000023.1:0-23292 GCA_034659995.1 Methanobacteriota archaeon
AAATCTAAAGCTATGAGGGGGAATGGGAGATGATCGAAGTTTTGATAGATTACAATAAGTTCCAACAGAATGGAATAACTACGGTCCCGGAAGGAGCAGCGTACTCCCGACATCATGGAGGGGGATGCGAGATGATAGCAGAAAATGATTTGTGTTGTCATGCACGAACGGCACACAGATTTTTAAACCCATACCCCTACAGCAATCATGGAGTATAAGATCGGTACCATCGGAAGTCATTCGGCCCTGAATATACTCAACGGTGCAAAGGAAGAAGGCTTTGAGACTGTTCTTCTGTGTCAGAAGGAAAGAAAGTTCTACGAACGATTTGACGTGGCAGATGAGATAGTCTACCTTGATAACCTTGAGGATATCAGTGGGAAGGAGATGCAGGAGGAGCTTATAGAAGAAAATGTGATCCTGATACCTCACGGCAGCTATATCTCCTATTTATCTCTGGACGAGATCGAAAAAAACCTTGAGGTCCCCATATTTGGGAACAAGTTCCTTTTCAGATGGGAGTCAGACAGGGCAATGGAGAGAAAATGGCTGAAAAACTCCGGAATACGGATACCAAGAGTATTTGAGGATGAGGATATAGATAGAGAGGTCATTGTGAAACTCCACGGGGCCAAAGGAGGAAAAGGGTACTTTTTCGCAAAAAATAAGGAGGAAATACTTGAAAGAGTGGGAAAAGAAGAGAAATATCAGATACAGGAGTATGTGAAGGGAGTGGCCATGTACTTCCACTTTTTTTACTCTCCGATGAAAAAAGACAATCTGTTAATGAGCATTGACAGGCGGTATGAGAGCAATGTGGACTTTCTCGGGAGGATGCCCAAAGGATTTGACGTAGAACCGAGCTATGTCGTTGTGGGAAACTTTCCCATTGTGATCCGCGAGTCCCTCCTGGAAAAAGTCTTTGATATTGGCGACAAGGTGCTGAAGCAGTCCCAGAAAATCGATGATAAAGGGCTGATCGGACCGTACTGTCTGGAAACTATAATAACGGACGATCTGGAGATCGTTACCTTTGAGATCTCTGCAAGGATTGTGGCCGGCACGAACCCATTTGTGCCGTACTCTCCCTACTCCTATATAAAGTACGGTGAGAAGATGAGTATGGGCAAGAGAATAGCCAGAGAGATAAAAGATGCCATAAAAGAGGATAGATTAGATGAACTCGTTACATGATACGAGAATAGCCTCTGATATTTTATTTCTGTTCCTTTCTGTTACTGTAAATACTTTATAGTTTTCTACTTTCCTTAAAAACTTATCAAGTTTGTCCTTCCGCACGATTACAATGGCATTGTCCCTTAAATGGGGAGAAATATCGATAATACCACGTGTCTCAAGATGCCCTATCTCATCGTATATGAGGATATCTCCTTTTCTGCTCAGCGCCTTTTCTATAAAGGTGAGAGCTTTGGGATCAAAGTAGTATCCTTTTAGTTTAAACCCTATCTTCTTTTTCGATGCGAGAATCCTTTTTTCCCCCGTTTTGAGGTCCTCAACACGGTATCCGTCTTCAATAGACTCGCTTATGATCCCGTAAACATCCTTTTTAAGCCCTGAAAGCACCTTTTTTAGTACAGTGGTCTTTCCCACGTGTTTTTTTCCTGTTATTACTATCATAGATACCTCCACCAGAGAGAAAAAAATAGAACTATCAGACCTGCCGCTGTCAGCAGATAGTCCTCCTTATGGAAACTCGCTTCCCTGTAGAATGTTCTTTTTCTGTACAGGCCAAAGCATCTTCCCTCCATGGAAAAGGTAAATGAATCCACCCTCTCAAGGGCAGAGTGCAGAAGTGGAAAGAAGGTATATCGTACAGAGTTCGGGATACTTTGTACTCCCTTGAGGTTTACCCCTCTTGCAATCTGAGCCTTTCGTATTATATTGGACTCAAAATCAAAAAGAGGGACGAGTCGAAATGTAAGGACAAAGGTAAATGCATACCTGTACGCAACCCCCAGTCTCATTAACGAATACGCGAACTCATTGGGGTCGCTTCCTGAGAAGAGCATCCCCGAAAAGATGATGCCAAGAAATCTGAAGACCATTCTCAGAGAAAAGATCATCCTTTCAGCAAGGCTGAGATCCAAAAACATAAGATTGACCACCAGTATAAAAAATGCAAAGAATAGGATCATCTTTTTCTTTATTATCTCGGAGAAACCCAAGGACATACAAAAGAGAAGAAGCGATAAAAAGCATAAAAAGCCAATTACAAAGATATTTCGAAATAAAAAAAGGAGTATGCAATAAATTATAAGAATAAAGAACTTGGTCAGAGCGTTCATTGCTTTTCCTCCTCTAATTTTCCATTTTTCAGAAGTAAAATACGAGAACAGTATGCCTCTGCCACTTTGCGATTATGAAGAACCATAATAATAAGATTGTCTTTCTCAAGGAGCATCTCCATAATTCTCCGTACATTCTCAGGGTCCTGGCCGATAAACGGTTCATCTATGAGGATTATCTTTGGATTGTATGAGAGAACTGAGATGATGTTCAGCCTTCTTTTCTCGCCGTGGCTAAGTCTAAAAGGATTGTTATTCTCATATTTTTTCAGCTCTCCTTTTTTTAGATAGGGTTCTACATCTTTATCCATACCAAAGTTTTTGGGTGCAAACTCGGCTTCTCTCAGCACAGAAGACTCAAATATCTGATGGTTAGGGTTTTGAAAGATTAATCCTATCTTTTTTGCTATATCGGATGTTTTTTTATCCTTTATTGACTCTCCATTCATCTTGATATCTCCCGAGTAATCCAGAAAGTTCATAAGAGACATGAGCAGCGTTGTCTTTCCGCTGCCGTTTCCCCCCATTACTCCAATTACCTCATTTTCGTAGGCCTCAAAGGAAAGACCGTCCAGAACATTTCTCTTACCATAGGAAAAGCTTAAATCCTCTACTTCAAGGATTTTTTCTCCCTTTTTTCTTGTTATCGTCTTGTAATCCGGAGGCTGCAAACTTTCGACTGGTTTTAGGCTTCCATTCTCCATTAAAAGTATCTTTGTCGCTCTATCAAGGAGGTATTCCCATTTGTGTTCTATAACGATCACCGTAATATCTGTCTTTTTTCTGATCCTCCCTATGACACTGAATATCTCCTCTGTTACCGCAGGATCCAGATTGCTTGTGGGCTCATCAAAGATAATGACCTCGGGTTTCATTGCTAGGACAGAGGCTATGGCGATCTTCTGTTTCTCTCCGCCGGAAAGGGAGAAGGTACCCCTGTCCCGCAGATGCTCTGCTCCCACAATGCTCAGGGCCCAGTGGATTCTCTCCTCCATTTTTCTCTTTCCAAAACAGAGATTTTCCAGGGCAAAACTGAGCTCATCGGTAACGTTAAGCGTGCATATCTGGTTTTCCGGGTCTTGCTGCACCATACCGATACTTTTGGCAAGATCAAAGAGCTCGTACTCATCAATCTTCTTCCCTTTAAAAAGGATATTGCCTTCTTTCTTACTCTTTTCCTTTAAAAAACCCGAGATGGCCAGGGCCAGCGTGGATTTTCCGCTTCCGCTTTTCCCTACTATCAGTACAAAATCCCCTTTTTTTATCTCAAGATCTATATCCTTCAGCACCCATTCCTTTTCATATGCAAAACTGAGGTGCTCTATTCTTATCATTTGATCCTGATCTCCACAACATCCTGAACCCAGTATCCGCCGTCAAATCCCTTAGCGATGAGCCATCGATTCTCGGTGAGGATAACATCGTTATTCAGGTTTGAAAGCGTGAAGGTAACGGTATAACCGTCGTTTCCCACCACTTCCACCTTCTCGCCCTCTGGCTTGGATCTTTCCAGTATTTTCAGCAGGGAGATCCCCTGGTACGCCTTTTCCTCTTCATGTTTGTACTGCCCCACCATCTCCGCGCTCACCGTTTTTTCATAGCTACTAAGATCATTATAGACAAACTCGTACGGTTCTTCACAGGATCCAGAGATCGCAATGCTCTCAGCAGGGGTGTAGATTGTCGTATAGTAGTAGATACCTCCGAATAAGAATAGTGCTGCAGCACCGATAGTAAGGGCCTTTTTTATACCGTACCCCCTTTCTTTTCCCTCGAGAATCTCCAGGACGCTGTATGAGAAGTAGCCCGCAAAGGCAATGCCCGAAAAGAAAGATATGGACGCAATTAAAAGGAAAAGTGTTGCCGCATTATAGGGTGCAAAAAAGAGCTGAAATATGATGACATTTATACCCGTAGCCACCCCTCCTGCTATGAGGTACGGTATAAACCTCCTTTTTCCCATCAGGAGAAAAACAAGATCGACCGTTAATCCCTGGACACCGCTCAGTACCAACACAAAGATACCGAGTTTCCCCCCTGAAAAAAGTTCCACAAAGGCCTTTAACACACCAATCATTGTGCCTGTTCCCCTTTTCTTTGTCAGTCCATAGCCGAGGGTGATCCAGAAGATATGCAGACCCGCCAGGAACTGTCCGGCACCAAAGGGAACACCAAGAAACCGATTCACCAAGTTCCCGAGATATCCAATATATGTGGAGGATACGCCGCCCAGTGCCGATATCACCGCTATCACAACTAAGTCTCTTGTTTTGAAGTAGTACCTACTCATGCTCACACCTCACAACTGAGGAGTTTATATCCTCGCCGACCGTTACGGCGATATAATGGTGAAATCCTTCCCGCATCAGTGGTGCCCCGGCGCCACCTGAGATTATATAGGTTGTATTATCTATTTTTTCTTCATAGTACGAGTGGATATGAGAGCAGAAGACGTAATCAACACTATTTTCCTGCACGATCTCCATAAACTCTTTAGAATTGATCATGCAGTGGTTACCTCCGGGTCGTGGGTCGAAGGGCGGCTCATGCATAAAAACAAATTTATACTCAAACTTTCTTTTTAACTGATTCTTTAGAAAGTTCAGCTGTTTTTTGTCAATTATGCCCTTTGAATTATCTAGTGCAATGAATATGGAATTTTTATAGGTGAAAGAATAAACTCTATCCCATAAATACTCTTCATAACAGTTAGAATCATCGTGATTGCCGCAAACATAGAATAAAGGAGCTTTTAAATTGCCCACAACCTTTAAAAACTCTTCAAAATTCTCTGGTGTTCCTTCTATAACAAAATCTCCACCTCCAATAACAAATAAGGGATCTTCTTTATTTATCATTTTTATTATATTTATAAAAACTTCTGGCTGTTCTTTTCCAAATTTTGGTCTGTTGTCTCCAAAAAATACAAATTTGTATGGGTAAATATCTTCTTCTCCATTATAAGTTTTAGTTTTGTATTCTGTATTATCAAGTATAGAAAATATAGAAAAAATTGATATTATAAAGACCATTAAAATCAAAGCGATATATCTTTTCCTCATCGATATGTTTCTTCGAACATAACGTTTATAAATGTTTGGCACATTGGTATTTTTGTGATACCATGAAAAGTATAATAAAAGTATTTGCTGGTATACTGGTGCTCTCGTTACTATTAGGATGCATTGGCGAAGAAAAAGAAGAAGCAACGTATACGTTTACAATCTCAGGACTTACTGAAGGCGAATTAACTCTTAAAGAGCTAAAATTGATGCCGTCTGAGGAGTTCGATGCCGTTTTGGTGAAGTCCACAGGAACAGAGATAGAGAACTCCTGGAAAGGTGTTTTACTGAGTGATGCACTGGAAAAATACGACCTAAGTCCGGACTACATAACCTTTGTGGCTCAGGACGGATATATGTCCACAGTGAAATGGAAGGATCTGACCAATGCGTACCTCTGTTACGAGATGGACGGTGAGCAGATAACGCAGGAAGATGGTGGCCCCATACGACTCGTTATTACGGATCAGCCGGGAAAGTTGTGGTTAAAGTTCTTGAAGGAAATAAAGCTTCTCGGAAAGGAAAATGCTCTTGTGATCAAAGGAAAGACCAAGGTCACGCTGGTTCTACCACCTGAGGATCTCACCGGCCTTTTCGATCAGAAAACGGTTACAGCGGAGTACAAGGGAGAAGAGCAGACCTTTGAAGGCGTCCCGTTAGTCGCACTTCTCAACAGAGCGCGGTATGAAGATGACGCGGCAACGGTACGGTTTACCGCTTCCGACGGATACACGGTTGAAGTACCGTTCGATGAGGCCTTTGGAAACGAGAATATCCTGGTGACAGAGGAGTTCAGATTGGTAATGCCGGGCTACGAATCTAAATATTGGATAAAGGGTCTCTGCGAGATAGAACTGCTATGAAGAAATTCCTCTCCATTTTTTTATTATTACTTGTCTTGGGCTGCATACAGAAGGAAAAACCCGAAAATTGGAATATCCATGTTATTAACGGCGGCATAGAGGAATACTCGCTCTCTGAGCTAAAGGCGTTCAGGACCGATATAATTACTGAAACGGTGGTGGAGGAAAAGATACGAAAGGTGCCGTGGGAAGGGGTGCCTTCTACTATCCTCGGTGATGGTGAGATAATCAATTATATCTCTGAGGATCGGTATCTGGTGAGCGTTCCCAGCACTGTGGAAGTGGTTTTAGCGTACAAAAAAGAGGGAGAACCCATAGCGAAGAAGGAGGGAGGGCCACTGAAGATCGCGGTGGATCCCGACTATGGTTGCAAGTGCAACTGGCTGAAGTATCTGAAAATTGTGGAGTTTGTGGACAGAGAGAACTCGCTTTCTATCTATGGGAAGGTCTTCAATATCCTCTATTTCTCCTCTCGAGATCTGAACCTCTTTTACTCACTGGAGGATCTGATAGAGAACACATACCATAAGGCCCCGCTGAATAAGATTTTGGAGAAGGCGATCTGCAAAGACAAGGCCGAAACAGCGGTATTTATTACCGAAGAGGGCAGAAAATCCTTTGAGCTCTCCAAAATAAAAAGTGAAAATCCTGATCTAATCTATGAAGGCGGATTTAATATACCTGCACTGGATCTAACGGATATAAGGGGTATAAAGATAGAGTAAACTACCACTCGAGATGGTACTCAAAATTAAAATCTTCGAGGATTTTTAAAACTCTTTTCTTTAGTAAACGCGGGTGTTTCTCTGAGTTTTTAATTTTTTTATACCTTTTTACCATTTTACTGTCCAGGTGCTTCCTCAGTCTTCTCCAGACATTTGGGTAGATGTTCATCTTGTCTATATGGACGTGTTTTACATCTTTTTCTTCAAAGGATGCAAATGCTTCTCTAAGCTTTTTTTCGGAGTCTGAAAAAAAGGGAATTATGGGTCCAAAAAAAACGTAACTGTTTTCAATCTCATCGAGAATTTTGAGCCGATTCTCTATGGGCGATGCTCGCGGCTCAAAAATCTTCCGTACCTTTTCATCCACTGTGGTAAAGGTAACGCCCACCGTCGCATTCATCTTCTCTATCAACTCCCGGTCTCTGAGGATGAGGTCGGATTTAGTCAGGAAGCTCAGAGGAAAATCATGTCTGAACAGTACATGAAGACATTTTTTGGTAATCTCATACTTCTTCTCCAGAGGCTGATAGGGATCCGTCACCGAGGAAAAAAGTATACTGCCCTTCTTGGATTTTTTTATCTGTTTTGCAAGAACTCTGGGCGCATTCAGTTTTATATCCACAAACTCCCCCCATTCCTCCCTGCGTTCTGTAAATTTCTTCATGAAAACGGCATAACAGTAGATACAGCCATGTTCACAGCCCGTATAGGGATTCACTGCATAGTCTATCCCGTATAACCCCGATTTTGATAGAATGGATTTGCAGTAGACTTCCCTTGTTTTCACGGTAACAACTAAAATATTGAATCTTATAAACGTTTTGTTTTTAAAATGGGGCAAAGCTTAAAAACAAGAAGGGATGTAATAGTAGGTAACCCGCAGAGAATTATAAAGATTCGGCAGGAAAAGATTAAAAACGCAGGACAGAGAGTAAGGTCATGACGGAGAATTTTGCTGAAGAGCGGGAACGATTGAATAAAATTGTGATGAAATACGGCGGACAGAGCGTTAAACGTTTCTACAACCTTGACTCGCGGGTCTATGAGGACGGTTCGCTTTCTGCGAAGACCAAAGAAATGCTGGGGCTCGTGGCCTCGCTTGTCCTCCGGTGCGACGACTGCGTGATGTACCATATTTATCAATGTAAGGAGGAAGGGGTAACCGATGAGGAGCTTGAGGAGGTAATGGCAATTGGACTTATTGTCGGTGGGTCCATTACCATTCCACACCTGAGAAGGGCCTTTAAGCAGTGGGATGAGCTGCAGGAGGAAAAATGAAGAAAAGAGACAAAATTCTTGAAAAGATTAAAAAAATCGTTGAAGAAGAACAAAAAAGAGATAAAAAGCTTCAGCTGGTCTGTGAGCTTCTTCGCCGAGAGGGTGACCATTACGACTGGGTGGGGTTCTATCTTGTGGAAAATGGCACACTCGTACTCGGACCTTTCGTCGGCGAACCGACGGAACACGTGAGAATACCCTTTGGAGAGGGCATATGCGGTCAGGCTGCGGATAGAGAGGAGACATTTGTGGTCCAGGACGTGTCAAAGGAGACGAATTATCTCGCGTGTAGTCCGAAGGTGCAGTCAGAGATGGTCGTACCCATTTTTAAAAATGGGAAAGTAGTGGGAGAGCTCGATATAGACTCTCATATTAAATCTCCCTTTACAGAAAAAGACAGAGAGTTACTTGAGCGGATCTGCGGTATTGTCGCATCTCTGTTCTGACGGGGGGAGTATGAAACTATTTTCAGAGGATCAGCTGGAGTTCCTGGTAAGCGGGATGGTCACCGTCGTCGGGGTACCCTTCGATGAACACTCCTCCTTCATGAAAGGGCCTGCCATGGCCCCGCCGAGGATACGGGAGGTGCTTCACTCGGGCTCCACAACTCTTTCTGCTGAGGATGGAACGGATCTTTCTATGGAGTCCAGATTTTATGATCTTGGTGACCTTCAACTCTCTGAGAACCCTTTTGAAACTATAGAAAACGCTATTACAACCCTTCTCGATCATGGTACGCATATCCTCTCACTGGGGGGCGATCATATAATCACCTACCCTATCCTGAAGGCCTACACAAGAAAGTATCCCGATCTCACCGTTGTTCAGCTGGATGCGCATCCCGACCTGTATGAGGAGCTTGACGGCGATAGATTTTCCCATGCCTGCCCCTTTGCGAGAATTATGGAGGAAGCGCTTGTAAAACGTCTGATTCAAGTTGGAATTAGAACATTAAATAAACATCAGCGGGAACAGGCGAAACGGTTTGATGTTGAGATTTTTGAGATGAAGGAGTATACTCCTGTATTGGATATTGCACTCGATGGCCCTGTGTATCTCTCCCTCGACATGGATGTGCTCGATCCTGCCTTTGCCCCAGGTGTCTCGCACCATGAGCCCGGAGGGCTATCGACACGCGATCTTCTCCGTACGATTCATAGTATCGATGCACAGATTGTCGGTGCTGACATCGTGGAGTTCAATCCAAAACGTGACCCTCTCGGCATTACGGCAATGGCAGCTGCCAAACTTCTTAAAGAAATAGCTGCTGCCATGCTCGAATAAAATATTTAAGCAGTGAAAATAAAAAAAGGATATGAGTTCCTTCAACGTGGCTGTTATTCAGCACCCTCCTGTATTTTTAAATATCGAAAAGAGTCTTGAAAGAGCATCTATTCTTATCGAAGAGGCAACTGATCATGGAGCATCTGTGATCGTCTTTCCCGAGACCTGGCTCCCCGGGTATCCTGTATGGCTCGATTTCTCGCCCAAGGCAGCGCTCTGGAATCATACTTCCGCGAAGGCACTGTACCGCAGATTGGTGGACAATGCTCTCACATTACAAGGAGATCATTTCAAGAAACTGCGCAACTATGCCAAAGAGTTCGAGACATATATTGTTATGGGAGTTCATGAACGGTTGGGAGGAACTCTGTACAATACAATGGTCTATCTCGGTAAAAATGGAAAGGAGTTTAAGGTACACCGTAAGATTCTTCCCACCTATACAGAGCGAATGATCTGGGGACGTGGAGACGGAAGTACTCTTGGCGTTCTTTCCACAGAGTACGGAAACATTGGCGGTCTGGTCTGCTGGGAACATTGGATGCCGCTGACACGGGCAGCTATGCATGCGCAGCATGAAACGCTCCATGTAGCCCAGTGGCCTGCGGTGAAGGAGCTCCATCATATTGCGAGCCGGCATTATGCCTTTGAAGGGCAGTGCTTTGTTGCGGCTGCGGGCGGTATTCTCAGTAAGGAGGATATCATTGAAGGGTTCAACTCGCAGGAGGAAAGGAATAAAGGGATCGAGCTTCTTGAAGCTATACCCGCGAAGGAGGTACTGAACGGAGGATCCGCCGTCATTGCTCCCAACACTAAGTATATTACAGGGCCTGTTTTTGATAAGAGGTCTATTATTTACGCCGATATAGATCCGGAAAGCATTGCAGAAGGGCATCTTGTCCTCGATACGGATGGTCATTACTCCCGCCCCGATATCTTCCATCTGAACGTGAATGAAGAGGAGCAGAGGAATGTGAGCTTTGGTTCGCGGAAAGAGTGAGCTACTCCTTCCTGAATGCAGTTCCTATCATGCTTATAATAAGTGCCAAACTACAGAAATAGATAGCATCAAGGTACTGTTCTTCGGTGAATACAAGAATCGAAGGAAAATAGTTTTTAGCTGCATATATCACGCCAATTAGAGCTAAAAAGAGTATAAAAAAAATTAATGGCAGATTAGCCCTGTAAATTTTATCCCTCATGACTATGAGATAGTACTTCAACGTGTAAAAACCCATTCTTATTTTCATTGAACCATACAACAAGCCTATACTCTTTCAGCGGCTAACTTAATATCCTCCTTTCTAACGGTCTTTCTATTGGCATGATCTGCGAGTGCAATTGCTTTTCTTGCGATATTATCAGCTTTTTTTTCTATCACTCTGGAAAGAGCAGTAGATGCGTCCCTGCCGACCCTTTCTGCTCCAACTTTTCGTATTAACCTGTCCATTGATGCCTTTGTTAAAATATTTTCACCTCATAAACTCTTGCTCTATGATTCTCTTTGCTGGCAGTATTTAAAGTTTTTGGTTTCGTGCTTGTAGATGATTAAATATCAAGTTCGTTGAACTCAAACTGGTCAAAACCCTCTTTTTTGACGTGTGTTCTTTTAAAGAGATCGATCTTTGCGGGGATGGGGAAAGGAACAGATATCCCTGTGATAATGGCCTCTCCGACCTCAAGCCTCTTCATCTCTTTTTTGAATCCGGTAAGATCATTCTCAGAGGAAAGAACGAGATGTTCTCTGTCCTTGATATTCGTCAGCAGCATAATTATTACGGTGTTCAGCTGTGCCAGAACCTCCTCAAATATCTTCTGCGGCATCTGATCCACGATACAGAGCCCAAGATTGAACTTTCTTCCCTCTCTCACGATGTTTGAAAATATTGTTTTTTTGGCTATCTCCTTATTCAAAAGCTTATGCGCTTCCTCAAGTACCAACAACGTTTCTTTATTTTTCTTTCCTTCTTTTTTATATTTTTTATATCTATTAAGCAGAAACCGTGATATTATCGATGTGATGAGTTTTATAACCCAGTCGTTATGCTCATAATCTCCAAAATCAATTATGATAATCTTCCCCCTCTTTATTTTCTGCAAAATATAGTTTAGAGAATCAAACGCCCTGCCGACAAACTCATAGTCCACAACCCTTTCAACCTTCCGCTGGAGCGCCAGAATGGTAGCCATCTGTATTTTATTATCGAAATCCTCTACGATTTCCTCCGTCTCGCTCTCCGAAAGGTACTCGAGCCACCGTCCTCTTGACCTCTTGTAGATAAGAGCCACGGCATCCTCCTGTGCCTCGGTAAGAAATGTCATCACCCTCAGATCGGATGGGGTTATCATTTGGAGCGGAACGGTAAGGGAAACATCACACTCACTGCCCGGAAGTCCCACCACTATAACATTCTCCATACCGCCCAGTCCCCTTTTATACCCGTACTCCCCGTGAACATCAAAGATTAGGGCTGGAAGGCGCTGTTGTATCATCTCCCCGATAATAACCTTTACGGTATTTGACTTTCCGCTTCCCGTCTTCCCGAAAACGCCGGCGTGTTTTGTAATGAATGTCTCTATGTTTATCTTTATAGGAAGGGCCATATTTCTCAGTTTTCCTATTTTCAGGTAATTTTTTCCTTCTTTCAAAAGGAACTCCAGGTCCTTCGACTTGGCCTTCCTGATGCCGGACAAAAACGTCGGTATTGTCTTTGCAGGCTTTATTCCCTTATCTAACACGCCGAGCACTCCGCACTCCGCGGCGTAATAAAACTGAGTTCCAAAAAGGCTTTCCATCTCATCCATTCTATCCGTGAGAACGGCCATCTTGTCAGGAAGGTTTGCCTCTCCTATATTCTTGGAGTAAACAGAGGATACTCTTGCAAGATACTGAAACCGTGAGTCTATTACCACCAGATCCCCCATATGAAGCGTTTCTATATCATCGAGAAGTACCCTCGCCGTTATAGTATCATTATCTGCCGCAATTACCTTTCCTATCATAGTCCATATTTATTCTTTATTCTTTTATACTTTTTTTCGACATCCTTTGATTGTTTCTTTTTGAAGAACTCAAAAATGAGAACGATATTAACAAGTAAGAGAAGGGCTAACCCTGCCGCCAAGCCTGTTATTGTTCCAATATTCTCCTTGACAACTGTTTTAACCACGGTCTTTGGAGAAGATTGCCCTATCTTTACCTTATCCGAGAAAGAGTCCAGAAGTTCCTCTATTTCAGAGACTTTTTCCGAGTTTTCAAGTTCTTTGTAGCAGGTTAGGGCTTCGGTGAAAAATGTGCGGGCCTTACCGTACTCCCCGCCTTCCAGGAGCTTTTTCCCATTGATCTCGTACATCTCGGCAACCATATACTTCTCACATCGATCCTTTCCCTCTTCGTCTCTTAGTAAACAGTAATAGTAGTATGCCTCAAAGTACTCATTGTTGTCCATGAGTGTCGTGGCGCTTTCGGCATACATATCTTCTTTGGATTTGCAGGCCTCACACTCTCCAAAGGTGATTGTTTTGGTGAACATATTATTTTCTCGGTTATCATCCTTCACAAGACATTTAAAAGACACGGCATGGTTGCCATTTTTTAACTCCCATGGGAAGACAACTTCTTTTAGTTCCTCCACACTGAGCTTTTTTCTTCCCTGTTCTTCCCCATCAACAGAAAAAACAACCTCCACATCCTTTTTTTCCCCCGTATTATTTAATAAGGTATAAAACTCAACGTCTCTCTCATCTATAGTATAGTTAAAATTTTTTATAGCGAGATCTCCAACAAAGGATAACTCTGTTGTCAGTGTTAAGGATATTTCGCTTTCATGTGATTCTATTGTCACATCGGTCTCATACGTTCCATTTTTAGACGATCCCACGGGGAATACCCTCACCGTTATATCCTTTGTTTCATACTGTTTAAGCGTGACCTCTCTCTCAGAAATGCTGCCATACCATCGAGAAGGACGGGCATAGCGGATCTCAACTGTATCCTCGTCCCCCTTATTTTTCAGCGTGATCGCGTAGGTGGCTATCTCCTCCAGTGATATTTTACAGCAATCTTCCTCGCAGAAGGCTTCCATCTCATAGTGCGGTGCTTGGGTACTCCGAGCGTGATGATCGTGCGGATCATTTGGAGGAGGAGGAGTTGTTGTTGGAGGTCCCGGAGGTCCAGGGGGTCCCGGGGGTCCAGAACCAGCTTTTACCTCGAAAGAAGAGATAGAAGAAAACAGCAGTCCTATAGCTATAGAAAGAGCACATATCAGTGTTATTTTTCTGGTCATAACTATATGATCTCACTCTCCCTTTAAATAGTTTGCTGTTCGATGTCGCATAGTTTTGCTATGCAATACTTAAAACAGGTTACTCTTCTATTACGTTCAGCTCTTATCTCAATTCATTTGATCTACGATTTCTTTTTCTTGTAAAAAACTAAGATTAGGAGGATATTAATAAGTAAAATAGCAGTCAATCCGGCTATCAACGCTCTATTATCATTTTTCTCCTTGACGACTGTTTTGACCACGGTCTCTGGAGATGATGCCCCTATGTGCACCTTATCCGAGAAAGAGTTCAGAAGCTCCTCGATCTCAGAGACTTTTTCCGAGTCTTCAAGTTCTTTGTAACACTCTATCGCTTCGCTGAGGAACGAGTAGGCCTTGGTGTACTCTCCAGTTTCCAGGAGCTTTTTTCCGTTGGTTTCGTAGGTATTGGCAACAATGTACTTCTCGCATTGCTCTTTTTCTTCTTCATCGTCCAACAGACAGTAGTAATGGTAAGCCTCAAGATACTCCCCTTTATTCATCAGTGATACGGCACTCTCACGGTACATCTGGGGCTCTGATTTGGATACCTCGTACTCATCGAAGTTGATACTCTTGGTAAACGAGTTGTTTTCCTTGTTTTCATCGTGGGCAACACACGTAATAGTTATTGTATGCTCGCCGCTCTCCAGGATCCATGGAAAGACGGCTTCCTTTACCTTTTCAACACTGAGCTCTTTTCTACTCAATTCTTCATCGTCGATGTAAAAAATAAGTGTTAATTCCTTCTTTTTTCCGGTGTTGCTCAACAGAACGTGGAAATCCACATTCTCATTGCTCACCGTATAATTAAAACTTTTTATGGTGATATCGCCCAGGTACCAGACCTCTGTTTCTAATATTAGCGTTTCCGTCCCTGCGTCAGAGTCCACAGTGACCTCTGTGAGGTAGGTTCCATTTTTACATGAGGCGGGTGGAAATATTTCTATCGTGATCTCCTTTATTTTGCCTTCGCCGAGTGTGAAACCGTTCTCCGAGATATCACCGAACCATCCGGAGGGTCTGTCGTATTTTATCCTCACGTTGTTTGTCTCTCCTTTATTTGTCAGCGTGATGGTATACTTTGCGATTTCGTCCAGCCCTATTTTCTGGTACTCTTCCTCACAGGAGACCTCTAACTCGTACTCAGGTTCCCGGGTGGTATGAGAGTGAGTTTCAGGGGGCTGTGTGGGGTCGGGAGGCTGTGTTGGAATTGGAGGAGGGGTTATAGGATCATCTGCCCGTATCACAAAAGAAGGAGTACAGGAAAGGAGCACTGCCGCTACTGCGAAGATACTCACGATCATCATGATTCTTTTTCGTTCCATTCTCATATTTTCTCATCTCCTCTTTAAATTTATTGCCTTATATTTCCCATGCGACATCCTCATACGCGTATATCCAGTAGCCATGTCCCGTCTCGAAGTTCTGGAACTGCCGTTCGCCCTCGCAGTCATGCCACTGGTACGTCTGGGCATTGGCATTGTACCGGTAGATCCATGAGTTGAACTCCGGATCGGTGAGGGTGGATACGGCAGTATCCACGTTCCGCGTGTCTAGCGGCCATCCAATGAGGTTCCAGCCCTGCTTCAGCGGTATCTCCGTGATCTCCGGCCGTACCCCAGTGACCTCCCACGTAATGTCCTCATACGCATAAATCCAGTAGCCCTGTCCAGTTTCGAAGTTCTGAAACTGCTGTTCGCCCTCGCAGTCATGCCACTGGTACGTCTGAGCATTGGCATTGTACCGGTAGATCCACGAGTTGAACTGGGGATCCGTGAGTGTGGATACGGCACTGTCGGCGTCTTGATTCTCCAGCGGCCATCCAATGAGATTCCATCCCTGCTTCAGGGGTATCTCCATAGTTTCCTCAATGTCGAATGAAAAGTATGCTCCATTGTTATCGTCTCTTCGGATGATGGATGCTCCCTGAGACTCTACCTCAAAATAGTACCTTTTTGACTCCAGATTTGTCAGTGTTATCTTATGAGTTGTGACGGGAGTGGCGTTCGTTTCCTCGTTCATACTCCCGATATCGCCGTACCTGACGATGCTTGTTCCATTAAAATCAGTATTCCATGTAATTGTTGTAGAGTTAGCATCCGGGACCGCCTGAATATTTTTGATTCCATCAATGGTAAAGTTTGCATGATAAAAGGGACCCCATTCGTAATCAAAGGCACGGACTGAGATCGTGTATTCTCCGTCATAACTGTTTCCGAGGAAGATCGTTCCGTTGAGATCTTCTGCAGTGGAGTTCCAATCTCCGTCTTTTGGACTGAGAGGAATCGAAGTTCCGTTGAGGTCCAGATAGCACTCCGCATCCGTTATCGTCGCATTGGACTCCGCGGTGCATTCGATGAGTGGATCATCGTAACAGGGATCAGGTGTTACTACTATATTTGAGATTGTAGGATTGACCATGGTCGGGGCTTCCAGCGTGAGCGATGGATCGCCATAGAGGTTGAAATCGAAAAGATTTTGCCATCCTTGCCATCCCCAAGGATTGGTTAGAGAATTCTTTCCATCGTATAATGCTCCTCCTGCGGGCTCTCCGTTATTTACAAGATGATTGACATACTCATAGCCTATTCCTGTATTATCGACGAGCCCCAAATTAGTCCATGTCCCCACGAGGTACCAGCTTACTCTCGAGGCACTCACCGTGCATATCGCACCTTGTTTGAGTAATGTATACTGCAAATTGTTTTGATTTTCAGGATAGCCGTTGAGGCAGGATGATTGGTAGGTAAAGGTCCCGGTATCGGGTACTATGTCAGTAGAATCTATGAAAGATACCCAAGTCATTTCTCCTGCTTCGGGCACGCCATTCCCGTCATCCAAACTCCAGTACTTCCTGGCTGCCCCCGTGGGACTACCGTGGCCCGACCAGAAGACGATGCCGTAATCGTTTGCCCATTCACTTATCACATTTGCATTCGTTATGGGCGCGTTGTAGCCATAAGCAGTAGCATTCACGGGGTTAAGTCCTGCTGTTTCATACATCACGTAGTTACTGTAGCCATTGGGATTTGCGATATTCGTTATGACATACTGAGGTAGATCACGGCCATCTGTCCTCTGTTTTCCTTCCCCATCTTCATTTTCATAGTTCAAGATCGCCATTGGAAGCATAATTTTTTTTGTAGCGCCGTCATAGCTGATGAACTTCTCCAAAATGCTGTCCAACGTGGCATAATCTGATCCGTACACAGGCAGCCGCCCCACATAGACTTCGGGGCAGAAGTCTACAAGATAGTCCTGGTCCTGATTAGAGGATGTCCCGAACTCCCCATAGTGTCCATCGCCGTCTGAGTCCCAGTTCCCCGTGAGATCGGCGTAAAAGTAATCCGTTGGTGTGAGGTCTTCGGTACTCCCGGGATTGGGCCAGCACATCATCATCGGTACATCGCCGAAACTATCACTGCCATTAGAAGGATCGTCTGGGTCAGGATCTCCTACCAGCAGAACATACTGTATACTGTCACTGACGTAATGGGCACTTAACCAGTTCCTGATATTGATCGCTCTCTGCTGTCCTGTGGCAGAGCCGTACTCATTCTCCGTTATGGTGGTCACGGCAAATCCTCTCTTTTCGAGATGTGTTATGAACTCACTTAATTTTGTACTGTTGTTTACTATGGCATTTGTTGTAACGATGGCATATCCCGTCCAATCGGAAGGAGCAACGGAAGGCATCAACCTTTCCGTGTTATTCCATGAAATTTCCACCGTTACTTTGGTATTCAGCTGTAATTTCATGCTTACCGGATTGTACTGTACAGGCGTAAACTGTACCCTCACCACCTTCTTATCTCTTTTCTGATAGGTTCTCAGTATTTCCACAGGAGAGTTAGGATAAAATTCCTCTTTTTCATAAATTTCCACATCTTTTCCATTTTTTATGGTACTGTTCACGTACTGTTTTGTGTCATCGGAGGTAGTCGCGATCAAAGGAGAGGGATCAACATCATACGCTCCTCCGATCATCTCTGTGGCAATTTTGGATATTTTTATTTGTACTGTACTTAGGTCCGCATGTGGGGGGAGCGAAATATCATGTATACTCTGCGGGAGTTTTGGAGCCCCAGGAGAACCGCGGTTATAGAAACCCTCCATACGGATCGTGCCGTCCTTTATAATGAACTCATTAGATGTTAGTATTAGTGTGAGTTCAGTATCTTCATTTTGTCCCTCACTTACTGAAAGAACAGAGCATACCACTGCGAAACATAATAATAGTATTTTTATTTTCATTTTCTACCTCTTTTAAGAGCAATGGGACCTATATGCCTTCGCACGATCTTTCTTTTACTTTTATCTTTTTATAATTTATGCATATCTATCACAAACTCGAACGATGTAGTGTCATTCCGCAGTTTCAGGGTCGCTGTCTCCGCACTCTCATTTATTACTGCAAAGGTAATATATCCCTCTTTAGTTCCTTCTGGCTTGATTTCTCCCCAGTCCTTTGAGCTGGGCATCAATAGGACAACATACTCGTTTTTAAGATTATCCTCAATAACACTGGTAATATTCGGGTAGAACTCAATGGTGCTATCACCGTTGTTCTGTATGGATAGCTCTACTCGCAGATGCTTCTCCGATAGCCCTGAACTGCCGTATTTTGGCTCGTTAACGTAGTAGAGCTTGATAATTTTTATTGTGATGCCGTTTTTCGTTTTTTCCTTATTTATCACCAGCTCTTTTTTCTCCGGTGTGTTTGGTACAGTCGTCTCCGGAGCTGTTTCCGCAGGTGTTGGAGGCGGTGTTTTAGCTTTTGTTTCAGGTGGCTCCTCTGTTACAGCTGGGATTGTTGGAGCCACAGTTGTGGGCGGTGCAGTAGTTTCTCCGGGTTCCTCAGTAATGCAGAGAGAAAAGGCCAGTAACAGCATGATCCCGATGGAAAGCATTCTCATGAATAAACACCCTCTTGAAGCTTTAAAAATATTGTCTTTAAAAAATATAAAAAAAGAAAAAAATATTAGAGTTTTTCTTTTGCCTGTTCTAATAGTTCAATGGCCTTTATCAGCTCGTTGTTCGCATAGATGCTGTTGCCGGTGGTATTCGCGTTGTCGATATGCTCCTGTGCCTCATCAAGCAATGCTTGGATGTTGTCGGGTACCGGGTCGGGCAGGAGTTCCTGTACTTCATTGAGCAGTTTATTTGCCTCGGCAAGGCGGGCATTTGCTACGGCTTTAAACGTCTGTGTGGGAGCTATTGGCCGAATGAACTCTACATTGATGCTGGACGCTATACTTCCAACTGATGCCTCGACCGTAGCTATTCCCTGTGTGCTTGAGGTTAGCTCTGCTGTTACAGTTCCATCAACTGTAGTTCCTACCGCAGGTGAGATGTTCCCCAGCGTCGTTGCAAATTCTACAGGTGTACCATCAGCGACAAGATTACCACCTGCATCTGTGACGGTAGCAGTAATGGTAGAACTGTCTCCAATAGTTACCCTTTGGGATGTAGCCTCAAGTGCGACCGCACCACAATTATATTTTGTAGCTTCTAGGGTAACATCGTCCACATACCATCCGTCTCCGTCGTAGTTTCCATCTTCGTCAGAGTATGCCACATCTGAGTCAAACTGGAACTCAATTGATATTTCGTGTCCTGCATGTGCTGATATATCGATGGTATTGGTGATGTATGCTCCACCTGTGTCCCCATCGTAAGCTGCGTAGGTCGTATCAGTTGCAGTGTCGAGGTCGTATATATTTACGTAGAGGAAGTCATAGGTCGGCTCCGAGTTTCCGCTCACTGAGAATGTGAGGTCGAGTTTCTGGTATCCAGAGGTACCAATTGGAACAGAGCAGAGCCAATCGTTCATCTCATTTATATATCCTGGGGGTGTAGCCCACGATGCATCGTAACCTCCGCACCACCATGAGGTCGTCGGACTATTTGGCCTTGCATATGGGTCGTAGTATGCGCTGCCGGTATCTGTCGATGCGAGATGCCATAGGTCGCCAACGCTTCCGGTGGACGCATCGGAACTGTCCCAGTTTGATGGACCAGACTCCATATCATCGGTGAAAAGGGTATCGGTTTGAGACTGTGCAGTCCAGAATGTGTAGTAGTTGCCATTATTGTCATCGGTACCTGTATTTCCACTAGGACAGACATTGTCAGTGCTTGCTACCTCGAAATAGTATACTGTCTCCGATGTCAGCCCTTGAAGCGTTATGGAATGCGACGTTACATACTCTCCCTCGGTCGAACTAGAACCAAGAGAAGTTGTTGTGCCGTAATTTACTGTACTCGTCGCAGGTTCGTCTGTAGTCCACGTTATCGTTGCGCTCGTATCAGTTACGTTCGATACGGACACTCCAGAAATTACTGGTTCATTTGCATCAACAGTTGCAGTGTCTGTATACGTATTCGCTGAGGCTGTGATCGTATCACCATGAGTTACCGATAACAAGCCATCTGAGGCTGTCGCATCTGGCGTCAACGTGATATTTCCATAGTAGTTTCCGCTTCCGGCAGGATCCTCTGTAAGGGTAATCACTTCAGGACCTGTTTCAGTGGTACTGGACATATTGACTGTCATTGTTCCTCCGCCTACTGTTCCACCGATATAGTTCACATTAACTGTAGCGTGGTCCGTGTACGTTGGACACTCGATATTAAGAGGTTGGTAGCTTATGGAAAGCTGTGGTCTGTATTCCTGTCCAAGGCCCCCTTTATCAGGTCTAAATCCGGTGTCCCAACTTATTGCAGAGTCTGTTGAAAGTGGCGAGTTTGTATCGGTACGGAAAGATACTAAACTACCACCGTTCAATCGTTTTTCAAGCTCATGTAACGCCTGTGGAGATAAGTTAATCGTTCGCGATCCGCCGTTGCTCGGTAATCCAGTAGTACTTACAGAGTCCACTCTTAGCTCCGTTGGTATCGTTTCAAACTGGGAAAACGTTCCAGGCCCAGTAAACCAGGAATTTCCAGTTTCATCGAGCATATCTACGTACCAATCGTATCCTGAAGCAGCGTTACCTTTCGATTGCATCCAGAATGTTAGGGAAGCATTGGTAATAGAAACACCAGCCGGTATATGCGAGATATCGAACTGTACTGCCCCGTACCGGGTATCGCCACCTAAATGTCCTGTCCACATGTCGTCATCGTCAACCGTTACACCCACCGAATCAGCTGCGTATCCTACTTTATACTGCTTTGGCGTTATCACGTTCTGCGTTGTGAAGGTGTAGTACGATCCTCCGTTATTATCCACTTCAGTGTTTGGGGTGCATGAGTCATCTGTTGATTCTACCTCAAAGTAATAGGTTGTATTCCTCTGGAGTCCGTCTAGGACGATTCTATGAGACGTGGTGTAGGAGGTATCTGTCACAGTAGAGCCTAATGCCGTGGTCATACCATAGTTTACTGTGCTTGTCGAGGGCTCATCCGTTGTCCAGGTGATAACAGCCACTGCATCATTCGCTGGATTTGCGTTCACGCTACTGATTACTGGTGGAGACCCGTCAATGGTAGCAGTATCTGTCACAGTCTGGCTGGGCGATGCATCCACATAAGATACAGTAATAGTATCTCCGTCTGCAACAGAGAGATTCCCGTCTATGGCGGGAGCACTTATCGTTAATGGAACTGTCCCTTGGAAAATACCGGAGTTTGCGGGATTTTCGGTTAGACTCACAGTATCAGCTGTTGTTTCAGTATCTGAGCTTATAGCGACATTTAACGTTCCTGAACCCTGTAGATCAATGTCGGTAACAGTAACATCCACAGAGCAATTGTTCGGTGGTAGGTTGAATGTATCTCCATCAATATTCATCGTTCCTGTAGAGTTCACCAGTTCTCCGTTGGTCACAAGAGCATACGGCTGTCCCCCCGAGGAAACGACATTATATCCATCTACATACACGGTGTATGTACCGGGGGTAGGATTGTTTATCAGTACCTGCTCCACATTATTGGATCCATCCCAAACTCCACCGTTCGGGATTGATTCTCCGTTCTGGAAATCGTTACCTGCGTAGGTATTACCACCAGGTCCTACAACTGCGAGATCGAGATCGTTAACGAGTACATTGGTAGGAGCAGCTGGCGTTCCAGGTTCATCTGTCCATGCCAGCGTGGCTTTGAAGGGGTGGTCTGGTCCCACCGTGTAGGTGTACGTAACGGTGTCTCCCGTAGAGATAGGGCCGTGATCGTCTACAGCAGTTCTCTGGCTCTCTCCGGAAAAGTATAGCGTATTGTCGAGGAGCACACGACCCCATCCTTGTCCCGTTCCCGGAATCTGGACATCGAGTTTTCTGAAGGGAGGAGAACCTATTACAGAAAGATCGTGTCCCACGTCATCACCCGTCATATTGATAGCAGAGTTGATAAGTGTTGCCTTTAACAGTGCAGCACTCGGTGTTGTGATGGCTCCTCCTGGGTAGTATCCACCGGCGTAGTATTCACGTACGAGGGCTGCTGCACCCGCCATAAGTGGCGTTGCCATGGAAGTTCCGCCCATTCCTGTCGCGTCATTATTGTAGGTTGTGACATCAAAATCACTCTCTGCAGAGATCACATTATGGTTTCCAGGCGCACCGATATCCGGCTTGATTCTATCTGTGAAGTATACAGAACTCCCATCTGTTACTGTGGCAGGGCCATGACTGGAAAATGATGCCATGCTGTTGGGGTCTTGGTATAGGAGTTGTGTGGCTCCAACGCCAATACAGTTTTTCGCGACCGCTTGCGTGTCCATTGTAGCCCATCCCGGGCCATCGTTTCCAGCAGCGAAGAGTGGCAGAAAGTCTTTGTTGTTCCAGGTATAGGTGTCTATCTGCGCTGATGGTGTTAGATAGAGACTTTGCGCTGATGCTCCCCAGCTGTTTGAGTGGATATACGCGCCTGATTGCTGTGCCTGTTGGAAGAGGTAAGTAAGATTCGTTGGAATACCAGTCAGCGTCCCTCCATCACCTATATCCTGCATAATCAGCTTGGAGTTATATGCGACTCCATCAAATGGATCCCACGCATTATACGTTCCCGAAAATAGTCCATTTCCAAAGAAATCCTCGTTGAATCCCGCTATACTCCCGTAATCTCCAGCCACTGATCCACAGACATGCGTTCCATGACCGTATCCATCGTAGTCTCCAGTGCCTGCCCAATCATAGTACGAAATTACCTTTCTCAAAGCAGGATCGTAGCTGATTGGAGGATTAGTCTTGTCAGTTACTATCGTATACGGTGGTGCACCGTTGGTATAATCGTAGAACATCGAGTGGTCGTAGTCAAGACCTGTGTCAGCTACACAGATGATCTGATTCGCTCCGCTTACTCCTTGGTTGTAAATGGGGAGCGTCCCTGTTGTACCCGACTGCATTAGGTATGTAGCCCAGTAATTTTCTATATCTGGTCCTTTTTCAATTTTTGGCTGAATGTACTTTTCTATCCACATTACTTCTGTCATTTTTGCAATTTCATTAATATAGAGCGGTCGAAGTTTC
>JAYEIH010000024.1:0-4760 GCA_034659995.1 Methanobacteriota archaeon
TGTTAATTCCTGCAACTTTTTGTGGTCTTGGCGGCTACTATGGAGCACAATTTAGAGCAAGAAAATCTAAAGCCACGAAGGGGAGTGGGAAATGATCGAAGTCTTGATAGATTACGACAAATTCCAAGAGAACGATGTGAATACAATTCCAGAAGGAGCTGCATACTCACGACATCATGGGGGGGAGTATAGAGAATGGGGTAATGTAGAAGTTAGAGATACTACACATCCCGTGGTCTATGTGGCCGAAGGCTCTCATGCTGCGTATTTTGGACCCAGTGTATATTATCAAATAATTGGATTTGATAGGGCTAATAAAGGAACTGAACGAAAGATATCAAACGATACACTTATCATAGATCAGCCCTGGCTTAATTTTGGAGGTAACTGGGGCTATGTACGGCCCAGTGCATGGCAAGATGGACCATTAGGACCAAAATATAATTCAGGGGGAGAGAAGTGGTATAATCCGGTGAAGTGGGCGGGCATTGCAGAAGATCCGACTGAAGAATATGAGAGATCAAGATTCATCGTCTCTCTCCACTGCCCCGCAGACATGTACGTCACGAACTCGAAGGGACAGATCACGGGGACAAAAGACAGTGAGTTCATCCATGAAATCCCGGATTCCTACGTGAACTCTCTCGGCGAAGAAGAGAGGTACTTAGTTCCAGCAAATGATGTCTACAATGTAGAGATCAATGGGACTGGAGACGGCACATTCAACTTCATTCCAGAGTACAGTTCGTGGAATGAGAGTAGGGTTTTTGGATACACGGATATCCCAGTAACGCCACGTACAACAGCATACACGGAAATGAGTCCAACGATGACCGAGTACACACTGGAAATAGATCACGATGGAGACAATGTTATCGATGAGACGGTAACGCCGAACTTAGGTGTATCGCTCTCAAGTCCCAATGCAATTCAGCCGTTGCAGCCGAATACAACGCTAAATTATGAGATAGAAATCACGAACGATGGGAATCAGCAAGAGACCTTCAACTTAGGCTACGAACTACCAAATGACTGGACAGGATCGCTCTCGCAGGACACCGTCACGGTAGGACCGAAGGAGACTACGACGGTCACGCTCTCAGCGAACGTTCCGGACGTAGAAGTAAAGGACTACGAGCTGCGTATCACCGCATCCTCCGAGGATGGACTGAACACCTTCCTCACTCTCATAGCCTCGGCAAAACCAGAACTAACAGTATCGAATCTCTCAATAGAATACAATGAAAACGAAGTCCTTCTCTCCTGCGATGCTTCTAACTTAGGATTACTGGACGTTAATAATGTTAAAGTCCAGTTCTACAATGGAAAACCAGAGAACAACAATCTCATCGGCGAGAAGACCATAACCTTAGCATCAGAAGAGACGAAAAATATCAATGTACCATGGAATGTAGAGGATGGCATCTATAACGTCTACGCAGTGATCGACCCTGAGAACGCAGTAAGCGAAAGTGCAGAGTACAATAATAAAACTTTCAAACAGTTCACCATTGACAGAAGGCCGCCGGAAGCTAACATAAAGTTCAACACCGAGACACAAGATATCGAAGTCATTGGTGTTGATAATATTGATGAAAATGTGGACGTTTCATATGAGGAATATACAGAAAAGTTCACCGGTAAACATGGAAAGAATAAAATGGATGACCTTTTTGATGAAATAGAGGATTTCGGTGTACCGTTTAACAAAATAAAAAGAATGCGGTGTAGAACCTATCGGATCTACACGCTCACAGACGACGCAGGTAACACATTAAAAATGAAAATGCTCTACCTAAAGTTACGTAGAGTGATATACACGAAGATAGTAGAACTATCGTACAACGAAGAACTCACAACGCCCCAGCGAAATGCCTTTGGCATTGTATCCATCTACCGAAGAGGAGAACTCAAACATCTGGTACAGCACCTCAGAGTACAGCGAGAGTTGGTGAACGTTACCTATAATGCGAGACAGGATAGATCAATCATTGTGACAAGAGAGGGCATCGAGAAAAGGGAAGGGCTGGTGCTGATCGTCATAGGAACGGAGAAAGGTACTTTAAGGTATATGTTAGAGTGAGCGTATGGGGTTTATTCCAGAGGACAAAGAAGAGAGGAAGCGGTTTTATAGAGTTGCTATATTTGTAACGCCAATAACGATATTTTCATTCTTCCATATATATCTTTTTAATGGGGGTTGTTATTTGGGGTTTTATCTAACTTACTGCTCAATGGTAAGGTTCACGAAGAACTCATTGAGACAATCTCCCTTTTCGCCGATTTAAATCGAAGAGTTGCAAACTCTATGATTTATGCAACACAGTTTCCGCATGAAAACCTTTTTATACCCCACTCAACTTTCTTATATAAAAAAATCTAACTGCTTAGTGGACAATAAAGGAGGCGGAAAAATGCCGGAAAAAATTGTGGAAGTTGAGAATCTGGTAAAACGTTATAAGGATGTAACAGCAGTAGATGGGATATCCTTTGATATCCATGAAGGAGAGATATTCTCTCTTGTTGGGCCCAACGGTGCTGGAAAAACCACCACCGTCGAGATGCTGGAGTGTCTGAGAACACCGACAAGCGGTAATGCGGAGGTGCTTGGACATAACATATATGATGAAGAAATGGAGATAAAGAAGAGAATCGGGGTCATGCCGCAGGACTTCAGCGGATTTGAACGTCTTACCGTGAAGGAGAATGTGGAACTCATAGCAAAGATATACAATGTGGAGCCAGAAACTAAGGAGGTGCTTGAGGAACTTGGTGTCTGGGGGGAGAGAGACAGGCAGTTTCAGGAGCTTTCTGGAGGTATGCAGAGGCGCGTGGGTATATGTATGGCGTTAATAAGCGATCCCGAGCTTTTGTTCCTGGATGAGCCAACTACGGGCCTGGATCCCTATGCTCGAAGAGAAACATGGGATGTAATACAAACTCTGAAAGAGCTTGGCAAGACCGTGCTTCTCACCTCGCATTATATGGATGAGGTAGAGCAGCTGAGCGACAGAGTGGGACTCCTTTTGGAAGGAAAGCTCGTCGCTACCGATACGGTTCACGATCTTATCTCGCAGTATGGTGGAGGGATAATAGTACGTGTTAAAGGAGGAGGCACGGAAGAGGCAAAGAAACTTCTTCTGACGTTCACCGATGAGATTTCAGATGAGAGGAGTACAGTGACAGGAAGATTTAAGACAAGAGAAGAAGCGAGCAAAGCACTGACAGAGCTTTATCAGCTCGGTGATGGGCATAAAATAGAGATCCTCGAGTCCGGCATGGATGAGGTCTTTGCGCAGATTGCAGGCGGTAAGGTAAATGAACGAGGTGAGTTTGTATGAAGGGTGTATTCTCGGTCTTTGTCGCGCTATTAAAGGAATGGAGAAGGAGTAAAAGTGGCATGTTTTTTTCGATACTCTTTCCGATTATGCTTCTGCTGATCTTCGGTACTATATTTGGCAGTCAGGGGGATACAACTTATGCCCTCTTCGTCCAGAACCATGATCTTGATACCGGAGAACCCACTGAACTCTCTGAGCAATTTATTGGCGTTCTGGACAGTATGGAATTTTTTGAGGTAAAAGAGTTGGATTCTAATGTGGTTGTGGACACGTATGTAAAAGATAATCCTTCCTTTGCGTACAGCTATCGCGTTCTGATCATTCCTGAGGGATTTGAGGATGCAACGCTAAATAAAAGCATGAATCTTCGATTGACCGTTGTGAGCGACACTTTCTCAAAGGTGAAAAAGTATTATGGAACATTTATGAGTGAGGAGGAACTCCAGGATATGGAGAAGGTTCAGGAGCAGATGAGCACCATGGTGAGCACGATTCCCAGTTCCAAAGGAGCTGAACTGCTTTTCCTGACACAGGGGAATGATATGTCCTCAGGTACGGTCCAGGGGGTTCTCAGGAGCGTCATCAATTCATTCAACAATCAGCTCATTGGTGTAAAGGAGCAGACCATCGGTATAAAAACTGATTCTCTTGCTGAAGAGGGAATGAATGCCACAGATTATTACCTCCCGGGTCTTATTGCAGCGTTTATCATGACAAACGGTATTATAGGCGCAACAATTAATATTTCGGAACACAGGAGAAATGGGACCATGAAAAGGCTGGCCGCAACTCCCCTTCCCAAGAGTTCATGGATACTTGGTAATATATTTCAGCAGGCCGTACTTGCGTTTATACTCACGGGCATTATGGTCACAGTGGGATGGATCATATTCGGTGTTCATGCGCTTCCAGGACCCTATGCGCTACTGCTGATCTTTACAGGGTCCGTAGCGTTTTCCGGCATGGCCATGGTGCTCGGTGGCGCGATAAAGGATGTGGAAGCAGCGAGTGGCGCAGCAAATGCCATTGCATTTCCAATGATGTTTCTTTCCGGTGCATTCTGGCCTGTGGAGATGATGCCAAGTTATATGCAAACAATTGCAAAGGCTCTTCCGCTCTATTACTTCCATGACGGACTGAGGCAGATAATGATATTTAACAATCCTTCAGAGGCACTCGTACCGTTTTTGATCATGGGTGCGCTGGCAGTGATATTCATACCCGTAGGAACAAAGATAATCCGATGGAAGGAGCTTTGATACGTTCTTTTTTTTATTTCATATTTTTATTTTACAAAGAGAAAACCATAAAAAGAAAGAGATCTAAGAGTATTCATGATAGAGGGTAAGGTTTTCAAATACGGGGACGATATAAATACGGATGTGATCTATCCTGGGAAATATGTCTATACAATAATGG
>JAYEIH010000025.1:0-4746 GCA_034659995.1 Methanobacteriota archaeon
AATGTGTCTGCCGCACCGCTGTGCTACCTTAATAATAAATGAATCAAGCTCTTCATGCGTTTGAAAGACTACATTTGTCTTTGTTGAGCCGTAAACTCTGTGATAGACATATATCGGCACTTTGGGGCCATCACAGCTTATGTCCTCAATATTTGGGTCTTCCTTGATAGGATTTATTTTTCCATAACCCACAAAATCTCTAAGAATATAGTAGATTATCCTCTCCTTTGCGCTGGCATTCATTTTTACCTTGTATTTTTTTATTATCTTTTCTATCTCGTTTCGCACAAACACGTTGAGTTTATCCTCCTCGTATGAGGAAAAATCTATTGTCAGTGTATCTTCCAGAGCGGCCACAATCTCCTGCAGGACCCGTTCCTCTCGTAGAGTAAGACCGGGCTCCAGAACCCTGTATATTAGTGTTTTCTCTTTAGAATCGAAAAATATATGAACAAACGCGTAGGGGTAATTCGCAGGGTACATTATATTTAACTCTGTAATGGGCACCCCCAGAATCTCATCGGAAAGATGGGGATCCTCTACTCTCATCGCTTCTACACGGCTTATATCAAGGGGATCGGGATATTTTTTTACCTGGTTTTGCAGTTCATCTCTAACCATTCAGATCAGCTCTATTCTCTCTGTTTCCTGTTCTTTGAGATATACTATTGTTATCTCATCAGGCCATATATCTTTTCCTTCTATTATGCTCTCATCTATACTGAGGTACGTTCTAACAAAATAATCCAGTTCCGGACAGTTGACCTCTATGTAGCTCTTTGTAAGCGTAATCGCATACAGATGGCCATGTATCATCCGAGGAATTTGAACGTTCTTTACAATCTTTACATGAGGTGCATTTATATTTTTCCCCGAGAGGTACACCTCGGTAATCCCATTGGCAAGAGAGCTTCCTATCTCTGCCATCTGCTCCTTTGTATCCCTGGTACTCACCGTATCCTCCAGTTCGGACATAGAAGCATAGACAAAACTCACTAGAAAGGCCCCAAGAAGCATTAAAATCATGGCATCTGTTATATTCATCAAGGATCTGTTATTCATTAGTACCTGTTTGTCATGAATCTTTTTTAATCTTTCGAAAATTATGGCATTTTGTCCACCATAACCTTTTTATAGAAATTCGAGAAGGTACACAAAGTGATACTCATGATACATCCTATGGTCATTACAGATATAAAGAGAGAAGGAAGAGGCTTCAGCTTAAAAGAAATAAAAGAAGCGGGTATAGATGTCCACAAAGCAAGAAAACTGGGATTTTTAGTTGATAAGAGAAGGAAAACTTCTTATGAAGAAAATGTTCAGAAGATAAGAGATCTCTTAACCCCCGCAAAAGAAAAGCCTGCCAAGAAAAAAGTGAAGAAGAAAGTAACTAAGAAGAAAAAACCAAAAGAGAAGAAAAAGAAGGTAACGAAAAAACCGAAGAAAAAAGAAAAGGCAGCAAAGGAGAGAAAAATAGCCCTCACCGAGGTAAAGGACATAGGAAAAAAACGGGCAGAAACACTAAAAGACGCAGGAATAACAAGTGCAAACGATCTCGTATCCTTGAGCGTTGAGGAAATTGTAGAGAAGGCAGAATTGACAGAGAAAATGGCGAAGAAGCTGAAAGGAAATGCGGAAGAGGCTGTCTGAACTCTCCAAAACCTTTTTATATTTTCCATTCTCTTTTTTTACATGATACGGGAAGCAAAAACAGAGGATGTAGCCGAGATCGTGAACTGTGTCCACAGCGTCATGAAAGAGACGTGGGAGCGGTATGAGAAAGGATATTATCCCAAGGACGCGATAGCATTTGATATCGAGCATTTCGATCGGAAAAAGGTTGAGAACGCCGTCGCTTCAGATAACTCTTTTCTCTTTCTCGACGAGAACGAAAGCATTACGGGGGTAATTCACGGAATGGTCTACGGAGAAAGCGGTTTTGGACTGATCCACTGGCTCGGCGTGGAGTTTGAGCACCGGCAGGAAGGAATCGGGACACAGCTCCTGGAACGAGTTTTCACCTTCTGCAGCAATCATGAGATCCACAAGATCTCGCTCTATACCCTGCCAGTACTGAGGCCTGCCATCAATCTCTACCTCAAAACAGGATTTGTCCCAGAGGCATACCTGAAAAAGCAGTGGTGGGGCGTGGACTTTGTCTTTATGAGCAAGTGGTTGTGAGGGTCGCTAGAAAGAGGATGTATTTCTAGGAAAAGACTCCAATTTCAACGGAAACTCTGCAAAAGAGCTGTTAAGACATGCAAAAAGACTTCAGATTGGCGGCGAACGAAATTACGGGTACGGAAGGATAAGCTTAAAGGACCCAAAGAAAATGAAGGCGACAACCCAGATATTTGGTCACTCATTGGACGGAAACGTTCTCATCTCTAACACTGCCTTGGGGCACGTTAAGTATACCAAGAACATAACGTACACGGGAGAACTGGAGCCATTGGTAGGGCGAGAGTGGAGTGGCAAAGGAGCAGGACAAAAGACGAGCTCGCGCGGCGTTTTCTTCATGCCTGGGACGCAGTTTAACGAAAAATTAAAAATGAAACTGCAGGATTACGGAACATTTGGGATAGTCTCATAGGGTATCCCCCTTGCTCAGAGACGCCAAGACTTTTATACTGATAAAATATCTTATGAGGTATGATCGGAAAGTACCGGGCATGGTATGAAAAGAAAGGTAAAATACTTGGAAAGAAGATCTCGAAACTCCCAATCACCCCAAATCAGCTGACACTACTCTCTCTTATCCCGGGCGCGGGTGCCTGCTACTTCCTCGCTGAGAGGGAAATCTTTCTCGGAATAGTGCTCATGGCGCTCAGTTTTGCTGTCGATGCGCTGGACGGCAGTCTGGCCCGGGCTACCGGCATGACAACGAAGACGGGGAAGGTGCTCGATCCTGTCATTGACAGATATATCGAGTTTCTGGTACTTCTCGGCATCGTGCTCGGCGAGATGGTAAAACCCTGGATTGCGCTGTACTGTCTCTTCGGCATGCTCATGGCATCCTATGCCAGAGCGCGGGCAGAGTCCATAGAACCGATCAACCTTCTCAGTGTCGGGATTATGGAACGTCAGGAAAAGTTTTTACTGCTTTTAATAGGATTAGTACTATTCAATCAGTACGCAGACTCGTTAAATTACGCGTTACTGATAATAGGCACGCTTTCACATATCACCGTAGCGCAGAGGCTCCTGCGCGCAAAAAAGGAGATGGGAGAATGATTACATGCATAGGAAATCCTGTGTACGACTATATCGAAACACCGGAGGTAAAACCGAAGGGAAGGATACTCTCGGGATGCTCGACAAACGCATCTATCGTTATGCGGAAACTCGGCATGGAAACAACACTTGTGGGCAGTGTGGGCAGAGAGTTTCTCGATGATTTTAAAAACCAGATGAAAGCAATGGATATTGCGTATCATATAAATGAATCTGAAAAATCTGGGGGATTCGGACTCACATACCATGACAATGGCGATAGAGACCTGGAGGTGCTGGGCATAGCCAATAAAATAGAGGCTGTCCCTAAGGAAATACTGAGCTCTGAAGCTATTATGCTCGGCCCCATACTCCAGGAGATAGCCTTTGATCTCGAATGGCTGAGAGAACAATATGAAGGAATGATATTCATCGACCCACAGGGATTCCTGAGGTACATAGAAAACGGCAAGATTCTACGGAGGAAAAATCCTGATATCGAACGGATAGTGAGTATCTGTGATATTGTAAAGCCCAATGAGTATGAGGCAGAGGTAATGACAGGAATAAATCCGCAAAAAAATCCCGAAGGAGCACTGGAAACGCTGTACTCCTGGGGATCTGAGATCGCAATTATCACACTGGCAGAGAGGGGCAGCATCATCTTTGATGGAAACGAGGTTATAAAGATACCGCCCTACAGAACGAAAGCCGTTGATCCTACGGGTGCGGGAGATACCTATGCAGGGGGGTTTATCGTTGAGTATCTCAATAAAAAGGACCCCTACAAAGCCGGACTATTCGCCTCATGTACCTCCTCCATTATGGTGGAGAACGTTGGTAAGATTCCTGTCACAGAGGAAAACGTGCGAAAAAGAGTTGCATCATTGAGGTAGCGGGGAGTGGATTTGAACCACTGTCCTGTGGGTTATGGGCCCACCGGGCACTCCTAGCTGCCCTACCCCGCTGTAGGCTGCCTATAGTACTGAGTGGATACTCACTTAAAAAGGTTTCCATTTGCTCCCCGCCTGAAAAGAAAGAAAGACGTAAATATTGAAAGAACGTGAGGCTCTTTAGGTGCATCAGTTATTATCTCGAAAGTTTTAAATAGATGCATCCGGTAAAAGTAGCAATGAAAGAAGAGCACATGCCGTACATTATATTTCTGCCATCGAAACATGAGGATCAGATCGCTCTTTTAACCTCTATTTTTGGATCCAAAGTTAAAATGGAAATTCTTAATGAGTTCTGCCTGAAAAAAAGAGTATATCAAAAGACACTCATTGAAAGACTCTCTTATTCCAATAAAACGGTGATAAAGCACCTTAAAGATCTGGTGGAACTGAACATCCTCAATGAGCGGATGATAAAGAAGGAGGGAAGATGGCTCAAGATCTTCGGCATAAACGAACCGATGAGATGGCTTGTGCAGCTTCTGCGGAATCCCGAAGATATACCGAGAGACGAGATGAAAAAGATAATCACAGAATTTTTAAATGAGTACATTACGGGTATCTTAAAAATTGCAGACCA
>JAYEIH010000026.1:0-22555 GCA_034659995.1 Methanobacteriota archaeon
CCGGGGGCACCATTGAGAGCTCCACATACCTCATTTAGTCTAAAATCAATCTTCCTTGCAATCTCTGCAGGATATGATTTCTGAGGATATATATTAACGAGGTAGTTCAGTACCTCTCTTCGTACACTGCTTCTCCGTAATGAAAATCTTATCTTCGCACCAGATTCCATATTACTCTATGGCACTATATAGAGGGCCAAGTTTCTTGTTGCATTGCGTAATAACTCATCCTATAAAAACTTTTCGCAATGCATAATTGCATAACATTACTGATGGGTACTTTCGCATTGCCTAACATTGCGAGAATCGCAAAAAGGCATGCCCCCTTTTCGCCATCAGAGGCTCTATTGCACATATTATCTTAATTTTAAAAAAGCTTTTAGTTGCCCTTGCTGTGAATAAAAAGGGTTTTCTCTCTATAAAATAAGTATATTAATAACTTTTCATAATCTATCCTTGCATAACATCAATGGACAAATAGAATAGTTCATGAAGATATATTAACCCTCACACCACCTTATTCTCCAGCCGCCCCACCTGTTCAATCTCCAGCGTGACGGTATCCCCTCGTGTTATCCTCCCCACTCCTTCAGGGGTCCCCGTGGCGATAATATCCCCTCGCTCAAGGGTCATTATCTTCGAGATGTATGCGATAATTTCATCTACTGTGAAGATCATATATGAGGTGCTGGACTGCTGTTTAATCTGACCGTTGAGCCGGAGCTCGATATCGAGGGTATGAGGATCCTCCACTTCCTCTTTGGGTACTATATCAGATATGGGTGCAAAGGTATCGAACCCCTTGGATACACTCCATGGGTGCCTCTTTTCCTTGGCTTTACTCTGGATATCACGTGCCGTTATGTCTAAAAAGGCGGCATAACCCCGCACGTGATCATACGCTTTTTCCTTTGAGATATTTCTTCCCTTCTTGCCCATTACCACTGATAGTTCCCCCTCATGATGCACGTTGCTGGAAGCCTCGGGAATCACGATCTTCTCCCCACTGTGTATGAGCGCCGAAGGAGGCTTTAAAAAAAGGACGGGCTCTGTGGGCAGTTCACTCTTCATCTCTTCCGCATGTTTTCTGTAGGTTCTAGCCAGGCAGATGATCTTTGTCGGCCAGATCTTTTCCTCTGTGTTTTTTACTCTCACCGCTCTCATAGGGTATCGTATGCAAAAAGGTTTAAATAACTTTTTCCATAGGATATATCAATGGAAACACAGCTGAATGTAGCAGGAGCAAGACAGGAGGATGTCGGTAGAGGAATCGTGAGAATAGATAAAAAATTTCAGAAAAGGATAGGTGTAAGGCAGGGAGATATTATAGAGATAATAGGTAATAGAAAGACGGCTGCCATCGTTGTAGATGCCTATCCTGATGATAGAGGGCTGGATATAATCAGAATGGATGGACTTATACGAAAAAATGCCAAAACAACAATGGGTGAGTTTGTATCAATTAAAAAGGCTGATATCAGCCCTGCAGAAAAGGTTACCTTGGCACCCGCACAGAAGGGAATGCGAATAATGATCTCCGGGAATGTTGTCTCACGAAATCTCAGAGGAAGCGTTTTGAAAAAAGGGGATGTGATAAGTCTTGTATCCCAGAGGAAGGATCCCTTTACCGAGTCAATTTTCAGTGAGATCTTTGATGTGATCTCAGGATCACCTTTTGGTCTCGGCGAGATCAGGTTTAGAGTTGTAAGCACTTCCCCCTCAGAGATCGTCCAGATAACAACTATTACAAGGGTGAAGGTTCTTCCCGAGGCTGTCAAGATCAAGGAATCGGAGATGCCGACAATAACCTATGAGGACATAGGAGGCCTCAAGAACAGGGTAGAAAAGGTAAGAGAGATGATCGAGCTCCCTCTGAAACATCCCGAACTTTTTGACAGATTGGGGATAAAGCCGCCAAAGGGAGTACTTCTTTACGGCCCTCCCGGAACAGGAAAAACACTTATGGCAAAGGCCGTAGCAACTGAGAGTAATGCCTATTTTATATCGATAAACGGCCCTGAGGTAATGTCGAAGTTCTATGGACAGAGTGAAAAGAACCTAAGAGAACTTTTTAAGGAGGCCGAAAAGAACTCACCTGCCATTATCTTTATAGACGAAATAGATGCAATAGCCCCAAAAAGAGGGGAGGTAACGGGGGAAGTGGAACGAAGGGTTGTGGCACAGCTTCTTGCACTGATGGATGGACTGAAGGCAAGAGAGGAGGTGATCGTTATCGCAGCCACGAACAGACCAGAGGGAATTGAACCTGCCCTGCGGAGACCCGGACGATTTGACAGAGAGATTGAAATAGGCGTACCCACTGAAAACGGAAGGAAGGAGATCCTTCAGATCCATACGAGGGGCATGCCGCTGGAAAGCATAAAACTGGATTATTTGGCAGGTATTACCTACGGATTTGTGGGCGCTGATCTTGAGGCGCTCTGCAGAGAGGCCGCAATGAACTCTCTAAAGAGAATTCTACCCGCGATAAATCTGGAGGAGAAAAAAATAGCCCCTGAGGTTCTTCAAAAAATAAAAGTAACAACAAAGGACTTTAAAGATGCTTTAAAGATTGTTGAACCCTCTGCTATGAGAGAAGTCTTTGTAAGAACACCAAATGTAAAATGGGGAGACATAGGAGGGTTAAAAGAGGTGAAAAAAAAGTTAAAAGAAAGCGTGGAATGGCCCCTGAAGCATCCCGAGAGATTCAAAAATCTCGGAATTCGTTTTCCAAGAGGAATATTTTTATACGGTCCTCCAGGTTGTGGCAAAACACTTCTGGCAAAGGCAGTGGCGAATGAGAGTGATGCAAACTTTATCTCAGTCAAAGGACCTGAGGTTCTCTCCAAATGGGTGGGTGAGAGTGAGAGAGCCATAAGAAAAATATTCAAAAAGGCAAGGCAGGTTTCTCCAAGCATAATATTCTTTGATGAGGTAGACTCTCTGGCGTCACCCCGGGGCGAGGAGATAGGAACTAAGGTGGGTCAAAGAATCGTTGACCAGCTTCTCACAGAGATGGATGGACTGGAGGAGTTGAGCAGCGTGATCGTTATAGGAGCAACAAACAGACCCGATATCGTGGATCCCGGCCTGTTAAGACCCGGGAGGTTCGATAGAAAAATACTTGTCCCTGCGCCGGATAAAGAGGCAAAAGGCGAGATATTAAAGGTTCACACGAGATCAATGCCGCTGAAGGATGATGTGGCTCTGAGTTATCTTGCAAAAAAGACAGAGAACTTCTCGGGAGCGGACCTGGAGGCTCTGGTGAGGGAAGCAGCGATGATCGCACTGAGGGAGGATAAGGATGCCAAAAAGGTCGGAATGAACCAGTTTAAAAAAGCACTTAAGGAACTCAATCCCTCAATAAATAAAAGAATCATAAACAGTTATGAACTCCCCACCGTAGAAAGGAACACGGGCATATATGGATAGAAACCATAACAAGATTTATAAATGAACTCATACTATAGTAGTACTTGAGGCGATTTAATGGGAAAAATACGACCTACGTTCATCAAAAGAGTTGCAAAAGAAATATTTGAAAAATACCCAAAGAAGCTTGATAATAATTTCTATAAAAACAGGGAGTTTCTTAAAGACAAAGTTGAGTTTCCAAACAGCAGGATAGAAAATAGAGTCGTTGGTTATGTGACAACTCTGGCCAAAAAGACATAGACTATCCCTTTTCTAAAAATCCCGATTTCTTTAATAGATCTGTGATGTCTCCTTCTGTAGGCTGGGAAATTTTATACTTCTCCATCAATTTCTTTCTGTGCCTTTTCATAGACCGGGCCTTCGATTTGAACATTCTTCTGTAGTATCTTTCCTCCTGGTCCTCTATACCCTTTAGTATTCCGTTTACAAGTTTTTCTCTCTCCTCGAGCTTGTAGAAAAGCAATCTATCATAGGTCTCATCATAGTATCTATCCCTTATCTCAAACATTCCGCTTATAAACGCCTTTAATACCTTTTTATAGTATATAAAGACGTTATAAAATATTTTTTCAGAAAAAGAAACAATTTTCTCTCTCTGCATAGGATTTTCTATCAGAGTTTTATAAATAAGCTCTTTTTTCTCATTTTCCCGTATCAATTTCTTTGATTTCAACTTTCTTTTTCTTTTTTTTAGGAAACTCAATCCTTCTTCAAGGTAATTTTTATACTCCAGTTTAAAGACATTTGATATCTGTCTTCCGACAAGGTAATCTACCACCACAAATCGTAGATCTCTGTCTTTGATTACTTTGTTTGCATAGTTATAACAGATGGCTATCCACAGATTGTACTCCTGCCCGTCTTCAAAGAGAATTGCCTCCAGGGTTATATTCGTGGAACCGAATACATACTTATCACCGCTTTTATACATTCCCACAAAATATTCTTCCGTATTAAAAGCCACGGGCATATTTGATGCGAGTTTTTTTAGTATTGTCTTCTCCTTATTCTTCAATTCTTCTAGATTTTCCAAAAGGACCATATTTTTTTTATTGAACTTTTCTTCCGCCTGAGCTTTGAAGATATTTCCAAAGTATTCCACCGTTTCGGTAAGATACTTAGAGAGATACTCTTTTTCCCACATATCCGCACTTTTTTTATAAAAGCTGACCTCAGTATCTTTATTCTCCAGGAAACTCAGAGTTGATCTCGTTAAGTTGGCGATCTGGGCTCGTTCTATAACAATTTCGTTCAACATATGCTCACCTGAAAATTTTAAGAAGTCTTGTGTATGGCTTTTTGGATTTTTTTATAAACTGTTTTTCTCCTAAGATACTCTTTCCCAGTTTATAAATAGCTTTGGATGCAAGTGAATCTGGAGACATTGCATAGAAGGGCTTTCCAAAGGCTACGGATCTCTTTACAATCGGGTCCTCCGGAATAACACCTATGGCGTTGGTTTCCAGTACCGTTTCTATCTCTTCTATGGAAAGTTCACTGAGATCATACTTTACTCTGTTGATCACAAGACCGAGAATATTGGTGTTTAAGAGATCGCAGACTTTTTTTACCTTAAATGCATCGACCATGCTGGAAATTTCCGGGTTTATTACCAGAACAGCGTTGTCCGCACCGACTAAAGCTGACACCGCATCAACTTCAAGACCCGGAGAGGTGTCTATGAGGATATAATCTACATCTTTAATTATTTTTTTAAGAACCTCTTCCAGTTTATCAGGCCGTGCTTTTTTAACCTTTGAGAGTGGCACCCCCGCGGGTACTATTTTTACGCCGTATTTCTCATAAACTGCTTCTTTCAGTTCTGCCTCTCCTGAGAGAACCTCGTTTAATGTGATCTCCGGATACTCAAGATCCAGGAGAAGGGAAAGATTTGCCATTTTTAAATCTGCGTCAAGAATAAGAACATCCGCACCCGTTTTGGCCAGCATTAAACTCAAGTTTGAGGTTACAATACTTTTTCCGGTGCCTCCTTTTCCAGAAGTTATTGCGATTGAGCAACCCATGATTTGTGTACTCATGCCACTATATAAAATTTCCTATGGAAACATTTTTTATTGCGGGGAAAAGAATAGGGGTATGACACACAGGATAATGATCGTTGAGGACGACCCTGAGTTAAAAAACCTCTACACCATGGCGATAGAAGATTCCGGAAATTATAAGGTTGTGGTAACAGCTACAGACGGGGAGGAGGCGGTAACAAAGTTCAAAAATGCAGAAGACAAGATAGATCTGATCGTCATGGACCAGAGAATACCCACAAAAAGAGGAATTGAGGCGGCAAGGGATATAATTGATATAGAACCAGAGATCAAGATTCTTTTTGCAAGTGCCGACAGTCTGGCAAAGTTTGAGGCTAAAAGTCTTGGAGCAGTTGCATTTCTTCAGAAGCCCTTTGAGATGAGTATGCTCACTTCTATAATCCGTGAAGTTTTGGAACCTCAGAGAATTATCTCCGGAGAAGAAATGATAACGGACAGAGGACAGAAGTATGCCATCGAACCGGGATACCAGTATCTTATCAAAGAAAAAAACCCAATTGTGTCCTTTGATATCTTTATAGATCAGGTTACTCATGGCTACAGGGGGCTCTGCATTACCAGGCAGCATCCCAAGAGGGTGAGGGTGAACTACGGACTCAAAAGGACACCAATCCTCTGGCTTTCTCAGACCGATGCCGAGAACACTATAGATCCCTCCAATATTTCCAAGCTCGTTCACACCATAAGAAACTTCGTCAAAGAAAATAAGGAGAGCATCGTTCTTCTGGATGGAATTGAGTATCTTAAGCTCCAGAATGGCTTTGATTTAATAATGAAGTATCTCAACATGATAAATGATATTGTCATGACCGAAGAAGCGAAACTTGTTCTTCCCATCAATCCACAAGCCTTTACAGATAATGAATTAGCATATATAGAGAGAGAAGCAAAGGTTTTTGGAGAATATGAGATACTGTAAGGTTAGAAATTATTTTGAACCTTTTAACGTGCAAATTTCATTTTATACTGATCATATATACCGTGATCTCTGAGAACGATAATAGTTCCTTTGGTAAACTTAAAAAACACAGCTCTTTAATGGTGCACATGAGGCTTTTGGAAAAAATACACTCGAAAACAGCAAGAATTGCTGTCATCGGGATGGGATATATAGGTATTCCTACGGCCGTGTGTGTCGCAGAGGCAGGGTATACTGTGCATGGGGTGGATATCAAAGAAAATGTCATAAACAGTCTTAATAACGGTAATTTTGGTGCAAAAGAGCCGCAGTTGGTAGAAGCTCTGGAAAAAAATATAAAAAAGGGAAGAATAAAGGTATCCCTATCATATGAAAAAAGCGATATCTTCATCATCTGCGTTCCCACACCGCTCAAAGAGAAAAGAGCCGATCTTTCCCATGTGGAAAATGCAGGAAAGTCCATCGCGGCTATTTTAGAGGAAGAAAATCTCATCATTCTGGAATCCACAGTTCCGCCGGGAACAACAAACGAGCTTCTCATCCCCCTCCTTGAGAGATCAGGACTACAAAATGACAAAGACTTTTTCGTCTCTTTCTGCCCTGAACGGGTGCTTCCCGGGAAGATCATGCAGGAAATGAGAAAGAATGATAGAATTACCGGTGGTTCTGCAGAAAGTAGAGAGATAGCCGCTGAGTTCTATGGCTCCTTTGTGAAGGGAGAAATATGTCTCACAGACTTAAAAACTGCGGAGATAGTAAAATTGATGGAAAACACATTCAGAAATGTTAATATCGCTCTGGCGAATGAGCTTGGATTGGCATGTGAGTCATTGGGAATAAACTTTTTCGAAGCGAGAAAACTTGCAAACAAACACCCCAGAGTAAACATTCATAAAGCGGGTACGGGAGTAGGGGGGCACTGTATCCCTATTGATCCGTGGTTTATCCACGAGAAACTTCCGTTAAAAACGATCTCAACAGCAATGGAAATAAATGACACTATGCCTTTGCACGTTGCAGATATAATAAAAAAGACTAACGCCAAAAAAATTCTAATTTTTGGAATGGCATACAAAAAAAATACAGATGATACGAGGGAAACTCCAGTATTAAAGATAACTGAAGAACTTAAAAAGGAAAACATTGAGTTCAGTATCTACGATCCTTATGTGAAAATGGAGAAACTGAAACCTGAAAACTGCGATGCTCTGCTCATAGCCACAGATCATGACTGTTTTAAAAATATAGATTGGGAAGAAATAAGGAGAAAAATGAGAAGACCCTTGATAATCGACGGTAGAAACTTTTTTGAAAGGGAAGAGGCTGAAAAAATGGGTTTTGAGTATATAGGTGTCGGCAAATGATCGCCGTTGTCCTTGGCACACGACCTGAGATAGTAAAAATGGCTCCTATCATAAAAGAGCTAAAAAAGAGAGATATAGATTATTTTGTTATTCACACTGGACAGCATTACTCCTATAATCTTGATAAAGTATTTTTTGAAAATTTTGAGCTCGAAAAACCGAGATATAATCTAGAAGTAGGATCAGGAACGCACGCCCAACAGACGGGAGAGATATTGAAGAGAATTGAAAGAGTTTTGATTAACGAGAAACCCGAAATTGTTCTCGTAGAAGGGGATACAAACACCGTACTTGCCTCTGCACTTGCTGCTTCAAAACTGCGTATAAAAGTCGGACACGTGGAGGCAGGACTGCGATCTTTCTGGAAATGGATGCCCGAAGAGGTAAATCGTCTCCTCACGGATCATGTTTCAGATCTCCTTTTTGCACCCACTGAGATATCCAAAAATAATCTTTTAAATGAAGGCATAACAAATGGGGTGTACGTAGTCGGCAATACAATAGTAGATTCCTTAAAATTTACTTCAAAAAAACTCAAAAAAATAGAAAAAGATTTTATTCTTCTCACCCTCCACAGGGAGGAGAACGCTGACAATCCAGAAAAATTAAAAAATATAATCAAGGGCACAGAAATGATCAGTGAATATTTCGATACTCCCGTTATTTATCCTATCCATCCACGTACGAAGAAAAACCTGAAAAAATTCAGAATCCAGCCAAATAAAACCATAGAGCTCGTGCCCCCCATGGACTACTTCACCTTCCTTGCCCATCTAAAAAACTGCAGTCTTGTGCTTACAGATTCCGGGGGAGTCCAGGAGGAGGCGTGCATCCTGAAGGTGCCGTGTGTTACACTGAGGGATAATACAGAAAGACCGGAAACCGTGGATATCGGCGCGAATCTTCTCGTCGGCAGCGATCCGGAAAGAATCTTGGACTCAGTTGTAAAAATGGCAGAAAAGAAGAGAGACTGGAGCCATCCGTATGGGAAGAATGTGGGAGAGAAGATTGTGGATATTGTTCAGAAGTATCTTTGAAATTTTTATTCTATTTCTATTAAAAGTGTATCTCCTTTGTCCTTTTTCCTTGTGAGTCCAACAACAAACAGGTCTCCGTCTCTCTCACATACGGAATACGCTATCTGATCCTTCTCACCTCCATATATTTTTCTCCATTTTTCATTTCCCTTTCTATCCGTTTTTATAACCAAGATATCTTTTTCAGCTTCTATATCGGGAGAGGTCGCTCCTACCATAACAAAGCCGTCCTCTACCTTTATAGCATCAAGTGGAATTTCGTATTCATTATCGTATCTTTTTGACCACAGTTCGTTCCCATTTTTATCCACTTTCATGAGCAGGAAATCTCCGCTATGTCGCGAGCTGTACCCCGCGATAACAAACCCATCATCAAGGGAAAATACCGATAGGGGCCATCCTGCCTCCGTCCCTTTATACTCTTCTGACCAGAGTTCTTTCCCGGTGCTGCTAACCTTTGTAAGCTGAAGAGTGTCTTCTAAAGCACCTTTGGTTCCTGCTATAAGATATCCCTCAGCAGCCGTGCAAAGGACAGATCCCCTTCGGTTCCCTTTGCCATAGGTTTTGTACCACTGTGTATTTCCCCTTTCATCGATCTTTATTAGGAGGGGATAAACCATACTTTCATTCCCTGAGGATGCAACAGTGGTGCCAAGGAAAATAAAACCATCTTCCACAGATAAGATGGATTCACCCGATGCATAGCCAAATCCTGGATAATACTCCTGCCATTCTCTTTCTCCGCTCTTATTCGTCTTCAAAAGTACTATCTTTGAAGTTTTTTCTTTGGAATACTCAACATCTCCAAAAATGAGATATCCCTCCTTAATCTCAAGAAGACCGTGAGGCAACACGTAGTTGTCCTTTCCAAAACTGTAGCTCTTACGCCAAACCTCTTCTTTCTTCTCATTTATTTTTAAAAGCCACAGCCCATATTCATCTTCAACATGGGAGTATCCCAAAATGATAAAACCATCTTCCACTGACAGTATCTGATCTCCTCTGTTGAATCCTTCCTCCTCAAATATCTTTGTGGATGTGTTCTCTTTTTGTCCCATGCATGCTCCAAATAGAGAGAGGCACAGTACTGCCATAATATATTTCAGCATATTGTTCATATGTACCCTCTGATCTCTTCATTTAAAAGGGTTTCGACCAGATTTGCGTGAATAAAAAAGCTTTTTAACTCAGTGTATTAAATATATCCATTATAGCGTAGGTGTATTCTTACACTTCAAAGTAGATAAACGAATGAGTCTCATCGGTTCGAGCCAGAATTAGTATTGATACGATGCTCGCTATTTTATCAGTTTATTCGTACTGCAAGGGCAACAAACTGATCATATGTAGCCGATATCTCCGGTGAGAATGTAGTTCACCCTGTTTGCAATGTTGATCGCGTGGTCACCTGCTCTTTCCAGATGCCGCCCGACAAGGATCAGTTTACCAGCCTGATCTACCGTTTTTGGTTCGCCCATCATAATCAGTACGAGTTCGTTGAATATCTGCTTGTTCAGCTCGTTGAGATCCTCATCTATCACAAGTTTTTTCTCATCAAAGCTCATCGTCTGATAGAACTCCATGCTCATGGCTATCTCTTCCTTTACAATATCCTTCATCCGCGGCACATCTATCAACGGCTTGATAAGCTTTTCTTCTTTTATTCTTTTGTTAATTTTCGCGATATTAACTGCATAATCTCCTATTCTTTCCAGATCGTTGGCGATGGTCATTGTAGAGCTTATCAATCGCAGATCCGTTGCCACCGGCTGTTCCAGTGCAATGATAGAAATACACCTATTCTCCACCTTCATATAGTGTTCATTGATATTCGAATCACCGTCGATTACCTCATCGGAAAGTTCAAAGTCTCTGTTTTTGAGAGCCACTATACAGGTTTCAATGGCCTCCGAGGCCATCTCTGCCAACTTCATCGTTTCTTCCTTCATATCCTCCAATTTCTCATCGATTTTTACCATTATCCAAACCTCCCTGAGATATAACTCTCTGTTTTATCCTCCTTGGGATTGGTGAATATCTTTTTTGTGGTATTAAACTCTATCATCTCACCCAAGTACATAAACGCAGTAAAATCGCTTACCCTTGCGGCCTGCTGCATGTTGTGGGTAACAATGGCAATAGTGTACCTTTTTTTGAGATCAGCCATGAGATCCTCTATTTTTGCTGTGGCAATGGGATCCAGTGCGGAACACGGTTCATCAAAGAGGATCATCTCTGGTTTTATCGCCAAAGCTCGGGCAATGCAGAGACGCTGCTGCTGTCCCCCGGAAAGTTCAAGAGCGGACTTATTCATATCACCCTCAACCTCATCCCACAAGGCTGCCCGTTTAAGTGATTTTTCAACTATCTCCTGCAATCTCTCCTTATTCTTTGTACCGTGGAGACGGGGACCATACGCAATATTATCAAAGACGCTCATGGGAAACGGGTTGGGCTTCTGAAAGACCATACCCACCAGTTTTCGCAGTTTCACAGGATCCATTTTGTAGATGTCCTTATCATCGAGTTCTATCTCTCCTTCTATTCTCACGTCATCGATCAGATCGTTCATTCTGTTCAGACATCGTATGAGTGTTGATTTTCCACAGCCAGAGGGCCCGATGATCGCGGTGATTTTATGCTCATAGATGTCCATCTCCACATCTTTTAACGCCTGAAAATCGTCATACCACAGATTGAGATCGTCTATTTCCATTTTTTCTTCCATATTTATCGCCTCACATGTCGTGTAAAGTACTTTCTCAGAGCCATGGCAGAGTATGTCGTTATTAATACGAGGATAATGAGTACCAGTGCAGTGCCGTAGGCATTTGCTAATTTTTCCGGCGTTGATTCTGAGACAAGAGAGTAGAGATGAGCAGGGAGCGCCATGGTGGGATCAAACAATGATTCAGGCAATACCGGATTCAAAATAGCGGCAGTGAAGATGATGGGTGCCGTTTCTCCGGCTGCTCTCCCAATACTGAGGACGACCCCGGTGATAATCCCTGGGAGTGACTGAGGAAGTACAATTTTCCGGATGGTCTGCAGTTTTGTTGCGCCTAGCGCGTAGCTCCCCTTCTTGTCTCAACTGGGAACAGCTCTTAACGCTTCTTCTGAGGTCCGCAGTACTGTAGGCAGCACCATAAATGCAAGGGTAACACCACCGGCGAGAATGGATACGCCAAATTTGAGATAATATACCAAAAATGCAAAGCCAAACAGTCCAAAAATAATTGAAGGCACTGCATTGAGAGTGTCAGCACCAAATCGTATAGCTTTTGTTATGATGTTCTCTTTCTGGAACTCCACAAGATAAAGCGCACCGCCAACGCCAAGGGGAACGGCCACCATCAATGCTACGGCAACGAGATAAAATGTTCCGAGTATAGCGGGCATAATACCTCCTTCTTCCCCTCCTTTTCGAGGAATATCGGTGAGGAACTCGATACTCAGCACAGGGAGCCCCTTTATCAGTACAAAAAGCAGGATAAATGCGAGGATAACCGCGGTAATCACTGCAGAGAGGCTGAGGAGTATGTATACATACTTATCGTTCATGCTTTTTCACCCCAAACCTGACAGAAATAATATTCAGCCCCATGACAATGACGAAGAGAATAATGCCCACGGCGAACAACGCTTGATAATGAGATCCTCCTACCGGTGTCTCACCCATCTCCAGGAGGATCACCGAGGTGAGTGCTTCGGTGGGGTTCAGTATTGATCGTGGGATCATCTCCACGTTCCCCAGCACCAGTACCACCGCCATGGTCTCCCCAATGGCCCTGCCCATACCCAAAATGATCGATGCGGTAATACCGGAGGAAGCAGATGGGAGGATGACATTTCTCATGGTCTGCCAGTGAGTGGCACCCAGTGCGAATGATCCTTTCTTGTATTCCCTCGGTACGCGCTCAATGGCATCTTCTGATATGCTGATGATGATAGGAAGGATCATGATGGCGAGGACAATACCGCCAGCAAGCACAGTCTCTCCTGTGGGAGCATCAAAGGTGAGCTTTATATACCGTACAATAATGATAAGTCCAAACATCCCATAAACTACTGACGGTATCCCTGCTAAAAGCTCTACCACAGGTCTGAATAAGGTCTCTATCTTTTTGGGTGCCACCTCTGCAAGAAAAAGTGCACAGGAGATGCCCAGCGGAGCCGCGATGATCAGTGCAAGAGCAGTAATGGAGAGGGATCCAACGATGAACACCAGTGCACCGTAGATTTCCTTGGGGGGTTTCCAGACTCTTCCCATAATAAAATTAATGCCTTCTTCTTTAAGGATAGGAAGCCCTTCTTTAAAAAGAAAGACGATAATAAGAAAAATTACTATACTGGCCGAGAAGGCAAAGATCAGAAGAACGGTTTCCACAATTTTTTCCATGTCCATAGTAATCATAAAGAAAAAATAATTAAAAAAGGTTTCGTCAGTCTACACGGATATAACCGATCTCTTCGACGATATCCTGTCCTTCGCTGTTCAGTACGAACTCAAGGAACTCCTTCGCGAGTCCTGAGGGTTGTCCCTGCATGTACATGAAGAGCGTTCTAGAGATAGGGTAGCTTCCGTCGTTGATCGTTGCCGACGAAGGTATTACACCATTGATCTTCTCTGTCTTCACTGAACTGTCCATGTAGCCGAGGCCGATATACCCAATGGCGTTCTCGTTCCCTGCCACAGTTGCCTTGACCGCACCGTTAGAGGGTTTCTGGAAGACCTTCGGTGTCTCTTCAATCTCGCCGTCTTTCATGACGAACTCAATGAAGGTATCTCGTGTACCTGATCCCTCTGCTCGGGTAACTACAACAATTTCTTTATCCTGACCACCGACCTCATTCCAGTTGGTAATCGTTCCTGCGTAGATGTCCTGTAGATCTTCCATACTCAAATTACTCACTGGGTTTGAGGGGTGTACGATTATCGCGATGGCGTCCCGTGCGATGACCGTTCCCACAAGTTCGGTGTAGAGCTCTTTCTCTGAGTCTTTGATGGGTCGAGATGCGTTCCCAATATCGACGGATCCTTCGCCGACCATCTTGATACCGGTACCACTGCCGCCACCTTGGACGGTGACCTTGGCATCTGAGTGCTTTTCCATATACGCTTCAGCTGCTTGGGTTACAATGGGTTCCACTGTAGTCGATCCTGCTAGTGTAAGCGTATTTTTTTCTCCTGATTTTCTGCCTATACAGCCTAAAAGACTTATAAGCATGAGTAAACTCATTCCAACTCCAATCACGTTTTTTTGTTTCATGTTTGTATCACCAGATGGGATACGTTCCTCCTATTTATATAGTTTGTCTTTGTAGAATATATATAGGAAGAATAGGAGGTACTGGTATGTATAAACACTTAGAATATGTATTTAAGAGAAAGGTTTATATAGGAAACAGGAGAGATATAATATATGGAAACGAGAAAGATTCAGAGAACAGGTGGAAGTTCCTACGCTATCTCCCTCCCAAAACAGTGGGTAGAGAACAACAACCTTCAGAGCGGAAACAGTCTGGGCATCATGGAAAACAAGAACGGTACTCTCTCTGTCGCCCCTATGGACCACAGGGAGGAGAAAAAAAGTTGTGAAATAACGCTGAGTGAAAATCTCGCACTGACAGAACGTACCCTCATTACCAAGTACCTGCAGGGGTACGATATTATAAAAATTCGATCCAAAACATCCTTTGATCCGAGAAAACGGGAGAAAATCGTCTCGTTAATGCAGAATCTCATAGGAATAGAGATCTTCGAGGAGAAATCTAATAAGATTGTTTTCTCTTCCCTGATAGAGTTCGGATCCACGCCATTGGAGAAGGTAACGAGTAGAATGCTCACCCTTACAGGCTCGATGCTTAAGGATACCGTTACCTTGAATGAAAATCTCAATGAATCCCTGGCAAAAAATATTATCCAGCGGGACAACGAGGTGGACAAACTGTACTTCTTCGCTCTCCGTGAGATTTCCGAGGCATCGAGAAATACGAATGTCGCCAAGGCACTTGAAATCAGCGACAACTTCGAGCTTATTCCAAACATTATCGCCATACGGAATATTGAGCGAATCGCTGATTACGCAGAGGTGATGGCTGAAGAGATGACCTCCCTTGAGAAACCATCAAAAAAGATACAGAAAAAAGGAAAAAAAACATTAGAAATGTTTCGCAAGACCGTACGAGCATTTATTCGGAAAGATCACACTCTCGCAAACGATCTTCTCGAGGAGATAGAGATGTCTTCATCCAAGGAAGGGGTGGAATCGGTGGTACTCTCCTCAATCGTGAGTTCTATGGACGCGGTGCAGCGGCACTGCAGCAATATTGCCGAGTGCGTGATCAATCTTAAGGTATAAACGGTGGTAAAGCATGAACGTCGGTGTTCTCTTTTCCGGTGGGAAAGACTCCTGTTGCGCCCATTATAAGGTAATGGAAAACCATACTATTAGCTGTCTGATAAGCATAATCTCCAAAAATAAAGAGAGCTACATGTTTCACACGCCAAATATCGCGCTTACGGAGATGCAGGCGGAGGCTATGAATATCCCCCTGATTATTCAAGAAACAGAGGGAGAGAAAGAGGAGGAACTGAAGGACCTCGAAGAAGCGATAAAAGCTGCAAAAGAGAAATATAGTATAGACGGCGTTGTCAGCGGTGCGATCCAATCCGAGTACCAGCGTTCGCGAATTGAGAGGGTATGCAAAGAGGTATCCATTCAATCCATCAATCCCCTGTGGCAGATGGACCAGGTCCTGCTTCTCAATGAACTGATCTCAACTGGATTTAAGACGCTTATCACCGGCGTATTTGCATATCCCTTTGATGAGAGCTGGCTCGGTAGGGAGATCGACAGGGATACCGTCTGTGATCTCACAAAACTTCAAAAAAAGTACAAAATCAATCCTTCCGGCGAAGGCGGTGAGATAGAGACCTTTGTCTATGATGGACCCACATTTAAAAAGAGAATAAAAATAATCAAAGCCAGTAAAACATACTCTCGGTACGCAGGCGTCTACGAAATAGAGAAAGCAAGGATCATTAAGAAGAATTAAAGAGTGGACCGTTTTACCGATCTTTTGATCATCCTTTCTATATCCAGCATTTCTTCCAACTCCTTAATTTTCTCTAACCGCGTGTTTATAGCCGGGTACTTTGGCACGTAGGAACATTCCTTGCTCTTTCCTATTGATATCTTATAGGTACCGATCTCTCTGGCTATCGCTACTATTTCCTCCTTATCCATACAGAGTAGCGGCCGCAGGACTGGTAGCTCCACAGGTTCCTCAAGGACAGAAAGGTTCTGCAGGGTCTGGGAGGCAACCTGTCCGAGGTTTTCACCGGTAACAAGACCTTTATAGCCTTCTTTTTCAGCGATACGCTCTGCTATTCGGTACATCATTCGCTTACAGAAAATACAGATAAACTTTTTATCCCATCGCCCCGTCTTCTCCAGAAACTTATCGAGAAGAGGTAAAAGAGGCACTGCGCAGAGTGCAAATTTTTTGCTATGAATTGCTGCAAGTCTCTTTATAGTATCAATAGTTCTTTCTCTCGTTTTTGTGTCCCCATTGTCAAAATAGACAAAGTTTATCTCATATTTTTTCTTAAGAATGAGATGTGCAGCCACCGGGGAATCTATTCCGCCGGAGTTGAGTGCTAAGAACATTGTATCCTCCTGGATAATGTGGATAAAGGATGTCCCTTGCTTCTGTACTCGTACTCCTTATACCATCCGAAGGGGACTCTGTACACCTCTCGTTCCAACTTCCTTTCAATTGCATCCAGCAGTTCCATAGCGATATGAGGTGAGGCAGGGGCATGGATAAAAAGATGAATAAAGGGGAATAACACCACATGGCCTACGCCTATTTTTTCCGCCACATCAGTTATTTCCTCCACTGCTTTTTCTACGTTGTCCTTGTCCCCTTTTTCTATGGCCAGATATACAAGCAGTGCGTTTTCCACCGTTCTTTCCTTATTTTTCTCTGTAAGTTCCTCCCCATTCTCTATAGCCTTTTTCTTTGCCTTCCAAAAAATGTAATCCACATGTTTGAAGAGCAGATGCATCGGATCACCTATCACTCTTGACAAGCTCTCGCAGTCGCTCATCGCCACCGATCTTCTTTATGAATTCCCCCACTTCCTTGGGAACATACTCCTCCCAGGATCTTCCATCGATAATCTTTTTGCGTATCTCCGTTGCGTTATAGGTCTCTCTTCTATACGGCGGGAGAGATCTCACCTCAAACCCTGCTTCTTCAAAAAGCCTCACGGTCAAGGGTTCATTGGAGTAAATATAATCGAATTTTGGGGCAAGAGAGCAGAGATGGCTTACCCATACGTCATGTATATGAAGATCGGTAACCGGAACTATTACAACTCGCGAGAGGTCGTTCAGTGCCTTTCTTATCATCTCTATCCGCTCCCCGCAGGTGAAAGGGTTCTGCAGGGTGTGCGAGTACTGTGCCGATCCTATGGCAATTACAATCTCATCATTTTTCTCCAGGATTTTTTTGATGTTATGGAGATGCCCCTTATGAAACGGTTGAAACCGCCCTACATACAATGCTCTCATACCTCCTGCATGTTAAAAAACTTAAAAAGGTTAATGGAAGTTTTTTATATTTTAAAATAAAGAGATCAAATATGAAAAAATGGATCGTTCTTTTGATCCTCATCCCCTCAGTAATTGCAGCACCGAATGTCTATGAGTTTGGAGAAGATTACTGGTTTGAGGATAACCATACGATAAAAAGCTCCACAGGAACTGTTTATGTCATTGATGAGATGATGGATTACACGGTGGAGGGAGAGGTAATGGGCATTCGGTTTTATAAGGAGGAAAAAGCACCTTTTGGACTTGTGGATCTGGCACTGGTATGGGGGGATCTCCTAAAACCTGAGGTCAAGAAGGATCTTAATGTCTGGATGGAGTACAGATACTGCAGTTACCAGTATATTTCCAAAAACTCAAATATATCATTATATTACCTGAGAACTCATATAAGCAACAATCATCTCATTCCGGCCTCTCAAGAGATCTTTGATGATATCCTCACGATACAAGAGGGAGACCATCTCAGAATATCTGGGGCCCTTGTGCATATTACCGGTGAAAGGCAGATGGAAAACAAAATCGAACGGATAGAGTGGGGGCCGTCATCCACCACCCTGGAGGACGAGGGAGAGAGGGCATGCGAGATTATTCTGGTGAAATCCCTAACCTTTGGCACAGCAAAATCACCCCCTCCAGAGAGCTCTCCTGTTATAGAAAAGCCGTTTGAAGCGTTTGAAGATTACTATATGAACGTATGGAAGTACGTCATCGGGCTTATTCTTTTGATAGTTCTCATTCTCTATATACCCTCCAAGTTGCTATCCAGACGGCAAAGACATGAAGAAGAACGCTCACCTGATGAGTACAGAACGGTGGCAAAGATGATGGAGTACTATAATAAAAAGGGGTACAGAACCTTGAGATATACATTCAGTGGCGGTCTGCTAAAGATAGCTATCAAAAAAAATAATCAGGTCTATCTTGCCACTGTCAACCTCAACACGGGAAAGATACGCTATAGACTTATTGAATGACCATCAACGATTATTTTTTCTCCCGTGACCTTGCCGATAACAATACTATCATCCAGGGTCTTCAGGGCTCTATTAACATCCTCTTCGTCCACAATTACGGCAAACCCAACACCCATGTTGTACGTCCTGCACATTTCCTCAAAGGCCACTCCCCGCACCATTATTTCCTTAAAGATAGATGGTATCTCGGGAAGCTCAATCCTTACTCCCGGCGCTACCCTCTGTAGATTTAATAGACCTCCTCCTGTAGTATGGGCGAGTCCTTTCACCTTTACTCGTGAAATAAGATTTAGCACGTCCTTCACATAGATCTTCGTGGGTCTCAACACCTCTCTTAAAAGCGTTTCATTGTTTTTAAAGAGCTTTCGCGCCAGAGAGATACCGTTGCTGTGAATTCCCGAGGAAGGGAGTCCGATAATAATGTCTCCTTCATTTGTACTGTGCTTCAGAGGAGCTTGCGCTATACCAAGAGCTGTGGCACCCAAATCGAATTTCTGCTCCATATTTGAGTGGGTGGCAGTTTCGCCCGAGATAATAGCAATGTTTGCCTCCTCTGCTCCTTTTAACAGTCCTTTTCCAAACTCCTTCATGAAGTTTTCATCGGGTTCCTGTACAACAATATAATCCGACAGTGCAATCGGCTCAAATCCATCGCAGATAAGGTCGTTCACGACCATAGCAATGAGATCGATTCCTATTGTATCGTATTTCTCCAGCCTCTCTGCAATGAGAGTCTTTGTCCCGACACCATCGGTGGATAACGCCAGGTACTGCTCTCCAAGCTTTATATACCCTGTGTATCCAGCCGCCTCAGACAACGTGTCCTTCCTGAAACTCAGTGAGGGCTTTATTACCTTCAGAAGCTCCTTCACCGCCTGTTCCTCTGCGGAAATATCTACACCGGCATCTGCGTACTTCATAGTTATTCCATGTAAGAGATATTAAAAATGGTTTGGGTGTATCACAGCTCATCCAGAAACTTCTTCCGTTTTGCTTCATACTCTATCTTGGAAATTATTCCCTTGTCATAGAGTTCCTTGAGCCCTTTTAGTTTCTCTATGGAATCTTTTCCCGATGTACTCTTCTTTGGACCTCCCGCTCCAACAAATCTACTGACAGTCTCTCTGGGTTTATTAAGTTTCCACTCTTCAGATTTAAGCCCTTTTTTCTTCTGTATCGTAATTGGCTCGACCGCTATCTCATTGAGCGCATTTCGTATCGTTTGTATGGTCCCCTTTGCTTCCTCCTTGCTCAGCCATGAAAGCTCCATTTTCTTGCCGTCTTCCTTTGTTACCCTAAAACGTGAGGCCACTATTCCAGCCTTGAACTCCACCGTTTCCAGCTTCTCGTAGGGGATACCAAAAAGATCGTACCGACCAAAGAGCTTCTCATCGATAAATAAAATCCTTCTATTGGTAACAACAAGCCATTTGGGCTTGGCCTCAATACGCAGGCGCTTTTTTAACGTGTGGAGAACCTGCTCATTAGGATCTAAATTTTTCTGAACAAAGGCAGGGAGAGCATCATTGGACATAAACTTAACTCTTATTTAAATCTATAAAAATATTACGGGTTATTCCAGTGAAAGCTCACCATGCAGTATAATCGGATCCATCACCTCAATCTCATCCTTGTACGGCACCTTGGGGATACCATTGAGCAAAAAGATCTTTTTATTCAGCACATGGGCGAACCCCATCTCAAGAAAGACATTACCTCCGATGTAATTTTTGGTCCCCTGTTTATCGTAGTTCAAGACGAGAACGGCATCAGTTTCCCTGATTTTTTTGAAGTAGTGCCGGATAACATCCAGCCTTTTAGCCCTCTTCACAATCGTCCCGGTATCCTTCTCCTCTTTGATCTTCTCGAGACGCAGTTCTCCCTCAAGGATAAGCTCAGCGGTTTTGGGAATAATCACCTCATGATCCTGCTCCTCCAGCTTCTCGGCAATCTCTGATATTTTATGGGTGAACTCCAAGCTCGCACAGATCGCGATCTTCATGGCTCTTAAAGGCTATGAGGGAATAAAAAGGTGTGGGGTCATGATACTATTCCTCCATCCTCTTTTTCATTTCCTTATACACTCTTTTTCTACTCCCGACAATCAAGAGAAATATAGTGTTTTCCTCTAAGAAATATATTACACGGAAATTTTTTGCTCTCACGCTGTAAAAATCGGTAAAATGCTTGAGTCGTTTATATCTCTCAGGAATTTCTCTTATTTTGTCTATCATCTTACGAATGATCAGTCGATCATGCTTGTCAAGTTTCTCCAGATCGTTTTTCAGCAGGGGATGTGCCCTTACCTTCCACGACATCTAATCACATTCCAACAGATCGTATATCTCCTCTTCCTCTATCGGTGTGACCTTCTCTTCTTTGATCTCCTTCATTCTCCTTTCCGCTTCTTTTGTCATCTCATCATTCATCAATGATTCCAGTATATCAAGATTCTCCTCTATCTCTGCGATAACGCTTCTCAGCACCTTTCTGTCCATCACAACGAGATCTTTCTCTTCCGATTTTGTCGACATACACTCACTCTGGATTATTGGTTTTTATAAGTTTTGATTGTGTACTGAGTTTTAGTTACAAAAATCAGAGAGTCTCACCTCAGGTTCCTTTATAATCCATCAAAATCCCGTACTTTCCCCATTTTGACATCTTTTTTAGCTTCCCGTATCTCTGTTATAGATTTCATTTTCTTTTTGTGAAAGCATGGCATTATTTGCACTTCACAGTTTTTATAGGTTTCTCTTTGGTGTGAGGAATATTACCTCTCTTCCTCGTATCTCTCAACGATCTCGCTCATTGCGTCCAAAGTTTTGACAATCGCATCTGGGGTGACCTTCCACTCGAGCATTGCGAGGAGGTAGGTGTCGTTGTTTCTTCTGGTGAATCCAAGGAAGAAGAGATCGGGTATCTCTTCGTACTTCTTGAGATTCTCCTGGATGTACTTGTGAGGTTTCATGAGTTCACTAAATACACTCAAAGATACCCTCCTCATAATTAATTCCTCTGGATCCTTAACAGTAGGCACACTAAAAGTCGTTTTTGTCCACATTTTCAGATGAGAATGAGGGCTGTAGCCACGTTCAAGACCCATATAGAGGTATATCTCATAAATTTATTATTATAATCAAAAATGATCTTTCTTCCACAAAATTCGAATTTGGAGAAAAAGATACTCTTTTTTTTACTGATAGAAATAAATTTCCCTGCCATGCATCCTATAATGTACAAATGGATACCAAAAATAAGGCCTAATAAAATAGAAACAACTATGATCGCACTCACAAAAAAAGATAATTCAGGAAAAAATAAGAGAAACAAAAGTAGGAGGATGCTGATCACAGGCATTGTTACACCTATACTCTTTGTTATCGCAGGATCCCGTACCAGTAAAGGTACATCGTCGTTTTTCATCTTAGACACCTAATCCCAGATACATGTATTTTTGCAATGCCAAAGACCTCCAAAGGGTACAAGTTTCCATTTTCCTTCTCTCTTAGCCACAGGAAGCACCATACCTGCACCAACAGCAAGCGTTTGAGGAATCGGCCCACTCATGTCCCCTGAAGCTTCGCCAGAAGCCCATGCAATGTTGGCTTCTGTTGCATGATACTTAGAGTTCGCCATTTCTTCTGAATTTAAAGAAGATATAAAGGCTCTAACGGAACCTCCGGGCGGAAGAATTCCCCCACCTATCTGTTCTATTTTAAATGCCTTTAAATCTAAATTTTCATCTATCACAAAACCAACACCTCCAGAAACTCCTAAAATCTCAAGAAAGGAAAGATTGAATTCAACTCCCACAGAGTCCACCGGGAAGTCCCTCTCGGTAATTTCTATCGGTGTCCCGGACATTTGCGGCGTCCTCTTTGAGGAACCCTCTCCCTCCTGTCCTTCCCCTGTGTTGCCATAGTCCTTTCCCCACCAGTCCTCCTCCGGCCAGTTCAGCGGGCGTTCTCCTGCTGGGTCTATGTATTTCAACGGATTGTTCAGGCAGTAGACGTATGGATTGAATGTCTGTGGGTTCATCTGATCACCTTTTACGGGGTCTGTGGTAATAAACCTTCCGATGAGTGGATCGTAGTATCTGGCGCCGAAGTAATAAAGACCGGTGGCATCCTGTTCCT
>JAYEIH010000027.1:0-22415 GCA_034659995.1 Methanobacteriota archaeon
ATTAACTTTGAGTACACTATGGAAGAGGAGTTCCTTGATGTGGATACGATAATTCGGGAAACAATTACAAAGAAGGAGGTAAAGAAGGTTCTGCGCGCGTGGGGCAGGACAAAGATATGGGATATTGATAAGCTCTATTACCCTTACTGGATCGTTTACTATGAAGGAAAAAAACCACGAGTTGAGGTCTTCGATGGCGTTTTCGGTCAGAAAGATGGGTATGCAAAAAAAATGATGCGGCACAGGATTTAGTGAGTAATATAGAAGTGGAGAGGAGTTAAGAAGAGCAGGATGTTTCCTCTCCTAAAAGGAGGTTGAACTACTTGATTAATCTCTCCTTTATAAAGGTTTTGGAAAAGTGTGCGACTTTTGCGCACATCTTTACTTAGGAGTTCAGTAAGTAATTTATAAGGGCATGAATATTACATACTGGATTTTCATGATAAAAAATAAAGGAAAAAAAGCATCCGTTGTTGCAGTAGTTGCGGTTCTTCTTACGGCAGGGTGCATGGAGAGCTCTAAGGAAACAACCGTTGATACTACAAAAGATATGGTAAAGATAATGCCGGAGGGTGTTGGCTATATCATGGTCATCGATCTGGAAACTATTCGTGAAGAGCCAAATTTAAAGAATTTTTACGATTCATTAACAGAAACACCCGAAAATTTTGGTTTCAGCTATGAGAGCATGAACATGATTGGAGCGGGATTAAGCAACTCCAATAAAATTCAGATCGCCCTCTTACAGGGAAAATTTGAGAAGGAGGAAATTAATGCGATAACAGGAGCGTGTGAAGGCGTTGAAGAGTACAAAGATGCTGAGATCTGGTCGGAATGCGAAGATAACTACGGCAGAAAGAGTTCAAAAGTGATTTTTAGCGAAAGCCTGGTGCTGCATTATAGGGCAGAGAATCAGGAGTACATAAAAGGGGTTATCGATACAATTAATGGGGAAGGAAAGACAGCGTACGGTACTGATGAGGATATAAAGGATATAGTAGATAGATTGCCCGAAAATGGGGGTATAACCACCTTGGTGAAGGAAGGGTATACCAACATCTCAGATAGTACGATTATCGGATTTTCACTGGCAAAGAAGAGTAAAGAGACGTTGGAATTGAAGATGGTTCTCAAGTTCAAAACGGAAGGTGATGCGGCGGAGCATGGAGAGGAGGCTCTGACCCAGATGGAAAACGGGGTAATCTCCGATCCCGAGATCTCCCAGGACAATGAGTTCGTTGAGATTACCGGAACGGTACCTATGGAAAAGTTATCTGAGTTTATGGGAAGTTCTCTGTAATTTCAGGAATTTTTATCTCTTTTTCTTTTTTTTTGTAGTAATTATGCTAAGATTTGGAAGTGGAGGGTATAGAAACGGAAGAGTTTTACCTTCAGAGCCCACAAAGGTTTATTTATAAATTTTTATGAATATGGAATAAGGAGCGTGTTCGTTTAGATAAGGAAAAAAGAAAGATTTAAATATAAAAGAAAGAAAAATATATTATGGAACTGGAAGAGGAGTTACCAAAGTTGATAAAAGAAATCCAATTAAATAGGACAATTGTTTCTCTTGATGAGGCTGCTATTAGACAAACAGTGATATTGAGGTTATTACACTGTTTGGGATGGGATACATTTAACGTTGACGAAGTCCATCCAGAGTGCTCCGTAGGCGGAAGAAAGGTCGATTACGCTTTAAAGCATAATGGTTATAAAAAGGTCTTCATTGAAGTTAAAAGAGGTGGAGAAGATTTAGAAAATCATCGAAAGCAACTATTGGACTATTCATTCCAGGAGGGTGTTAAAACAGCAGTATTGACAAATGGAACTACTTGGTGGTTTTATTTGCCGCTCAATGAAGGAAGTTGGGAACAACGAAAATTTTATACGATTGAAATATCCGACCAAGAAGCTAAAGACATATCAAAGAAATTTTTTGAGTTTCTTTCCAAAGAGAATGTAATTTCCGGTAAAGCAATAAATAATGCCGAAAGAATTCATAGAAGCAAGAAAAAAAAGAACTTAATAAGAAAAACATTTCCAAAGGCATGGAATAAACTTCTAAATGAAGCCGATGAAAGACTTATAGACCTAATTGCAGAAACAACTGAGAATTTGTGTGGGCATAAACCTGATTCCAGTGAGGTGGAAAATTTTTTGGCCCCCCGTATCCTTGGTGAGAGTACTACAGTCCAAAAGAGAATGAGAAAGAAAAAGTATCCTGTTTCAAAAGCCTCGTTCGAAAAACGTGAAAATTATACCGGAAAGTCTATTGTTTCTTTCAGGTTTGAAGGCAAAAAATACAAAGTAACATCTTGGATAGAAATGCTGAGAAAAATATGTGGTATCATGATCAGTCTTCATGGAGATAATTTTGAGCGGGTTCTTAAGTTGAAGGGTCGTAAGAGGCCTTATTTCACAAAGGATAAAAACGAATTGAGAGTTCCAGGTAAGATAGAAAAAACCAATATTTATGTAGAAAGAAACCTTAATACTAACATGATAGTGAAACTTTCGAAAGATATGGTCTCATTATTTGGATATGATGTCAAGGATCTTTTGATTGAAGCAGTTTAAACTCTTAATAACATGGTCTTTCCGCTGTCAAGTAATGAAATCTACTCTTTATAAGGAATCAGACACAAAAATTTCAGCGTCTCACCCCTGCACCGCAACTGGTGAATTTCGTTAGCAGGAATGAAGATCACATCACCTTCTGATATTTTCTCCTCGGAGTCTCCTCCCCGAACAACACCTTTGCCTTCAAGTACAAATACCTCGTGTTCCCAGGGATGTGAATGAAGAGGACTGTATCCTTTCTTCTTTATTTCAAACATCCGCATCGCAAAGTTTTCCGCTCCTATTTTTTTTGTAATAAGCCACCGAACCGTAGTGTTTACAGCGCCTTCCTCAGCTTGTTCCTTTTGGACTTTTGAGTAGCGAAACTTCTTCATGCAAACACAGTTCTGGATATTAAATATAAAGTTTTCCTTCCTGAACTGCACCGGCCTTTTTAAAAAAGAGTACAGATCCGGAATAAAAACCTTTACGTTTATAAGAAAACGTTATGCAAAAGTTGCAGGCATTGATCTTAATCTGGAGAGAATGAGTGTTTGGGCCGTTGGAACTGGTTATAGAAGATATATCAGAATGAGATGAATCTCCTTACTCCATATGCTTTCTCTGCCCCCTGAAAACGTGAATAGGAGCCGATCTCTGCGGTTGTGAGTGTTTCTCATCACGGGTGCAGAAACTCCCGAAAACGGCCAAAATCAAAAGATCTATTAAGATGAAAATCTTTATATGGAATATATAGGAACTCTTTTCTCAAATAAAAACAGGAAAAATATTAAGAGAATTAAAGACAAGATTAGCATGCTCCCGCCGGGATTTGAACCCGAGTCACAGGCTCGAGAGGCCCGTATGATTAACCGGACTACACTACGGGAGCGTACTATATCCACTGAGTGGCTGTTTAAAAATCTTATTGTGAGAAGGTGGGAATATAAATGAAAAGTACGTATACAACATAATGAGAGATCCGATAAATCTCTTTGAGGAGCTCTGTATACGGCTTATCGGGGAGAACTTCCACCTTCCTGCGTACTTTCTCTCCACACTTTTTTGTTTTCCCATCGCAGAGTATTTCTGGTATAAAAGGAAAATCTTACGTATTTTTTCTGCTATTTTCTTTTTTCTCGGCGTGCTCTCCTTTATAAAGATCTCGTGGCTCTTCTTTCTCATCTTATCAGTATCGGGGAGAATTCTTAATCTTCTCTATACGGCAATAGTCCGATACGAGCCAGTAGACATTGCCGTGGAAAGAAATCTACGGTCCGTTGCGAAACTCCCATTATACCTGGCGTTTCTATATCAGGAGCTCTGCAAAAAAATCTTTGGAGACTGGTATAAACCAATATTTTTTCTTTCCACAGCGTACCTTCTTCCTGCTGCACTCCGGCTGTGGAACAGAAAAAAAAGAGTGGTAAAGGGCATATCATTTTTTGTGGCAGTATTCTACGGTATTCTATTTTTTAACGGCTGGTGGGTGTTTATACTCATATTTTTCATTTTGGGTGCGTTTCTAAAGTTTTTAGCATTTTTATACAGACATTTCAGAGTTGAAGAAAAGGAAACGATGGAAATAGAGATAGAAAGACTGGATAGAATAGATATTGTTTCCGTGGGACTCATACTCTTTATATTTGTTTCTTTTATTTTTAACTGGTACAAGTTTGTACCAAACTGTGTGGACACGTGGTATCATCTGGCCGTTGGAAGGAAGATTCTGGAGTTAGGCACCATTCCTGTCTGGGACTCGTGGGAGTTTGCCCCTGCAGGAAGACCGCATCTGTATCCACCGGTTCTCCATCTACTCATCGCACTGTGTGCAGGTGCAGAGAATAACGTAGTCAACGGAGGAAGAGTTCTCCAGGCCATCTTTTATCCTCTGGCTCTTTTCACCAACTGGCTTTTTGTACGGTACCTTTTGGATAAAAAAATAGCCTTTTTGGCGTTGATATTCCTTTCGATGGATATCGGGTTTCTCATGATAAACACAATGATCCTTCCAAGTATGTTGGTGAATATTCTTCTCCCTCTACTTTTAATATGCTTTTTAAAGAAAAAATTTATTTTGTCTGTTTTCCTGATGACACTCTGTCTCTACTCCCATCTGAGTTTTCCCTTTATCATACTGTTCTGTCTGTTTTTATTTTCTGTGAAGTATGAGTATATGGATTTTTACAAGAAATTTGCCACATTTTCACTTATCCTCTATCTGCCGTGGTTTTTACGAATACTCGGGAACTTTAATGCACTGGAAAGTACTGTACAGACCTTTTCATCGCCTGTCCATCTTCTCTTTGGATTTCTGAGTCTTCAGTTTGTCAATCCCATTCTCATCTCACTGGGTATAGTGGGGTATAGAAAGGCAGGTGAGTCCTATAAGCTTGTAAAAATGTTTCTCCTCGGAAGCCTTCCGATTCTACTATTATATGGTGGAAGGTACTGGTTTCATACGATGCCCTTCTGGGCGATTATGATCGCTTCCTTTGCCAAGAAGTACCTCAGAAGCAAAAAAAGCGTTGCGTTGTTTGTGATAATTGGGCTTATCCCCACGGTTGACGTTGTGTTATTTGATGACTTTGGAGTTATTCCGAGTATTACAGGAGGAGATGCCGCACTAATGATGTGGACGAATGGTGTAGTCTTCGATCCTCTCTACGGCGAGGACTGTGAGGAGTTGGCAGAGTACATTATGGAGACTACTGAGAAGAACGCGATAATCAGAGCAGATGAGCCGTGGGTAGGCGATATGATTGTGGCGCTTACGGGAAGGAGGGTGACCACCGGTGCATGGTGGGAGGTTTCCTCGGTGGAAGAAAAAGCAGAAGATATAAAAATCTACGTTTCTTTAGAGCCTATAAGCGATTGTACCATTGGAAGATTCTATATCCTGAAGGTGAGTTAATGGGCGTTGAAAAAGCAAAGTTCGAAGAAAAACCGGTGAGAATTATGAGAGTACAGAACATTGACATTGATCTGCTGAAACCACATGAGGCTCTGGATCCCCTGGAATCAAAGCTTCTGATCAAGAGTATAAATGAAAAGGGTGTCTTTTACAAACCGATGCTTGTGGCCAGGGACTCAAAGGTTATTATAGACGGACATCACAGATGGGATGGTCTCAAAAGGATGGGAGTGAAAAAGATCCCCTGTATTCTTTTGAATTACTTTGATGATGAGATAAAGCTTTACACGTGGTATCCCATTCTTAATGAAAAGCCTGAAAGAATTCTGGAGATTTTTGATTATGATACTCTAAACGATTATGAGGGTCATTTTGATAGTTATGCATTTATTATTACCTATAGAAAAAAATATTATGGTCTGAAAACAGAGAAGGATGTTATACGGCATATCGAGGATAAGGGCTATGATTTTGGATATGTGGATGCCATTGAAACTGCTCTGAAGGAAGTAGAGAACGGAAAAACTGCCTTTTTAAGGAAAGCACCGTCAAAGGAAGAGGTCATTGAAAAAGCCTCAAGAAATGAGGTTTTTCCAGCGAAAACAACAAGGCACTGGTTTCCATATAAGTATCCGTATGTCTATATAACAAAGGAGGAGCTGGTACAATGAAAAAGGAGGTATCTTTTGAAATAGAAAAAGAGTACTGGGACGAAGCCGTTGCCAGTCTTGCTGAGGCTCTGGATGAGGATAGAGAAGATGTGGAACGGGCTATTGTATTCTTTTTTGCCAGGCATTGCGGAGAGTATATGGAAAAATTCTGTAATGGCGTAGATGAAAAAACAAAAAAAGAGTTAAAAATTGCAATTGTCCATTCAAAACAGGAGAAGTAGATGAAAGGAGCAAGGAAAAACTGTGGAGGAGAAGTAGTTTATTCGGAAAAACGATGGGAGATCTTACAAACTCTGCGTGAGAAAGCCCTCAAACTCATGGATAGGCTCGGACAGTATTACTGCATTGTCTATGGAAGCGTAGCCCGGGGGGATGTCACCAAAAAGAGCGATGTTGATATATTTGTCGAGGTCAAGGCCCATCTTCTGGAGGTAACCCTTCGGGAGTTCACAGTACTGGAAAGGAAGATTGTACAGGCAACACCCTGGCAGGCGGTAAAAGGAACGATTGTTCTTGGTAATGATATAGAAATATCATTTCCTCTCTGTGATATGAACAAAAAAGAGGAAGGATTTTATCATTTCGGTGGGGCTCTTCGTTTTACGGAGCTGAAGAGGGGGAAGAGGGTCTGTGGTGTAAACAAGGATCTTTCTATGATAACTCCAACAGAAAAGGGCCATAAAGAAATGAGTATTATAGGACGGGAAAGTGAGGCGGCAGGAATGTTGGACCTTTCCATTGATGTTGTGCGGGAGAGGGTGAATGTTCTCACCAGGAGAGAGAAGGTGGGAAGAACTGGTGTATATCTCCAACGTAGATTAGCACCCGATGAGGGGTTTGGCGAGGTTCTTAAGAAAATCGTGGATAAAGATGCTAATGTGAGACGGAGGTTTCTATAGAGGCTCTATTTCCTTTTCCGTTCGACACTGATTTTTCCATCGGGTTCAAGGCGTACAATTCTCGTTTCAGAGAAGTATCGTATGTTCCTTTCCCTGAGCTTTGAACGAAGCTGGTCTTTAGTGATATTTGTTCTGTCAAGGTTTTTCTCGATCAATTTTCCGTCTTTGATAAGAGTAAGTGCCTTTCCATAGACTATTTCTTCTATTTTATGCGGTGCCTTAAAGAGTAAGGATTCAATTACTATTACCATTAAAACAAGCGTTCCGATAGCTGCCATTGATTTTAACAAAGGAGCCACCTCTTCAGAGTAGATCATCACGTCACCCACCGCAGATCCTAAAGCGATTACTATAATCACATCGAGCAGACTGAACTGGGCCAGTTGCCTATATCCTCTGATACGAACTATCGTAAAGGTGAAAATAGAGATTAAGGCAGTTCTTATAACTACTTCAAAGAGCGTATCAAAAGTTATTAGATCTATCATTAAAACAGTTGAATGGTTTGTTTTATAAGTTTTACTGAGCTGAACTTTGCCAAGAGACGATTCCCAATGCGACCTGTTTACCCAAGATACTCTTCCATTCTGTCAAACGCTTTGTTTATCTCCTCTTCAGAGACACAAAACGAGAGTCTCAGATGTCCCTCGCCTGTTGGCCCGAAGGCTATTCCGGGCGTTGTTGAGACCCCGGCCTCTTTTAAAAGTTTTTTGCAAAAAGCTGTTGAGTCATTGCATTTCTTCGGTAATATTTTGGGAAACATAAGATAAGAACCGTTTGGTCTCTTGTACTCAAAGACCGAGTCGAGACGGTCAAGACGCCTGCACATTAAATTGCGAGTAGAGAGGTAGTGCTCTCTGAATTTTGCAACACAGTCCTGGGATCCTTTCAAAGCAGCAAGTGCCGCAAACTGGGAAACTACCGGTGCACAGATTGCAAAAGGAATATGCGCCTTAGTAATTTGCGGAATCAACTCTTCATCCGCATGCAAATAACCAATCCGCCAGCCTGTCATGGCATAGGTTTTTGTAAACGTATAACAACTAATCACGTTCTTTCTCATCTCGGGAATTGAAGCTATGCTAAAATGCTTATCATCATAGGTAAAGTACTCGTAAGCTTCATCTGTAATAACCATTAGATCATTCTCTAAAGCAAGTTCAGCCAATTGACGAAGCTGTTTCTCGGCAAAGACAGCACCGGTTGGATTGCTTGGAGAACAATATATAATAGCCTTTGTCTTAGAAGTTATTGCATTTTTAATTCCCTTAATATCTAAAATAAATCCTTCTTCTTCAATTGTGGGGACAAGAACTGGTTTCCCTGAAGCAATAATGACCTGGCGGATATGGGTAGAATAGGTTGGAGATGGCAAGATAACCTCATCACCGGGATCAATCAAAGCCATTACAGCAGCAGATAACCCTTCAATAGCGCCTACGGTAACCAACACTTGTGAAACGTTAGCATCTACATTGTTATCTCTTTTGAGCTTCTTGACAATTTCTTCTCGTAACTCTAATAAACCAGAACTTTCAGAGTATCCTCCTGTAAGCCCATTCTTTATCGCAGAGATTGCAGCTTCTTTGATATGTTCCGGCGTGTCGGATGTCGGTTTCGCCCAGGACAAAAACGCCACATCCTCCACTTCTTTTGATAATCTCGTCATTTCGTGGATTGCGGATTTTTGTATTTGTGCAACTCTATTTGATACTCGCCAATCATCTTTCATCTTACGTACACCTTTCTAATTAAATGCATACTCCCTAATAAAAATCTTTGCAAATATTTCACTCAACGTTTGCGGATAAAAGAAGTTGCGACCGTAGGGAGCAATTTGGATACTTATCGTTTGTGCCGTGTTAGGCGAAGAGCCTATGAACTTTGTTAAATGTGAGTATATAGATCCTTTGCGAGGGATTTGATCTCTTTGTTGGCCAATCTTAGAAGCGGAAGAACCTCCACATTGGTATCAGTAAACAGGAAACTAATCCATGTTGTGACTTCTACTTGCAAGCCCGGCGTTGGATATGGGATTCCTGTGTTTGGATCAAAAATGACTGGCTGATCACCAATTCTGATTGCTCCAGGTGGAGCTTTTATAGCACCCGCAGGAGCAGAGATAGCTGGCTTCCCCCCGGAACCAATTTTATATGATTTTTTTTCTTTTCTTGTTTGGGGAGTTAATGAATTGTGTTTGTTGTCGTTTAAGATAGAGCAAAAATCATATAACCAAGAATTACCACATTTATGCGGTTGAATACGCTCGACAAGGGAAAACACTGTGCCACTGATGGAATTAAGTTCGGGAAAACTACGCCCGATCGCTGATTTGAAGCCGTTTTCGTCTTTTCCGTAAGGAAAGTATATTATAGAGACCTTCGGTTGACCTTTGGCATTACGAACAGGTCGGATTATTTTTTCATAAATGTCATGAGCCATGTAGTCTAAGGCGGATCTTAAGTTTTCCATAAGGTTTTTTATATCAATCTGTAAAGAAGGGACAATATCCTTTTGTTGTAAGGAGGCGTTATAGTCTTCTTCAATTTTGACCAAATCTTCCCCCGCATGAGAAAGAAGCGCGTTAACAGAATCTTGTCTCATTAATATTCCCTCTCTGAGACCTTTCGCCTAACCCCTCCATATCCGAACTCGTTCGTATATCGTTCCAATTTGGTATTATGTCCGAACTATTTGCATATCTCATTTTTTGCATCGCCACCTTCTATTTTCAAACTATATTTTTCTTCTTTAAAATCGTTATTACTCTACATCTTTATAAAATTTTCTATTTATTATTTCAATCTGACTCGCTTCCGAAGATCGGTACATAAATGACAAATAGAGTAATATCCTTCTGGATCCGGTTCAACACCTTTTGCCTACTCTCCGAGTGCACATGCCACCGCATGCTTCGCATGGATCGTCGTCGTGTCGAAGAGAGGTACCGCAACGTCTTCTTGGTGGATCAGTAACGGCAGTTCTGTGCATCCGAGGATGATCCCTTCGGCACCGGCTGCAACAAGATTCTGTATGATTTTCTTCATCTGGTTCTTTGATGATCCTCGTATAGTTCCGAGACAGAGTTCATCGTAGATGATGTGGTGAACGGTCTGTCTTTCTTCTTCATCCGGTACGATCACTTCAAGTCCGTATTTTCTGGCGAGCCTGTCTTTATAGAATCCTTCTTCCATGGTGAACTTGGTCCCCAGAAGGCCAACTTTCTTCAGCCTCCTTGCTCCAATTTTCTCTGCAGTCGCATCGGCAATGTGTAGTAAAGGAATTTTAATATTCTTTTGAACGTCATCTGCCATCTTGTGCATGGTATTTGTACAGATAACGATACAATCAGCGCCAGCTCTCTCTAATCGCTCTGCCGCATCGATCATGAGCGATGTACACTCTTTCCAGTCTCCCCGTTGCTGTAATTTTTCAATTTCTGCAAAATCAAAGGAGTACATAATGCACGCGGCAGAATGAAGATTCCCTAACCGTTCTTTGACTGTTTCATTGATGATACGATAATACTCGAGAGAGGATTCCCAGCTCATCCCACCGATTAATCCTATTGTTTTCATAGTAGGAGTGTAGTGGGGATACTATAAGAATGTTTGTCCGATAGCCAGAAACAGGGAAATTCTCTGTAATACTATCAATTTTTAAATATCCTGCTGTGGTTTACCCAGTATATGAGAGTCTACTTATGTGACCACTCCTTTGGATTATCACCACTGGGAGACAGTCCAAGAACGTCTCCTTTGGTGTCCACTCCCAATCCGAGTACAGTTCTGTTTGCATAGGCGAAATATGCTACAACTTGATTTACCTCGAGGATCTCGCCGTCCTCGTAACCATAGGATCGGATCTCATCGATTAAGGATTTATCAATGTTAGCGGGCCCCTCTGTCAGTGCCTTTGTATATTTCAGCAGTGCAATCTCTTTCTCTTCAAATACATCTTCAAATGACTCATTCTCCAGTGCCTTTCGTATATTATTTGCTCTTTCATCGTCTTTGAGCAGCCGTTTCAAGCCAGTAAAATGATGTTCAACGCAGTATTCGCAGCCGTTGAGCATACTCGTGTACACACCGAGGGTTTCCAGCAGCCATTTCGGATGTGTGTTTTTGTGGTGGTGCAGAACATTTTTGTAAATCTTCATATGCGCTTCGAGAGTATGGGGCCGCAGTCCGTGTATCATTAAAATATTGTCAATATAACCATCCGGACCCTTTATCTTGTCGTAGATTTTTTTCAGTTTGCCTTCAGCTTCCTCGTACGGAACATGTTTTATCCATGACATGATTTTTCCTCCTTTATTGGTACATTTTAGGCTCTTTCTTTTAAATAGTTTCCCTCTGGCCTGCTATATAACAGCCGGGAAAGAAAAATAGGTAAAGCATAGAAAGGAAACTTTTGCGCAAGAGTACCTAATTGAAATGTGCAAAAGCAAGGATCGCAAGTTTTAAATATTCTGCTATGGATATTCAGTGGATAATAGAAAAGAGGTTAAAAGAATGAAAATTGAAGAGATAGAAATCTATTCTATATCTGTACCGCTAAAAGAACCGTTTACAATATCGTTGGGAACGATAGAAAATGCAGAAAACGTCATTCTCTATATAAAAACGGATAAAGGTCTTGTAGGGTACGGCGAGGCAGCTCCCTCACCGAGAATCACAGGTGACACCCCGGAACAGATCATCAACGGGTTAAAAGTTATTAAGCCGCTTCTACTCGGTAAGGATCCTTCTAATATCCCCAGAATCGAGGAGGAAATTGAACGGGCAATGAGAGGAAACACCTCCATGAAGGCTGCCATCGATATGGCACTTCTCGACCTGAAAGGAAAAACTGCGAAAATGCCGGTTTACGACCTTTTAGGGAGATATAGAGCTGCTTTTAAGACGGATTACACCATTGGTATAAACGAGCCCAAAAAAATGGCGGCGGATGCTATAAAAATAGTTGAGCAGGGATTTGATACTCTTAAGGTAAAGGTCGGCACTGGGCTGATAAAAGATGTGGAGCGAGTAGCACGGATCCATGATGCCGTAGGAGATGAAATAACGATACGGGTCGATGCCAACCAGGGCTGGAGCCCAAAAGAAGCGGTGAAAACGCTCATTGAAATGGAAAAGTACGCCATTGAGCTTGTTGAACAGCCTGTTCCTTGGTGGAACATAGAGGGGTTAAAATGGGTGAGAGACCACGTTACTATCCCAGTGATGGCGGACGAGTCGGTACACTCTCCCTTCGATGCAATGCGGATAATAAAGGAAGGTGCCGTTGACCTGATCAATATTAAGCTGATGAAATGTGGCGGAATAACAAATGGACTGAAAATCGCCCACATTGCAGAGGCTGCGGGCATTGAGTGCATGGTGGGATGCATGGTCGAGACCAATGTCTCTGTAACAGCGGCCTCTCATCTGGTGGCATCTGCAAGAAATATAACCAGAGTAGACCTCGATACCTCCCTTTTTCTTGCAGAAGAGCCGGTGGAAGGCGGGGTATCCATAAAAAAGGGAAGAATACAGATCCCTGATACTTATGGACTGGGCATAAAGAGTGTGCGGGTGTGAATAATGGAATTTCTTGCCATTCCAGTTCCGGAAGAGATACGTCGCGAAGAAGGATTAGGAAACTTTTTGAGGGCTCAGAAAATGGTGAAGGAGAAGCTTGAGTCCGATCTTCCGTCGTTATTGGAAAAGAGGCTTGAGTACGAGTTGGAGCGGATCAAGCGGATTCAGGGGGATTATACCTTTTCCGCGGAGGAAGCAAAGAAAAAACTCGCAGAGTCTGTTGAGGGATTTTCCGAGGGGGAGTACGAGGAGCTGATGGGCAGTGGAAAGCTGGATTATCGTGTCATTGAAGGAAAAAATTTTTTTGAAAAGAGATTTCTTGCCAACCTTGGCTTTTTAGACCCTCAGTACAAAAAACGGATGAAAAAGGATAGTCATAGGATAAAGGCCCGAAAACTCCTTCATAAACGACTGGACGAGCTCATCGATGGAGCTCCACCAAAGACCTACAGGGTTGTAGGAGAGATCACTGTACGTCCGTCTATCGAGAATATCACTAGAAAGAAGCTCAGATGTTGGCTACCCTTTCCCAAAAAAGAGGATCCCGTACTTTCTACCACATTACTGGAATCGTCCCACAAAGAGTACATACTTGCACCCAATAATTCATCCCAGCGCACTATCTATATGGAGGACACCCCCCAAGAGAATCTCATATTTTCTGTGAAGTTTGAGTACAGGGTTCGTGAACAGATGAACAGTATCGATCCGGCAAGGGTTACCAATGCCAATAGTTCAGAACAAAAATACCTACGGGAGAGTCCCCCTCATATTGTGTTCAGTCCATATCTCCAAAGAGTTGCCACTGATATTGTCGGTGATGAAACAAACCCATACTTAAAAGCCAAAAAGATATATGAGTGGATCACCACCAATGTACGTTACTCCTACATGCACACCTACTCAACTTATGAAAACCTTACAGAGTTCTGTGTAGTGAACCTCCGTGGTGACTGTGGAGTTCAAGCGCTTCTATTCATTACGCTCTGTAGAATTATAGGGGTTCCTTCCGGATGGCAGTCTGGCTGGTATGCCAACCCACAGAGCCCGGGACCGCATGACTGGGCGGTATTCTATATCGAGCCATACGGTTGGCTTCCCGCGGATCTCTCATTTGGAGGAGCACGACGGGAAACCCCAAGGTACCGGGAGTTCTACTTCGGTAACCTCGATGCGTTCAGAATGGTGGCCAACACAACCTTCATGGGCGATCTCACTCCCAAAAAACAGCACTGGCGGTCAGATCCCTATGACAACCAGATGGGCGAGATGGAAACGAAGTCTGAAAATCTCTACTACGACGCCTTTGACTATGAAATAAAAATTCATTCCTTTGAGGAAACAGAGTAAAGATAGTTACTCCTATTCTTCGTAGGACTCACGCAGTTCTTCGATCTCTTCTACAATATCCTCTTCTATTTTACTGAACTTTGAGTCTATCTCCTCCTCGGGCACGATCTTCATTCGCGCTATCTTTTCCTTTACCTTCATTTTGGTTATATCCTCGAACTCGATGGAATCTATCACATTTGAAAGTTTTTCATAGAACATTAAGCATATCCTAAGCATCCCCACCTGCTTTCTCTGGGAACAGTAGGTGTCTATTTTGTGGAATGCGTTCTGCTGGAGGAAGTCCTCCCGAAGCATTTTGGCAGCTTCCAGAGTGAGCCTTTCCTTTTTGGGCAGCGCATCTGGTCCTACGAGCTGTACGATCTCCTTCAGTTCTTCTTCCTTCTGGAGGATTTTCATCGCCTCTGTTCTCAGAGAGACCCAGTCCTCTGAGACCTCCTTCCACCAGCCCTTTACATCCTCAAGGTACAACGAGTAGGAGGTGAGCCAGTTGATAGCAGGGAAATGCCTTCTATCCTTAAGCTCTCTATCCAGTGCCCAGAATACCTTTGTCACTCGTAGGGTGTTCTGCGTTACCGGCTCCGAGAAATCCGATCCTGGCGGCGAGACCGCGCCAATAACGGACAGCGAACCTTCTTTTTCGTTGAGTGTGGTTACCCTTCCAGCCCTTTCATAGAACTCTGCCAGTTTTGAGGCAAGATAAGCGGGATATCCTTCTTCCCCGGGCATTTCTTCAAGCCTTCCCGAGATCTCTCGCAGAGCCTCGGCCCATCGCGATGTTGAGTCTGCCATCAGTGCTACACTGTACCCCATATCCCTGTAGTACTCTGCTATCGTTATACCTGTATAAATCGAGGCTTCTCTTGCAGCCACGGGCATATTTGAGGTGTTTGCGATCAGTACCGTTCTCTCCATGAGGGGCTTTCCGGACTTTGGATCTTCAAGCTTTGGGAACTCCGTAAGCACATCGGTCATCTCATTTCCTCTCTCGCCACATCCTACATACACGATAACCTCGGCATTCGCCCATTTGGCGAGCTGATGCTGGATCACGGTTTTCCCAGTCCCGAACCCCCCCGGGATCGCGGCTGTTCCTCCCTTTGCTATGGGGAAAAGGGTATCAAGAACCCTCTGTCCCGTAAGTAGCGGTATGGAAGGCTCAAATTTATCTTGCACAGGCCTTGGTTTTCGCACCGGCCACTCATGATACATCTTTAACTCTTTACCACCGGCTTTAGCAACAGGTTTCTCTATGGCAAAATCACCTTCCTTTATATGCTCCAGTTTGGTCTCTCCGAAGTCCGGTGGAACGAGTATTTTGTGTTTGATGAGCTCTGTTTCTTTAACGTAGCCTATGATATCCCCTGGATGTATAGTATCCCCTTTGTTTTTTACAGGGACAAAGTGCCACTTTTTTTCCTCTGGCAGAGGGTTTACCTTGACACCTCTCTCAATAAAGTCGCCCACTTCCTCCTTTATTAGGTCCAAAGGGCGTTGAACACCGTCGTAGATACCCGAGGTTAGTCCGGGACCCAGTTTTACCGAGAGGGGCTTTCCAGTGGGCACAACTTTCTCTCCGGGTTTTATACCTGTTGTATCCTCATAAACTTGAATAATAGCTCTATTTCCTTCTAATTCTATAATTTCGCCTGTGAGTTTTTCCTCGCCTACCTTCACAAGCTCATACATCTTACAGCCTTTCATATCTGTTGCTTCCACAACAGGACCACTTATTCGTATTATTTTTCCTTTCATAAGATTCACCTCATATCTACTCCTACGGACCGTTTGACCAATGAAGCGATTGGATCTTTTTCTCGTATACTCCCCGATCTATCTGGTATCTCGACGACTATCTTTCCTTTTTCCTCGAGTTCTTCCAGATCCTCTCGTAACTCATCTGCCGCCTTCTCGCAGACAATGAAAAAATCAGCGTCTATATCTCTGATCTCTATTCCTTCTTTATACACGTGCCCCTTTATACCGATAAGCCCAAAGGCATGTACAGTCTCCTTGTCCCCTATTACAATTATAGGATCACCTCCTCCAGTATCTCATCAAACTCCTCTTTCTTTGCTTCGTATATGGCCAGAATATCATTCACTTCCTTTTCGCGTAGTATGACATAATAAAGGGCCTTACCAGCTGTGTATGGATGAATTATAGACAGATCTTTTGCCAGATTTAGAAGGTATTTTTTTAGTTCTTTTTCAAAGATAAAGAGTGATTTTGTTTCTCCATACCGTTCTCTTAGCTCTGTTAAGAACTTATACTCCGTATCCATGAGAAGGTCCAGAACACCACTGACGTCCTGCGCCTCGGCAAGATTTTTTAACTTCCATTCGGGGATCTCATATCCAATGGGAATGACATAGTCCAAAACATTTTCCACCCCGTATTTTTTGCATCTGAGAACTGTGAGAATATTTCTCACGTCCAACTCAGTTTTTATGTATCTCTTTAGAACGGTTGCATTTTTTGTGTCTGTTTTCTGTGCAGCCGAAAGGATCTCCCGGTAATACAAAAAGTCTATATCTCTCTCTATTTCCTGCAGCGATTTATTGAACGATATTTTTGCGTAGGGAGTACCTTCAAGCTTTGAGGGATACTCTGAGAGAGGAGCCTGCCGGAGCGTTCTGATCATCTCCTTTGTAAAGATTCCATACGGTTCCACTTCAGTGCCTCTCATAATTTCTTTCAAAACCTCTTTTTCATAGCGAAGATGAAACGCCCTGAAAAATATTTCCACACTATCCGGTGAGGAGTCAGCAATGCTTTTGAAGTCCTTTTTAAAGTTTTTATCAAACTTTTCTATAAAATTTTCGAGTTCGTAGAGATCCATCTCTCTTACCTCTGAGGGGGCATTCATTTTACTTTTTAATCCGGATATTTTTGCATTGAAAAATCCAAATGATGCTATATCAAGAATTTCCTTGAATATACCGATAAATACAATGATGCCTATAGAAACTGCGGCTACCAGAACTAGGATAAATACGATTAGATCCATCTTTACTCACTCTCAAAAAGTATCTCTGCTATTCCTACTCTGAGTTTCTTCTTTTTTCTTTCCATTACTTTTTTAATTCTGTTATCCACTGTCAAACTTCCATCTTTTTTTCGTATGATTACCCCCGACTCATCTATAGTATCTTCTGCGAGGTCATACCCCTTTACCAGTTCCCTATCTTCTTCTCTGATCACTATCTCACAGTCTTCCATACTGGCTTCCTCTATTGCGTTCCTGAGAAAATTTCCGTAAAGCTTTTTATCCTTTACGATTCTTTCAGTTACCTCTGAGATTACTTTTTTTATAAGTCCATCCTTTGTGTTCAGGATTTTTCTTTTTGCATCCACATTTGCCGAGGAAATTATTCGCTGTTTTTCCAGTTCAGCTTCTTTTTTTCCTTTGTTTATTATCTTTTTTCTTTTGGTTTCTGTTCTGCCTCTGGCCTTTTTGATCAGCTTGTCTCTTTCGATTTTAGTTTCTTCCTCTATCTTTCCGATTTCTTTTTCTGTATCTTCCTCTACCTTTTCGATTATCTTTTCCAGACTCATTTTCTCACCCAAATAGATTTAGACCATAGAGAATCAGTATTGCAATAAGGAGTCCAAAGATTGCAAATGTCTCCGACATTACTGAGAATATCATACCCTTACTGAAGGCCTTACTGTTTTCACCTGTAGCCGTGATGCTGCCTCCGGCGGTAATCCCCTGCCCTATAGCAGATAGTCCCGATATCCCAGCAGCAAATCCTGCACCCACGCAGGCTATCCCAATACCGAGTGGCATCTCCTCAAGGCTCCCGGATAACAGTCCTGTGAAATACAAGATCAATATTGCAATCAATAAGCCGTAGATGGCCTGAGTTTCCGGAAGTACAGAGAAAACCAGGCCCTTACCGAACATCTCGTCCTTCTCGGTGACCGCGGCCACTCCGGATCCCGCGGCTATGCCCTGGCCAATACCAGAAAGCCCGGCCAAACCTATGGCAACGCCCGCACCGACCGTTGCTATTCCTATGCCTATAGGCATATCCCTGATATCTCCGGATAACAGTCCGGTGAAATAAAGAATGAGAATGGAGATAAGTAGGCCGTATATTACCTGAGTTTGAGGAAGTGCGGAAAACACCATTCCCTTGCCAAACATATCATCATCTTCAACCATACAGTTTACAGAGGAACCCGCCACCACGCCTTGCCCTATGGCAGAGAGCGCTGCGATCCCAACAGCTATTCCAGCACCGGCACACGCTATTCCGACACTGAGAGGCATACTGAGAAATTCCCCGGAGAGTAAGCCTGTGGACTGAAGTATTAGGATAGAAATAAGGAGTGCTGATATGGCATGCGTCTCCGGAAGTATGGAGAATATCATTCCCTTACCGAACATCTCGTTCCTTTCGCTTACGGCAGCTATTGAGGAAGAAGCGACGATCCCCTGACCGATCCCCGAGAGTCCTGCTACGCCTATGGCAATGCCCGCACCGATTGCTGCTATCCCAATGCTGAGTGGGATCTCCTCAAGGCTCCCGGATAACAGTCCTGTGAAATATAAGATTAATATTGCAATCAATAAGCCGTAGATGGCCTGAGTTTCCGGCAGCACTGAGAATACCATGCCCTTACCGAACATCTCGTCCTTCTCGGTGACCGCGGCCACTCCAGATCCGGCGGCTATACCCTGGCCGATACCGGATAATCCGGCCACTCCGATTGAAAGTCCGGCACCCACACAGGCTATTCCAATGCCTATAGGCATATCCCTGATATCTCCGGATAACAGTCCGGTGAAATAAAGAATGAGAATGGAGATAAGTAGGCCGTATATTACCTGAGTTTGAGGAAGTGCGGAAAACACCATTCCCTTGCCAAACATATCATCATCTTCAACCATACAGTTTACAGAGGAACCCGCCACCACGCCTTGCCCTATGGCAGAGAGCGCTGCGATCCCAACAGCTATTCCAGCACCGGCACACGCTATTCCGACACTGAGAGGTATACTGAGAAATTCCCCGGAGAGTAAGCCTGTGGACTGAAGTATTAGGATAGAAATAAGGAGTGCTGATATGGCATGCGTCTCTGGAAGTATGGAGAATATCATTCCCTTACCGAACATCTCGTTCCTTTCGCTTACGGCAGCTATTGAGGAAGAAGCGACGATCCCCTGACCGATCCCCGAGAGTCCGGCTACGCCTATGGCAATGCCCGCACCGATTGCTGCTATTCCAATACTTAAGGGTATCTCCTCAAGGCTCCCTGATAACAGTCCTGTGAAATATAAGATTAATATTGCAATCAATAAGCCGTAGATGGCCTGAGTTTCCGGAAGCACCGAGAATACCATGCCCTTACCGAACATCTCGTCCTTCTCTGTTACGGCAGCGATACCCGAGCCTGCGGCTATGCCCTGTCCTATTGCAGATAATCCTGCTACGCCTATGGCAATGCCCGCACCGATTGCTGCTATTCCAATACTTAAGGGTATCTCCTCAAGGCTCCCTGATAACAGTCCTGTGAAATATAAGATTAATATTGCAATCAATAAGCCGTAGATGGCCTGAGTTTCCGGCAGCACTGAGAAGACCATGCCCTTACCGAACATCTCGTCCTTCTCGGTGACCGCGGCCACTCCAGAGCCCGCGGCTATGCCCTGGCCGATACCGGATAATCCGGCCACTCCGATTGAAAGTCCGGCACCCACACAGGCAATTCCAATGCCGAGTGGGATCTCCTCAATGCTTCCTGATAGCAGTCCGGTGAAGTACAAGATTAAAATAGCGATAAGTAATCCGTAGATGGCCTGAGTTTCTGGAAGCACCGAGAAAACCATGCCCTTACCGAACATCTCGTTCTTCTCGCTTACGGCAGCGATTGCAGATGAACATGCAGTACCCTGCCCCATTGCTGAGAGTTTTGTTACTCCTACGGCTATTCCGGCACCTATGCATCCCAGCCCTACTGGAACGCTTTCTAACAGTTCTCCACCCATAACGCCAGAAAAGTATAGGATTAAAATAGCGATTAGCAAGCCATAAATTGCCTGAGTTTCCGGGAGTATGGAAAAAACCATGCTTTTTCCCAGGTTTTCTTCCTTTTCCGAGAGAGAAATAATTCCGGAACCGGAGGCGATCCCCTGACCTATTGCAGAGAATCCGGCAAAACCCACGGCTATGCCTGCACCGAGGCAGGCCAGTCCCGCAGCAAGAGGAACCTCACTCGTTCCTGAGATCACCCCAGTTTTAACAATTATTAGAACGGCCACAAGAAGTCCGTATATACCCTGGGTTTGCGGCAGAGCTTGGAGCATCAGTGCCTTGGAGAACTTGGATGAGTCCTTTGCTACAATTCTTGCACCCATACTCCCCGAGACTCCTGTTCCTATACCTGATCCAAGACCTGCGCCTCCGACGGCTATTCCGGCAGCCACTGCACAGAGTGCGGCTCCTTCAGTGATCACTCAATCACCTCCGTATATTCTCTTTTCTCTCTAAACGGCTCAAATTTCTTTCCTCCGCTCTCATAGAACTTCGAAAAGAACTCCACATAATGAAGTCTTAAGGAATGAACAAAGGATCCCAGCGCCTCTAAGATGAAGTTAAAGAGCTGTCCACCTATAAAGACGATAAAAGCGAGTAGTATTCCTATTACAGGGAGACCATAGACCATTTTAGCCACTATGTTTACAGTCATTGCTATTCCTGATGTGGCCAGAGCCAAGGCTAGAATTCGCGCGTAGGAAAGCCAGTCTCCAAGAAAACTGGTGAACTCAAAAAACGAGAGGCCTTTTTTGTTGTAAACTATCATGGAAGCGCCTATAATAGCACATACAATACCTATTCTGAGGCTCGCCTCAGAGAATGTAAACCACTGAAAGAACGCGCCTATGAGTATCCCACTGCCTATCTCTGTGAAGTACCAGCTTACATTTTCAAGTATCACGGCCCTATAATCCTTTTTCAGTGTATTATTAACAAGTCCTAGCGTTATCCCCATGTTCAGATGGATTATTCCGATTATCAGAGCCAGTTTTAGTAGGCTCATCGGGTTTTCTATGGGATTCAGTAGAGAGGGAACTGTGTATCCTCCGTATTTAAAAATATCTCCAAAGTAACTCCCCATAATAGCTCCAACAAGTATCGTAGCAATCCCGCAGACCAGCAGTATATACGAGAACTTTTTCATTCCTTCACTCTTCTTCCCGGCACCTTTATACAGTAAAAATGCAATAATCGTCTGCAACAGTCCGTAAAAGACATCACCAAACATTGCTGCATAAAATATGATATAGATGGGGGCAACGATAAAGGTAGGGTCAATCTCAGAGTACTTCGGTGTACCAAACATCTCAACGAGCATCTCGAAGGGGCTTATTATCGAGGGGTTGGAGAGCTTGACAGGAGGTTTTCCTGTTTTTAAGAGCTCTATGTGGCAATATTTCTCTGTGAGTTCTTCTATGTCTTCACTGATGGCTTTTGTTTCTTTTTTAGGAACATATCCTGTAATTGCTATTGTTTTTTCAGTTTTGCCAAATTTTGTGGGGATATCCGCCCTCTCTTTTTCCACCTCCAAGATCTCGCGGTAGGCTTTGAATATTCCGATCTTTTCTTTTTTTATTTTCTTTATCCCCTCTTTATGATTTCTTATATCCTTTTCAAGAGTTTTTATCCCCTCTTCAATTTTTTCAAGGTTTTCTTTTGGCGTACCTCTTTTGCGCAGTTCTATGATTTCCATCCTTTTTGAAACTTTATCTATTTTTTCCACAGGTGCTATAACCAGAGCCTGACCTTCTTTTTTGTATATTTCTATCTCTTCGTCGTCGATGTCTTTTTTTAATCTCCCTATGCAGATATAAACAAATTTTCCCCCACCCAAATGTTTTAAATCGATATCAAACTTTATTTTAGATAACAGGGACTTTTCGCTCCTGTAATACTCTATTTTTTCTATCTTTTTTCTTATTTTTTCCGAAAAGTTATTTACCTGTTCATATACCCCATTTATTTCCTCTGAGTATCTCTCTAAAAACTCTTTAAGTTCAGGAAATTTCTTTTTTTTCTTCTCCTCATATATAAAATACTCCTTTACAATTGATTTTATCTGTTCTTTCTTAGTTTTTTCTTCTTTTATAAGGGAAAAAGCTTCAAATACTCTTTCTATCTTTGTTAAAAGAGAATTTATATCTTTTGATTCTTTTAAAGGTCGGTCTTTTTCCATTTCAGCGGCCGTAATCTGCATTACACCTTTCTTATGGAGATATCTTATCAACTTTTTTTTATGCCCCTCTATAGAAAGGATAAGAATTTTATTCATTTCTTGAGGGAGGAACATTGTTTCACCTTTGCGTTATTTCCTTGAGACAGTACTCTACTGCCTTTCCTCTGTTTTTTTCTGTTTTTTTCTCTATTAAATTTATCTTTTTCTTATTTTCCTT
>JAYEIH010000028.1:0-4412 GCA_034659995.1 Methanobacteriota archaeon
CTGTGTCGTAACAAATACATAAAAAATAAACCATAAGGGGGTAGATAAAGATGGATAAAAAAAGCAAAATGGTAGGAATCGCAGCTGTAATGGCTGTGATAGTAAGTTTGCTGGTAGTGAGCGTGCCGGCGGAGGGAGAGAACTCTGCCAACTTAATGCTGGAAAGAGATAGACCCTCAAAAATCATAGAAAAATACGGTCTGCAAAGAACTCCACCTGCACCGATAGATCCGAAGAAACTATGTAAAATGCCAATCTCACTCGAACTAATAAAGAGTGGATTGAACAAAGAAGAAATGAAAAAATTCCCAAAAATGCCTGAAAACAGATCTGTGTACAAAAAAAGCCAAGAGTTTAAAGATCGTTCTCTTAGGCGCTGCCATACAGATTTTGGAACGATCATAAAACAAAGTGGAACCTATGTTGGTAGCTATGCAGGGCAAGAAGTGAGAGATGACGTTTCGTTACCATATGGAGATGTGTTATATGCCCCCACATTGTTCGCTGATAAAAGTGCTTTGGAATCCACAACATTTTACTGGGGTAAAGCATCTGGGACAAAAGTGTATTGGGGTATCTATGACCACATAGATGGAGGATGGGAATATCTTACAGAGATGAATGCAAATTTCTATGATAAGTATGTAAGAAGATACTCAGAAGGCGATTTGTACTTTACTATGGTGGTAAGGTATGGGGGCAACAATAACAGAGTAGCAATATATAACTTTAAGACGCATAGTTGGCAAAATGTTGCTTACAGATGGGGACAGTCAAGCCATAGTGATGGATGGGATATCTTTGAGCCACACTTTGACAGTGGCACATGTCCCTCCTTGCCGAACATTGAAAGTACAAACTTAAAAACCTACATAGCAAGTAGTAACAAATGGGTACTTGTAACACCAGCATACACTGAAAGAATAGATCACTTAAGTTGTTGCACAAGCTACTGGACGAGATACATTTCGAACTACTACTATTGGGCTGTAAACTAGCCCAAATCTTTTTATTTTTTAGTCTACGATAAAATTGAGGGAAAGGCATGAGAAAAATAATACTCCTAACACTGGCGATGATTGGAGTAGGAGTAAGCATATACCTTATTTATGGATATGTCAATAGAACCCCACCAACCCCCAAACCAACACTGCCCGGTGAGGAAGGGACGAGTATATCAGGCGAAACTTTACTAGAAGGTATTCGCATTCAACAGATAGGCTGGAACGGCGAGTACTGGCTGATAGCATGCGAGACGTTACCTGAAAAATATTTTCACCTCGTTTCCTTTGATGATAATAATTTTAAAGATATAATGCCGCAAAAACTCAAAAATATTAAGGAGATCCATATTTCGTCTATTTCTTCAGACGGTGAAACGTGGATTCTTAAAGAAGAGATAGTTTCGGAAAATTATCCAAGAACTGTGTATCGATTTGACGGAAAAGATCTTGAAATAGAAAAAGAAACGGTCGATTCCGAGTCGTACTGGAAGAACACGTCCTGCAATGAGAAGTACTGTCTCACATGGAATAAAAAAGCGGAAGAACTGATAAAAACATACGATGGTCGTGCAGTGGATTTGGCAGAGGAGTTCGAAGAAGCATCAGGTATGCGTGTTACATTTCCAGGACTTTTTGTAGAGCCTATTAAGTGGAATGGCGAGTACTGGCTCATTAGATACGGCGGTAAACCTCCGTGGATGCTCGTGAAATACGACGGAGAGACCTTTGAGTACCTTCTCTCCGGGGTAAGAAGTTTTAGATGGAACGGTGAGTACTGGCTTATCACGCTGATGAATGTAAATAATAGCGTTGCGAGATATGATGGAGAATCCTTTGAGTATATCTCAGTTTCCTCGTCCAATGGAACAGATGCACTCGGATGGAACGGAAAATATTGGCTTATCGGCACGGTGAATAGTCCATTTGGAGGTTCTAATGGACTGGTGATCTATGATGGGTCTACTGTCACAGATCTTTCCGAGGATTTTCAGAAATGCGTGCTGGAAAATGAAAATTAGAAAACTGCTAACAACAAAATTTTTTCCTTTTTTTATTTTTTTAAGTATGGATCAAAGAAGGTGAAAACATGGAAAAAAGACATATAGTTAATGTAGCAATAATGGCTTTAGTAGTAACTTCTCTACTCTGCATAGATTATTCAAAGAATGAAAACGTTACACATTCTCCTCCAAAGGGCGAAAGACTTACACCACACCCGGGATCCCACATTGGAGGCACATACAAAGAAACAATGACTGTATCTGCTGGAGACTCTGTGGAGACAACGTTTTGGGTGACGCCCCAGAGGGGCACATGGCATCTGGAATATATTGGATGGTCCAATGAGATATATCCCTTTAAAAGTGATGTAAAGCCTCTTTCTTCTGGAATTGGGATAGAACCTGAAGATATAGTTATAAAAAAAGGAGAGAGCAAAGAGATGACTCTAACGATCAAGACCTCACCTGAGTTAGCACCAGGCACTTACTGGATTCAAGGATATGTTAGTCTTGAAGGGAGGGGCACACAGGTGACGAAGATTAAAATAGAAGTGATAGAAGGAATAAATAGTCAGCCATCAGGATATTTCATAGGAGATCTTAGACATGCCCACGAAAAACCAATATATAAGGGGGGTGATTTTATGAAAAAGAAGAGCAAGGAAATAGTTGGTATACTCGTTGCCGCTGTAATGCTTGCGGCAACACCAGGAAGCGTTGGTGCACAACTACCCAACGTAGACAAAAAAGGGACGGTCCCAGTAACTACGGCAACTAAGGTCGCACTGTTCCATATAAAGAACTATAGTCAACTAGAGCCACTGAAAGCATGGAAAGACGCCATCGTTGGCAAGCCAAAGATATACTACAAGCCATACTCTGAGGAGAGGTCTGCCTACGTATTTCCCGTAATAAAAAAGAACAAAAACGTGGGATATATCACGGTCTCCGCTACCGTTGAGAAACCACCGATCCTCGAGTTCAGCAGAGCTGCACCACCGAGCCAGCAATATAAGGGAAATACGAGCCAAGGCACGGAAGGAAGGATACCGAGGAGCTGAGAGATTAGTATACTACGGTGCTCTGACATACAGTCTGCAGTACGGAAGAGGAAAGGCGATTGGACTGGTAGATGGCAGGACACGCACCGTTCCACGGAACGTGACCCTGCAGCTACGCGAGGGCGAAGCCAGAGCTGCATGGGAAAAAGCGATGAAAGCGATGAGAGAAGGAAAGGATTTGGGAATGCAAAGAAGCCAGAAGATAATATGGGGTGTGGAAGCGTGGCATGGCGATTATGACGATGGTGATGATCCAAGCGCCAGTTACCCCAGCTGCGTGGGCACTTCTCCAGATCCTTGAGATGGCTGTAACCCCACTGGCAGCCGCAATGGTCGTGGACTACTGGTACGATAAGAATGGGTGGAGCTATCCTGGCAAGAATGCACTACTGGATCATCTGCACCATTTTATGGGGACAAGCTATAGTGGATGGACATCCTATCGGAAGGCAGAGAATGGAATAATGGATACTACTGATGAGTTGGGACATTTTCTCTATGCTTACAATGACTGGTGGGTTAGCTGGGGAGATATAAAGAATGAGATCGATGACATGCATCCATTTGTTCTAAATATGACTGATGGTGGGCACTACGGAGACCACAGCGTTACAGGAATTGGATACTTGGGAGGAAGCTCATCGGGCCATGTTATACTATATGATGGCTGGAATACCTGGACTCATTATCTGGGATATGGCAACTGGGGGACGCCTACTGTAATGACAGGCGTTAACTGAATTGACGAACAACAATTTTTTATGAATATCTTTTTTATTTTTTTTCTTTGGTGATATCGTGTCTGAAGAAATAGACGAAAAGACAAGATTCATACTGAGATTTATAGGGCTACTCGTACCCTCAGTACTCATTCCCCTCATAGGACTTTTTTTCATAATCATACTGGATATAACTACTTTTGACAGAGCTGTATCTGATCATCTTACTTTATACACTGGTATGATACTTTTTACTGGAGTAACATTCATTGATTATACCATATTAAAAAAGAATAAAAAGAGTCTTCTGGTGTTTTTTATCGTGCTGAACTTTGTGATGGCAGTTCCTGTTTTTCAAACTTTTGAATATAATCGGATGGGTGCGGGGCCCACCACCCCAGAGAAAAAAGCAAGAATTGATCTCCTTAGTGTTCCGTCTGAACCGTACTCGGCTCTCACCATCCTCCCACCACCGGCCCCAAAACGATCTGATGGTTCTTATGGGGCTCACACTACGTCTAGCGCCGTAAGATCTTATATATACAATGCTTATGATCTCTTTCTTTTGAGTGATCCCACTGAGATTAGAATACCGTTAACATTCTTGAAAGATCCACAGGAAAACGC